>CAZIJS010000047.1:0-23924 GCA_964539505.1 uncultured Myxococcales bacterium
GATCGCGGCCGGGCTGCCGAAGGTCTTTGGATCCCGGATCGTCTCGTCGATGCGGGCGAGGCCCCGACGGACGGCCGCCCCGCATGGGGCCCGACGGACTGCCCCCGGCGTCCTGCAAGGCTCTCTGTGACTGGACCGGATCCAACGCCGGGCCGCACCCCCTCGGTCCTTGGCACCGTCTGAGCCGGCCTGCTGCCAGGCCGGCCTTGGACGGCGCCTTCGCCGCCGCCCTTCGATGGCAAGGCCGGTGCGGCGGCCAGGCCCGCGGCGGAACGCGACGTGCCGGCAGCGTCGGCAGCGCCTCCCTGCGCCCGGCCTTGTGCGACGACAGAGCCTTGGGGCCGCCCTTCGCTGGTCTGACTCCTGGTCTTCCAGGGCGCCCAGATAAAAACGACGAGCAGCAGCACGAAGAGCGTCCCGGCGCCCAGGGCCGGCAGCAGCATCGATCGTTTCTGCGAAACCCGCTCTGCGGCGGGCAGGACCGTCTTGCCCGTTGCATCCCGGCTGGGTCCGGCCGACGACCGAGACAGGGATCGCGAGGCGGTGCGCCGCCCATCCCGGTACCGTGCCAGCTTGGCCCCGAACTCCGAGGCCGTGGCGGGGCGACGATCGGGGTCCTTGTCGAGGGCCGCCATAATGGTGGCGCCCAGGCCGGGCGGCAGCTCGGGCCGGAACTGGGTGATGTCGAGGGGCTGGCGCTGGAGCTTTCTGGCGAGCAGCTCCTGGGGTAGGCCCTCGCCGAAGGGATTTTGCTTGGTGAGCATCTCGTAGAGGATCACGGCGATGGCATAGATGTCGGACCTGCGATCCACGGCCTGGCCCGTGGCCTGTTCCGGGGCCATGTATTTGGGTGTTCCCACGGACCCGAACGTGAGCTTTTGCTGCGCCCCAAGGGGAGCATCCACCCACTTGGCGATCCCGAAATCCAGGATCTTGACCACGTCCCCACCCTCCTCGTTTCGGGTGATCACGATGTTTCCCGGCTTGAGATCGCGATGCACCACACCTGCCCCATGGGCGGCATCGAGGGCCTGACACATCTGCACTGCAAGGTCCAGGGCCCAGTCCAGCTTCATGGGCGCTTCGTCGGCGATGAGGTCGCCCAGGCTGACCCCGGAGAGGAGTTCCATGACATAGTAACAGCGTCCGTCGTCGGTGGTGCCGAAGTCGAGCACCTCCACGATGGCCCGGTGGTGGATGCGGATCGCTGCCCTGGCCTCGCGGCGGAAGCGCTCCACCGCGGCCTCGGTGTTCGCGTAGGCGTGATGCAGGACCTTGATGGCCACCCTGCGGCCGATGTCGACATGCTCGGCCTCGAAGACCTGGCCCATGGCCCCCTCGCCCAGCATCCGGCCCAGCCGGTAGCGGCCACCCAGCAAGGGAGCCGCCTCGGCCCCAGAGACCGTGACCTGGACGCGGCCGCCGTCTCCTTCGCCTTCCAGGTCCCGGGAGGCCGTCACCAGGTCCTGGACCTGGGACCGCTCGGAGGCGACCCGGTCACCGTAGAGCAGATGCATGAAAGTCGTCACCCGTTCGGTGTCCAGGTCCGGCCAGAGGGCCGCCTGCACCTCCGCCAGGCTGCGCAGCATGTCCGAAGCCCTGGCGTACCGATCTTCCGGCCTGGGCGCCAGGGCCCTGAGCACCACATCGTCGAGTTCCTGGGGCACCCTGGCGCAAGCCTGGGAAGGAGGCTCTACCACGGGCCCGCGGGACCGAGCCACCAGGTCCTCTGCCTGGTTGTCGCCTGAGGGAAACAGGCGACGCCCCGTGAGCATTTCCCAGAAGATGATCCCCAAGGCGTAGATGTCGGCCCGGGCGTCCACCCGGTCGCCCCTGGCCTGCTCCGGTGCCATGTAGGACACCTTGCCGAACACGAGGCCCGGCGCGGTCTTTTGCATCTTGAGGTTGGAGAGGGCCAGACCGAAATCCGCAACCTTGGTCTGGCCCGCGAAGCTGACGAGCAGGTTGGGCGGGGAGACGTCCCGGTGCACCAGGTCCAGGCCTCCATACTCGTGGGCATAGGACAGGCCGCGCAGGGCGTCTTTGGTGACCTGGACCACCACGTCCAGGGGAAAGGCCACCCGCTTCTCCACGCATCGGTTCCAGACCGCCCGCAGGTCCCGGCCCTCCACGTATTCCATGGCCATATACATCTGGCCTTCCACCTCACCCACTTCGAAAACCTGGACCAGGTTTCCGTGATCCAGGCGCACCACCACCTTGGCCTCGTCTTCGAAACGTCGCATAAACTCGGCATCGGTCAGGTGCGGCCGCACCACCTTGATGGCCAGGAGTTTCTCCATGCCCTCGACACCTGTGACCGCCAGGTACACCGCCCCCATGCCTCCTGCAGCCAGGGGCTTGAGGATTCGGTACTTGCCGAATTTGCGCGGATACCGCTCGACTCTGTCCGGGGCCTTTTCCATGCGCCTTTCCTACTGCGATCGTTGCGTGAATATAGCCCGAGCAGCGGCAAAATACCAGATTCGGCGTGTTGGTTTGCCCAGAATTGGTCACGGAAGGGCTGCCCGACGACAAAGGGGGCCCTCGCGGGACCGCCAGGCCCGTTCTCGAAGTTGGTGGCCTTCCCTATCGGATGATTGGATTGAGGAGAGTTCCTGCCGTGATGCCGCGAAGACGCTTGTGAAGCGCAAGGGCCTCTGCCTCAGTACGGTGAGTGTCAAGATAGTTGGTCTGCTGAAGGGCTGTCTTGCAGCGACAGGATGAGGGTTGTCCTGTTGGCTGTGTTTGGGGTTGGATTTGCGCTCGACGACCTGGACTGGGCTCCAGTCTCCGGTGTTTCGACTCCGCCGTTCGGGATGGTCCTGGCCGGCCTGCTCGGAGATCCCGGCATTGGCATCGAGGATACCTCCGATCCTGCCGCATGGTTTCCCCGGGATATCAGGACTCGGATACTTCCGAGTCCGACGGAGCCTGGTCTGCTTGATTGGAGCCCTTCTTTTTGGACTTGTAGTCGAGCCTGCCGTCGATGCGGTGGACGGGCAGGACCAGAGACGAGCTGATGTTGGACAGGTGGGCCTCGATGCGCTTGAGAAATCGCATGAGCATTGCGGTGCAGACCGCCTCGTTGGCATTCAGGTCGGAACGAGCCACCTGCTCGATGAGGGCGTCACAGCGTTTGGTCATGGCGGCCTCGTCGGAAACGACTTCCCGCGCCGTCTCGGCATCCGAGTTGCGATAGGCGCGGATCGTGTCGTCGAAAATCCCCTTCACGTGCTCGGCGATCTCCGAGATCTCCTGCCTGTAGCGCAGGTCCTCCATGGGCTTGTCGAGGACCTGGGCCACTTCGAGCAGGTTCTTGCTGTAGTCTCCCACGCGCTCGGCGTCCTTGACCACGCTCATGAGCACCAGACAAGCCGGCAGGTCTCCGCCGGGGTTGGCGGTGAGATACTCCACGATGGCCCGCCGTATGGCCCGCTCGCGGCGGTTGATCTCCACGTCGCGACGGTAGACCTCGGCCTGCACGTCCACCCGCTGGATGGTGCCCGAGAGCACGTCCATGACCCGCAAGAACATGTCCCGATCCATTTCCAGCATCTCGATGAAGGACTCGATGAGCCCGGTGACCACCTTGTGAGCCTTCCAGATATCGAAAATCATCTTGAACACAGCCGACCCCCTTCGCCCGAGCCTGCGACGTCGCCGGACGTCGCGGCGGACAGACACGTCATGCCGTGAGTTGCCAGACCAGCATGGCCAGGCCAGGCACCACGAAAAACACCACGAGCACATACCCCACCGCCGCCCAGGCCGAGCGACCCGCCAGTCGGCCCATGGCCTGCGACAGGCGGATTGGAATATTTCTCATGAACGCCACGGGGTAAAAAATCAGGATCCCCGTGATGTTGAAAAGCAGGTGCACCAGGGCGATGGTCAGGCCATAGACGTTGCCCGTGAGCGACGCCAGCAGGGCGGTCACCGTGGTGCCCACGTTGGCACCCAGCGCCACGGGGAAGACCTGCTCGACGGTCATGATACCCGCTGCGGCCAGGGGCACCATGAGCGAGGTGGTGACGCTGGAACTCTGGATGATGGCCGTGACCCCGAGCCCCACCAGGATACCCATGCCAGGCATGCTCGTGAGCACCTTGTCGATGCGCTCTTGTGCCTTGGCCAGGACCAGGCTCTTCATCACCTTGGTCAACATGTAGAGCGAGAGAATCAGGCCCGCCACCGAGAGGATGAGCAATACCACCCCGTTCCAGGGTTTTCCCAGGACTGCCAGGGCATGTCCCGCGGCATGGGCCACGGGCTTGACCGCCATGGCCAGCGGCCCGTGGAACGAAAGGTCATGGGACGACCCCATGAGCATGGTGGCCACGAAATGGGCCGCCTTGTGGAGAAAGCCCGTGGCCAATTCCAAAGGCAAGATCACGATGACGCTCAGGATGTTGAAAAAATCGTGCACCGTGGCCGCAGCATAGGCTTTTTCGAATTCATTTTTTCGGCTCACGTGCACCAGGGACACGAGCATCCCGGTCACGGTGGTCCCGATGTTGGCCCCCATGATCACCGGCGTGGCCGTCTCCACCGTGAGCGTGCCCGCCGCCACGAAGGCCACCACCATGGAGGTCACCGTCGAAGAGCTCTGCACGATGGAGGTGGCCAGCAGACCGGCAAACAGTCCCAAAAACGGGTTGGATGTCTCCCGGATCAATGCGTTGGCAAACCCCTTGCCGAAGAGCTTGAAGGACAAGCCCATGGCAGAGACGCTGACCAGGAAGAGATACAGGAAGCCGAGGGCCACCAGCGCCCTGAGCCAGACCTGCCCGTTGGACGGTTTGGGCTCGGTCCTCTCGAGCCCCCGCGCCACCGCGACTTTTTTCGCCATTTCCCCTGCACCTTGTGTCATGATGTCAACCTGCCTGTTTGCTCCCGGCCCAACGAAGCGACACCCGGCTCCGTCCGGGACGCGGGGAAAAGACATTCGATTCGAGCCGAATCGTTCATGGGTCGATCCTTCCCTGAATCTGGCGGCAAAGTATGCGGGGTGGAAGGCCCTGTCAACAGACTTTTCGAAATCCTGCCGCCAGGCCGAGCCAGATGTAACTCAGCGCCGAGTCACTACTACAACGAGAGGCAGGATGCAAGGGGCGCCTTCAGCCCTTCCAGGCATCGACAAACAGGGAAGAATCGCTGCTGGGCGGTGGTGATGCAAGGAGCCGCAGCCCCGCAGCCCAGGGCCGCATCAGGTTTCGGACTCGGACTCTCCCAGGGAAAGGAGCCTTCGGACGGCTGAAGGCAAGTCCGCCTGGGAGAGGGTCTGCTGGGTGCCTTGGCGCAGGTCCTTGAGCACCACCTGCCCGGCAGCAGCCTCGTCGGGCCCCAGGATCACTGCCAGGGGAATGTCGCGCCCGGCAGCGTACTTGAGCTGCTTTCCAATCTTGCCCGGCTTGGGATGCAGATCCACTTTCAACCCGGCCCTGCGCAGCTCCGCAGCCAGGTGGAGGCTTTCAGCCGACAGGTCCTGGTTCCAGGTGGTGACGAGGACCTGGGGTCCGTGGTCCTGGCCCGCGAACATGCCCCGCGATTCCATGATCTCCAGGATGCGCTCCAGACCCAGGGAAATGCCGCAGGCCGGCAGGTCCCGGCCGGAAAACATCCCGATGAGCCCGTCGTAACGCCCTCCCCCGGCCAGGGACACCGACAGATCCGGGCTGTCGATCTCGAAAATTGCCCCGGTGTAATAGGACAGCCCGCGGGCCAGGGCAGGGTCCACCACCAGGTGGCCCGAGGCAGGGCCGGCGGCGCACATGGAGACGATGGACGAAAGTTCTTCCACTCCGGCCCGCACCGGCTCACCTGCACGTTCGAGCAGGGCTGCCAAAAGGGCCTCGTTGGTTCGATCTCCAGGACCAGACAGGCTGGTGAGCATGTCCACCAGGGCCTTGGCCCCGACAATGCCTCGCTCTTCGAGTTGACCCGCCACGCCCTCCGGCCCGATCTTGTCCATCTTGTCTACGGCAACCACCGCCTCCATCCAACGGTCCGAAGGCAGGCCGGCCGCATCGAGCAGGCCGAAGAGAAGGCCTCGGTGGTTGAGACGGATCCGAAAATCCGCAAACCCCAGCTCGGCCAGGGCCTCGCCGGCGGCTCCCAGCAGTTCGGCTTCCACCAGGGGCCCGGAAGCTCCCACCACGTCCACGTCACATTGGTAGAATTCACGAAAACGCCCCTTGGCCGGCCGGTCTGCGCGCCAGACCGGCTGGATTTGGTATCGCTTGTAGGGAACGCTCAACTCGGCCCGGTGATTCGCCACCACCCTGGCCAGGGGCACGGTGAGATCGTAACGCAGACCCAGGTCGGCCAGATCCGCAGCCGCGAGATCCCGCCCGGTTCCTTGGGCCAGGACCCTTCGCAACTTGTCGCCTCGCTTGAGCACCTTGAAGAGAAGCTGGTCGCCTTCTTCGCCATACTTGCCCATCAAGACGTCCAGGTCCTCCATGGCCGGGGTTTCCAGGGGCTCGAACCCGTAGCGTTCGTAGACCGAACGGATCGTGGAGATCACCCGGCGTCTGCGCATCACCTGTGCAGCGAGAAAATCGCGCATCCCCCTGGGGGGACGCGGGGATTTGCCCGATGCCTTGCCAGAGGCCCTCTTGCCCTGCTTGTCTTCCGTCTGCTTCATTCCCTGCTGACTCCTTTCACCGGCGCGCCGACCCCCCGTGGTTTTCGCCCGCGGCCCTGACGAGCCGCAAGGCCGCATCCAGGGCCGAGTTGCCATGGACGCTTGACACCTGCCGTGCAAGACACAATTATGCAGGCGACAAACTGCGTGCAACCAAATTCCGCCCCAAAGCCCACAAGGTGCTTTCGGGCCCAGCGACAGGGAGCAGGAATGCCCGATCACATCTCCACGAAAGGCTACGACGGCCCAGACAGACGCAAGAACCTGCCCACCATGGAACTGTGGCAGGAAAACATTCGTGCCCTCAACCAGCTCGATCTCAGCAATTGCCAGATGCGCTATGCCCTCACCGAAGACGGCCTGGTCTTTCTGCTCCGATTCGAAGACAGCGTGCCGGTGGGACATCTGCACTTCGTGTTTCCGGCCATCGACCAAGACACCCTGGTCCGCGCCGGCTGGCGCAAGTTCGTCTTGACCCTGAGTATCACCGACGAGGGACGCCTGTCCATCGACATGTGGGGCCGGTTCGAAAAGGACACGGTACCCCTGGATGTCAAGACCGTCTTCGTTCGGGATCTGGGCCTGGGCGTGGGCCTGGCGGAAGACAAGGTCACATTCACCGACGCCAGGGACGGCTCCCAGGTGGAAACCACTCTGGCGGAAGTCATCGACGCAAAGCTCAAGTCCGGAGAACCCAAGTATTCCCGAAAGGACGACAACGTCCGGGACCTGTCGGTGGAAGGCATCGTCTCCATCCTGACGCGCTACTTCAAAGACTCGGCCGTGAGACGTCGGGTCCTGCCCAAGGCGCAGTAGCCCAGCCTCGGCCGCCCTTCGTATCCTGAAGGGGCCTTCCAACGCATCCACGAAGTGGTCCAGGCGAAGTCTCGCCCAATCTTCCCTGCCTTGGCAAAACCGCAGATCGAAGCCGACCACCGCGAGTCGAAAGGCCCACTACCGACAGATGACACCCATGAATGCTGCCTGAAAGGAACAGCGAAAAACCAGCGAAGGCTCAGCCCCGTCGGGCAATGGCGTGCCAGAGCGAGACGAGCCCCACGTACCAGAACCCCAGGAAGAACAGGAAGATGAAGGGAATCGAAAGCCAGTGCCCACCTCTGGCGGCCACGATGAGGGTGATGAGAAAATAGATGCCCAGGGCAATCTCCACGATGGGCACCCAGGACAGCGAGGTGCGGTACTTGGTCTTGGTCCATTGCTGGAGCTTGTTGACCACGCCGGTCTTGGGAGTGCGGACGAACTCGCTCTCTTTGCCCTTGAGCGCCTCGATCACCGCCTTGGTCTGGTTGACGCAAAGGCCGATTCCCAGGGAGAGCACCATCGGGATATTCGCAAAAATTCGGCCCAACCGCTTTTCGCCGGCTTCACGTTGGGTGATCAAATAAAACATGGCCACCGAGAACGTGGTGCCCATGAACAAGGGCAGATCGATGAGGAGCACCTCGCGCCAGCCATGACCCGAGCGCACGAGCAGGTTGGGCAAAAGCAGCAAGGACAGCAGGAAGAGCAACGGATAGGCGAAGTTGTTCGTCAGGTGGAAGAAAGCCTCCATCTTGACGGTCCAGGGGACATCGCTGCGCATGATGGTGGGCAGGATCTTCCTGGCCACCTGGATAGACCCCTTGGCCCAGCGAAACTGTTGGGACTTAAAGGAGTTCATCTCCACAGGCACCTCGGCGGGCGACACGATGTGGGGCAAGTAGACGAACTTCCATCCCTTCAACTGGGCCCTGTAAGACAGGTCCATGTCCTCGGTGAGGGTGTCGTGTTGCCAGCCGCCCGACGTCTCGATGGCTGCGCGCCGCCAGATCCCGGCGGTTCCGTTGAAATTGAAGAACCGCCCGGACCGGTGCCTGGCCGTGTGCTCGATGATGAAATGGCCGTCGAGCATCACCGACTGCACCTTGGTCAGCGCCGAGTAATCCCGGTTGAGGTGTTCCCACCGGACCTGGACCATCCCCACCTCGTCATCAGTGAAGAAGTGGATGGTCTCCTTCAAGATGTCTGGCCGCGGTACGAAGTCCGCGTCGAACACCAGCACGAACTCACCACGAGCCAACTGGAGCCCGTGCTCCAGAGCACCGGCCTTGAAGCCCTGCCTGTCCTCGCGATGGATGTACTTTGCGTCCAGCCCCCGCTCCACGAGTTCGGCGACCTTGCGTTTGCAGATCTCCTGGGTCTCGTCGGTGGAGTCGTCGAGGACCTGGATCTCCAGTTTGTCGCGCGGATAGTCGATGTTGGCCGTGGCCTCGAGCAGGCGCTCGACCACATACATCTCGTTGAACATGGGGAGCTGGACCGTGACCACGGGCAACTCCTCGAACCGGCCCTTGGGCTCTGGTTTCGTACTCCTGAAACGATAATAGAGCCACACGAGGGTGCTTCGGTGGAACCCGTAGACCGCCAGAGCCGCGAGAACGACTCCGTACAAGATCATGAAGACCAAATCCCAACCTGCCATGACAGCTCCTCGCAAGTAGCCGAATCCAGTCGCTGCGCGACCCACCACATCGCAGGCAATGCACCTGCACCACAAGACGCGCCCACCGACCCACGCGCCGGCACTGGACCCGAAACACACACCTGGCTGCCACTGGAGACAGACCAGGTGTCTTTACGCATGGCCATGTTTATTAAAGGCCCACTCAATAATGTCAAGCTTGGCGTCATGTTTTCGGAAAGGTCTTTGCCGGGGCATGAAAGCCGGAGTATGATGCTTTTTTATGAGGCACAGAGACGAAAAACACTGGATTTTTGCTCTCCTGGTGGGATTTTCCCTGGCCTCTACGCCCGCCCTGTCGAGTTGCCGGCCGGTTGCGCCCCCCATGGGGCCTCGGATTCACATCGATCTCCCGCTGGTGGATGCGCCCGGAAGACGATTCTCACTACAGCAGGCCCGGGGAAAGGTGACGGTCCTGGCTTTCGTGGCAAGCTGGTGCGTGCCCTGCCAGATGGTGCTACAGCGCATGCTGAGAGTCCAGGCCCTCTATGGAAAGAAGATAGCCATGGTCGCAGTGGCCACGGACCGACAGGTCCGCTTCTCCAGAGAATTCAAACGAGATCTCCACCTCCCCTTTCCACTCCTCGTCGGCAACTCGGAAACCATGCACAGGGCCGGTCTGCCCTCTGTTCCCCTGGTTCCCCTGGTCTATGTCCTCGACAAAGAGGGGCGCATTCGATATGCCCACAAAGGGCTTGTCACCACGAAGGTTCTGGCTCAAGAAGTTGGGCGCATCCTGGATTTGGGCCGCTGAGCCGGCCTGGTGCGTTCCTGGGTCGGTTTCGTGCCTCCAGCCCGCGGCCTTGCATCGCCCCGTCCCTCGGATGACGGTTCCTGCTCTTTGGCTTTCTGGGCCAAGACTTTCTCGATACGGTGGATCTCTCGTCGAACCCGGCGGCGCTGCCTGCGGGACAAGGCCCGAGAGCCAGAAAGCCTTCGGTATTCCACCAGCCCCTGTTCCAATTGACCCGCCGCCGCCAGGGCCTCCGCCCAGACGAGCCTGGCCGATGCGGCCCGGTCTTTCATGACAACCGCTTCTCCCGCCAGGGCACTGGCGGTCTTGGGATCGGACTTGATCAGTTTTCTCGCCCGGCGCAACAAAAGGCTGGCCAGGGTCTTGGTCACGTCCCGGTCCTTCGGTGTGATGGCAAGCAGGTCTCGCAGCGCCGCCTCCGCCCGGGTCAGTTTCTTGCGCCTCAACGCAATGGTGGCCCGGCGCAGCAACTTCTTCCTGGCGAACCGACGCAGCCTGGCAGCATCCCGCGATTTCGGCCTCGCAGCATCCAGGACCCGGAGATATTCGAGCAGGTTATCGTAGGCAGGCTTCGTCCAGCGGCCCTTACGCGCGGCCCGCCATGACCTGGAGACGATCCGGCGGTACTGTTTCCTGGTGAGCCGAGGCATGGCCGCATCGCGCGGCACCGATGCATCTGGAGGGACGTCTGCGGCCTTGGGCCGCGCCATGGCATCCGACACAGGGACGGCTGCATCCACAGGCCCGGAAACCAATGCAGCAGCCGGCTCGGAAGGTTGCTCCCCGGACTCGTCGTGGCGCATGCGCCAAAGCAGCCATCCGGTCACGATGCCAGCCACTGAAAGAAAGACCAGGAGGGCCACAACCCATCGGTGGCTCGAAGGGGGAACGGTGACCACAGTATGGGACGTCCTCCCCTCGGACCATGCATCGGGCTCGTCGGGGAGCGGGGCCAGGGACACTTCTGCAGAAGACACCAGGAAATCACCCTGCTCCCCGGAAGACTCCGGCCCCTGGTCAGAGACCTCGTCTTCGGGGAGCAACGCCGTGGGCTTGCGCGACAAGGGTAGTTCCTCGTCGGCTTTCCCTGTCTCAGGGGGCTGATCGGGCGGCAGGGATTCTTTTGATTCTGACGGGTCGAGAATCTCGGTGTCCGGCTCCCAGGGTGCCTCCTCGTCGATGATCTCGGTGGGTTTTTCCCAGGGGGGCGGCTCATAGGCCTGCAACGATGCCGAATCTCCCAACGAATCCCGTCCGGCCCCGAGCCTCGGACCAGGATCGAGTCCGAGGAGGGCGGCCACGGCGGCAGGTCTGCCGGAGAGAAACTTGCGCAGCTCGTACTCGAGCTGTTCCATGGTCGAAGGCCTGTCGTCGGCCCTGCGTTCGAGACACCACATGACGATGCGTTCCAGGTCTTCGGGAACGTCTTTTCGATACTCATGGAGCGGCTTGGCAGGCTCGGTGGCCTTCTTGTTGAGCGTCTCCATGACGTTGCGACCCTGGTGCGGAGGACGCCCCACGAGCATGGCATAGAGGATCCCGCCCACCGCGTAGATGTCCACCCTGCCGTCGGCCGCCATGCCCGCCGCCTGCTCGGGCGCCATGTATTCGGGCGTGCCCATGGCAAAGCCGGGCTGGGTCAGGCCGCCGCCCCGGGTCATTTCCAGGTGCGTGCTCTTGGCGATCCCGAAATCGAGGACCTTGGCAAAATCCGCCTGCCCCTCCTGGTCCACCAAAAAGATGTTTTCCGGTTTGAGATCCCGGTGGATGATGCCCGCCTTGTGGGCTGATACCAGCGCACGGCATACCTGCACCGCGATATGGGCCGCCCGGTACGGATCCAGGGTACCCTGATCGATGATTACGTCGGCGAGTTCCACCCCGTCGAGAAATTCCATCACGAAAAAGGCCCTGCCGTCCTTGGTGGTTCCCGTGTCGGTGACATCCACGATATTGGGGTGGCCGATGGCCGAAGCGGCCCTGGCCTCGCGACGAAAACGCTCCACCACCTCCTGATCGTTGGAATACATGGGATGGAGGACCTTGACCGCCACCTTGCGCCCAAGGCCCACGTGCTCGGCCTCGTAGACACGGCCCATCCCGCCCTCTCCAATGAGGCGCACGATGCGGTACCTGCGGTCCAGGATCGTGCCCAGGAGATCGTCGTGGGTGTCGGAACCAGAATCCAACGGAATGGGCCCGCTGTATCCCGTGGAATCTTCCAGGTCAGATGACCGGGCCGCTTCGGAACGAGGAACACCAGGTTTCCTCGGGGAACTTTTTTCCGAACCAGGGGCCGCTGCCGGTTTCCCGCCTGGGGTCGATCCAGGGGATGACTGAGACAAGACCCCGGCCCTGGGAGAAGATTCGTGCCCGCCGAACTCGGTGGTGCGCCTGGGCGCTGTGAGGAGCACCTGGGTGGAGATGTCCTCGATGGGGTCGGTGGGCCGCGCCTCGCCCATCTCCAAGGATGCCCCGCCGGCTCCCTTGGAAGCTCCCTCGTCTGCTGGAACCGACCCGCTGCGCTTCGACAAACCTGGGCTCGACAGACCTGAGCCTGGTCTGTTCCCCCTGGGACGAGTCTTGTCAGACCGATCGTTCATTCAGTTCGACACATCCGAGCAACAAGGTCTGTGCATACAGACGAAAAAATTGTGTTCTGCGTCGTCTAGACCGTCGACCAATTTCTGGACGTGTGATTTTTGCACTTTTCCACCCAAACGGGAAAGTCAAAAATGCACGCCTCTTTTCAAGTCAAAGTTTTCGAACGAACCGTTCCTTGGGCAACTCATGCAAATTCAGGAAGCGTACTTGGACTCATGTCCGCCCTCACCGGGTTGGAGAGGTCCCTCTGGGACAACATGGGTTCGAATGGCAGCTCCCAGGGAAGCGCAAACTCCGGGTCGTTCCATGCCAGGCCATGCTCGTCGGTCCCGTCGAAATAGGCTGTTACCAGGTACAAAAGACGCAGGTCCGTCAAGGCGGCAAACCCATGAGCCACCCCGGGGGGAACGAGCAGGCCCATTCCTTCGGTGAGATCGAGAATCTGGCCCGCCCCCTCGGTGGGACTGGCCCGGCGCAAGTCGGCCAGACCCACGCGCATACGCCCCTGGACCAGGATCCAATAGTCGAACTGGCGATGATGGAAATGAAGGCCGCGAAGCACGCCCCGATGCGAAACGGAAAGGTTGACCTGGGCTGTCGGCTGGTCCAGTCTCACCAGATCGGCGCGAAACACCTCCGCAAACCATCCTCGATGGTCTTCGTGCCGGTTGGGCGCCACCATCCGCACCCCGGCAATGGCTGCACTCTCTGTCACGAAAATGGGATCGCCCACGAGTCACTCCTTTTCCCCAAAATCAAGCACTTCTTCTCCCGAACACAGGTTTGGACTATTCTCCTCCTGGAATCAGGCTCGCAACCAGGGCCGGCCCACCGGCATCTTTCGAGCCGCGAGCTTTTGGGGCAGAGCATACCAGAGGAGCAAGAAAATGAACATCGGCCTGACATTCGACGAAGCCTTCATGGCACACCGCCCGCGGGGATACCATCCAGAGACCCCGGATCGACTCACGGCCTGCCTGGCAGGCCTCGATGAGGCGGGCCTGACCGGAACGCTCCACGAGATACCCTCTCAGCCCGCAGACAGAGACCTGCTCGAAACCGTGCACGATGCCCATTATCTCGACATGCTCGACCGCCGTCTCGACGACGCCTCAGGATACCTCGACCCAGACACCTACTATTCTCCCGGCTCCCTCCAGGCCGCTCTGCTCGCTGCAGGATCGAGCGCCAAGCTGGCAACCCTCATCCTGGCCGGTGAGCTGGACAGCGCTCTGGCCCTGGTGCGGCCGCCGGGCCACCACGCCCGGCCCGGTCAAGCCATGGGCTTTTGCCTCCTCAACAACGCCGCCCTGGCAGCCTCGATGGCCCTTCGGTCCGGAGCCCAACGCGTGGCCATCCTGGACTGGGACGTGCATCACGGCAACGGAACCCAGGAAATCTTTTTCGCCGACCACCGGGTCCTCTACTGTTCCCTCCACCAATACCCCCATTACCCCGGCACGGGACGGGCCACTGACCTGGGCCAAGGCTCGGGCCTGGGCACCACGATCAACTGTCCCATGCCCGCAGGATCCGGGGCCGCCGACTATGGCGAAGCCTTCCGACGGGTGATCCTGCCTGCCATGGAGGCCTTCGACCCGGACATGGTGATCCTGTCTTCGGGGTTCGACTCACACCGCGCAGATCCCCTGGGCGGCATCCTGCTCGACGAGTCGGACTACAGGATCATGACCCTGGCACTGCGGCGGCAGCGAGCCAGGGCAGGCAAGGATCGCTTCCTGGTGCTCCTGGAAGGCGGCTACAACCTCGACGTGCTGGGAGGCTGCACCGCGGCGGTGGTCGAGGGGCTGGCCCAAGACGATCCCGCCTCACCACAGGCCTGGCTGGGCATGGCCGCTCGAAGAGAGGTGCATGCCATGCTCGATGGCCTGAGAAAAGACCTGCAAAGAACGAAACACCCCCTGCCAAACCCAGAATGAATGCCCCAGGGGGCCTCTACTGTTTCTCCTGGTCTGGACGCCAGCGCAGCAGTGGCTTTCTGGCGGCACGCACCTCGTCGAGCCTGGTGATGCCCTTGCTGTGCGGGGCGTTCTTCACCAGGTCGGGATCGCTGTGCGCCTCTTCGAAAATAGCCTCCATGGCTCGGCAGAACCGTTCCACTTCCTCGAACGGCTCTGTCTCGGTGGGCTCGACCATGAGCGCGCCATGGACGATCAACGGAAAATAGATGGTGGGCGGATGAAACCCGTAGTCCAACAGCCGCTTGGCCACGTCCAGGGTGGTCACACCGGTTTCCTTCTCGATGCGATGATCCGACAAGACCACCTCGTGGAGGCAGTCGTCGCGGTACTGCACCGGGTAGAGCTCCTCGAGTCTGGCACGGACGTAGTTGGCGTTGAGAACCGCCAGTTCCGTGGCCCGAGTCAGCCCTGCCGCGCCCATCTCGCGAATGTATGTATAGGCCCGCACCAGGACGCCGAAGTTGGCGGGAAAAGACCGCAGGCGCCCCACACTCTTGGGCCTGTCGAAGTCCAGGAAAAACCCCTCGGCCCCCTTTTCCACCATGGGCATGGGAAGGAAGGGCGCCAGCTCCTCGATCACGCCCACGGGACCGGCACCGGGACCGCCGCCTCCGTGGGGCGTCGAGAAGGTCTTGTGCAGATTGTAGTGCATCACGTCCACGCCCAGATCCGCGGGCCGGACCTTGCCCATCAAGGCGTTGAGGTTGGCACCATCCATGTAGAGGTATGCTCCTGCCTCGTGGAGGACGCCTGCGATCTCATGGATGTTGCGCTCGAACAGACCAAGGGTGTTCGGGTTGGTGACCATGAGGGCCGCCACGTCGTCGGCGCCCTGCTCTTCGAGGGCCCGACGCACCGAATCCACCGTCAGGATGCCATGCTCCCCGCTGTGGAGCAGCACCGGCTCGAACCCGTTGAACGCCACCGAAGCCGGATTGGTTCCGTGGGCCGAGTCGGGCACGAGCACCTTGTGGCGGCGTTGCCCCCGGTCCCGCAAGGCGGCTCGTATCACCATGAGGCCCAAAAACTCGCCGTGGGCACCGGCGGCGGGCTGGAGGCTGACGCGATGGAACCCGGCGATGGCGGCCAGGGCCCGTTCCAACTCCCACATGAGTTCCAGGGCGCCCTGGATCTGCGAGTCGTCCTGGTAGGGATGCAGGTCCGACAGGCCCGCAAGCCTGGCCGCCCATTCGTTGATCCTGGGATTGTACTTCATGGTACAAGACCCCAAGGGATAAAACCCGTGGTCCACCGAATGGTTCCACTGGCTGAGCCTGGTAAAATGCCGGACCACCTCCAGCTCGCTCAATTCGGGCAGGAGCGGATCGAGGGAACGCACCGCCCCGGACCCAAACTCGGCCTTGGGATCCGCCTCCGGCACGTCCATGGCGGGCAGGGATGCGCCGCTTCTGCCAGGCGCGCCCAACTCGAACAGGGGCGGTTCTTTGTAAAGAGATGTCCTCGTCTCCAAAGCCTTCATGACCGACCTCCCTTGGCTGACGCATCGATCCGGGCCGTGACTGCGTCGTAAAAGGCATCGAGTTGCTTGCGGCTGTGACGCTCGGTGACGTTGACCAGCAGCAAGTCGGCCATCTGCTCATCGAAGCGCCCCAGGGAAACGCCGGCCAGGATTCCTTCCTGCTCGAAGAGATCACGGGCCAGGGCCGCTGCATCCCCGCCGGGAATGCGCAGGGCGAACTCGTTGTAGTGGGGACTGTCTGGAAAAGCCAGCAAACCGGCCTGGGCAAACCGCTTGCGCAGGTAGGTCGCCTTGGAAAAATTGAGCCGCGCCAGCTCGGAAAACCCCTTGCGGCCCAGCAGACTGAGATGCACCGCCAGGGCCAGGGCTACCAGAGAATGATTGGAGCAGATGTTGGAAGTGGCCTTCTCCCGACGGATATGCTGCTCTCTGGCCGCCAGGGTGAGCACGTAGCCCACGCGCCCATCCCTGTCCAGGGTCTGGCCCACCAGCCTGCCCGGGAGGGCCCGCTTGTTGCGGTCCGTGGTGGCCATGAGCCCCACGCCCGGCCCGCCGAGGCTCAAGGGACCCGCCATCCCGAGGCCGTCTCCCACCACAATCTCGTAGCCCTGCTTCCCTGGTGCTTCCAGCAGCCCCAGACTCGTCAGCTCGCCCACCACGGCGATGCCGATCGCCTTGACGGAAGCAGCCGCCTGGGAAGCAGCAGACATGTCCTCGACGATCCCGAGGTAGTTGGGGCTCTGCATCACCAGGCAAATGCTGTCGGCGTCGAGCACGGCAGCCAAGCCGGCTGGATCCGTCCTGCCGTCCGGGCCCAGGCCCACCTCGATGACGTCCAGGTCCTCCATGCCGGAGAGGTATGTGTGCACGGTCTGGCGGTACTCGGGGTGCAGCCCGGCCGACAGCACCACCTTGGTGCGCTTTCGTTGCAGGCGTCTGGCCATCAACACCGCCTCGGCCGCGGCGCTGGCCGCGTCGTACATGGAGGCGTTGGCCACGTCCTGGCCGAAGAGTTCGGCCACCATGGTCTGGAACTCGAAGAGCGCCTGGAGCGTCCCTTGGCTCACCTCGGGCTGGTAGGGCGTGTAGGCGGTGAAAAACTCACCGCGCGAAATCACTGCGTCCACCGCCGCAGGCACCTGATGGGCGTAAGCACCGCAGCCCATGAAAGAGACAGAACAGGAGTCGGTCCAGTTCTTGGCCGCCAGGTCCGCCAGGTGCCGCGACAAGGCAGCCTCATCCATGGGCTGGGGAAGGTCCAGGGCGCCATCGAGACGCCCCTGTCTGGGCAGGGATCGAAAGAGCTCGTCGATGCTTCCAACCCCCACCACCCGGAGCATCTCGGCAACATCCTGCTCGGTGTGCGGTAGATATCTCATGTTCGCCGCTCCCCGGCGGACCAGGCACGGCCCGCCTCGTGACAGACGCGATTCAGAAACGAATCAGAAACGAATCAGAAAGGAATCACCCCGGACCACCGGCGTCCAGGTGACGCAAAACTACTCCTGCTCGGCCACGTACTTCGAGTAGGCGCCCGAATCCATGAGTTCGTCGAGTTCCGAAGGCTCGGAGATCTCCACCTGGATCATCCAACCCTTGTCGTAGGGGCTCTCGTTGACGAATTCGGGGTTGTCTTCCAGTTCCTCGTTCACCTTCACGATGCTGCCCGAAACAGGGGAGTAGATATCGCTTTGGGCCTTGACCGATTCCACCGTGCCGAACGCCTCGCCCTTGCTCACGTCGTCGCCTTCGCGGGGCAGCCCGACGTATGTGACGTCTCCGAGCTGGTCCACGGCATACTTCGAGATGCCGATGGTTGCCAGGTTGCCCTCCAGGCGCACCCATTCGTGATCCGTGGTGTACTTGAGATCTTCTGGATAGCCGCTCATTGCTTCCTCCCTTGGCAGGAAAAGGCCCTGTTTGGAGCCTTTGTCTCGATTTTTCGATTCGGAGAATATGGCTTTGCTCCCAGGGGTCAAGGGAAAAGCCGAAACGACTGTGTCTCGCAAAACACCATGCGTCTTTCTGTCGTGCAACGAGAAACAACCAGGGCCGAAAGTTGTGATAAGTTGTGATAAAATACTGTGTTGGGCTTTCATTGATCGCAGCGCCTCCCAGGCTTTCGAGGATGTCACATGAGAGGTCTTACCATGCGCATTCGTTGCTTTTCACCGGGTCGTCACCCACGCTCGTGGTCCCTGATCGCCGCGGCCATCGTCATATGGGCACCTGCATGCAGTCCGGTTCCCTCCGGCCCAGCAGACCAGGATGCCGACATCACCTGCTCCGACCAGGACGACGACGGCATCTGCGACGAGGCCGAGGGTGCCTCACGAGACATCGACACCGACAAGGACGGCACCCCCGACTACCTCGACAACGATTCGGACGGTGACGGGATCGCCGACTCCACGGAGGCTGGACCAGACCCCATGGCGCCGCCCGATTCGGACGGAGACGGCATCCCGGACTTCCGAGACCAAGATTCGGACGGCAACGGCCGCGGTGACGCATTGGAGGGAGCAGACGACACCGATAAAGACGGCATCGCGGATTTCCGGGACCAGGACGACGACGCAGACGGCATCCTGGACGTGACCGAGCTGGGGCCGAACCCGGACGAACCCCTGGATAGCGACCAGGACGGCACCCCGGACTTTCGGGACCCAGACTCAGACAACGACTCCATCCCAGACGCCAGGGAAGGCACCCGAGACAGCGACGGCGACGGGCTGCCCGACTACCGGGACCGGGACAGCGACGACGACGGGGTGTTCGATGCCGTCGAGGCAGGAGACGACGACCCCGCCACCGAACCGGCAGACAGCGACGGCGACGGGCTGCCGGATTACCTGGACCGAGACAGCGACGACGACGGCCTGGCCGACGGCGACGAGGACAGAAACGGCAACGGCGTCCTGGATCCGGGAGAGACGGATCGCACCGACCCGGACAGCGACCACGACGCGGTCACAGACCTCGTGGAAGAGGTGGCGGGCACAGACCCCTTGGACGGGCAAGACAACCCCAGGGCCAGGGGCGACTTCGTGTTCATGGTCCCCTACCAGGAGTCATCCAGCCCCAAATCGGACCAGCTCTCCTTTACCACCTCGTTCCAGGCCCTCGACCTCTATATTCTCCAGGATGTGTCCGGTTCCATGTCCAACGAGGCGGCCGCGCTCAAGACCCACATCTCCGAGGCCCTCACGCAGCTCGTCTGCGGTCAGGGCCAGACGCCCCAGACGGACCTCTGCGTGGCAGACCTCCAGACCGGCGTCGGGGCCGTAGGAAAACAGGGATACGTGCTGTTCCACATCAAGCCCATCGACGACGACAACCTCCTGTCCGACCCTGGGCCGGACGACGAGAGCACAGAGTCCCTGCTGCCCCTGGCCACCGGCGGAGACTACGAACAACAGATCCGAGCCATGCGGGCCACTATCGAGGGGTCCTGCGACAGCGACGGATCACGTCTCGGGGTGGCCTGTTTCAGGCCCGATGCGTTCAGTCTCATCTTGCTCTCCACCGACGAAGACTTCTCCCAGGACGCCTGGTACGGACAAGACACTGCCCAGCTCGCCTACGACGCCTTGGCCGACGCCGGCATCCGGGTGGTGGGCGTCACCGGCTCACCCGGCCAGGACAACGACTACCTGGGCAGCCTGAAAGACGACCTGCTGGCCATGGCCGGGGGCGATCCCAGGGTGGATCTCGTGCCCACCATCACGAGCCTGCCCCAGACCCCTGCCTGCAACGCCCTGGGCAGCGATCCCTTCTACGAGGGCCGGGCCATTCTGTCCGGACCAGACGACCAGGCCGCCAATGCCATGGTCTGCGCCATCCAGGCCCTGCTGGCCGCCCACCCCCAGACCGTAACCATCGAAGCCACCAACGGCCCCCAGCACCAAACCGCACAGGGCGAAGACCTGGACGTGGCCGCAGCCTTCATCGACCACATCGAGGTCTACGCCGACGGGACCGGCACCTGCCCCGGCGGCCTGACCACCGACGACGGCGACGGCGACGGGTTCGACGACACCTACGAGGCCGTGCCACCATCGAGCAGCCTCTGCTGGAAACTCCTGGTGGCCGATCCCCAAAGCGCCGTGCCCCCAGCCCCGGACGATGCCCAGCTCTTTACCACGATCCTTCGCGTGCGAGGTGAAGGCGGCGCCTTGCTGGACCAACGAACCGTTTACTTCGTGGTGCCTCCCGTGATCCCACAGCCAAATCCCCAGTGATCCTCCCGGAGCCAAATCCATGGGCTACGACCTGGCCATCAGAACCCCGGAAAACGCAAAGGACCCTCCCCCAGGGCTCGTGGAACGACTCATCCATCACCTGGGTGCCAAGCCAAACCAGGCCCATCCCGAAGCCGGAGCCCAAGGCCGCTTTGTGGTGGAGCGCCCCTTCGGCAAAATGTCGGTCCACACTGCCTCGGGAGGCAGGGCCGGCCTGGACTGCACCCTGCCCGAAGGCCTGACCCCGGAGGAAACCCGCCAGTTCCTCGAACTGCTGTTTGCCGCCGCCCTTGCAGAAAACATGGTACTCTTCGATCCCCAGGTGGGCCGCATCGTCACCCAGGCGGACATGGAAGTGGTGCTCGCCCAGTGGCGCCGGTTCAACCGCTACAAGCTCCAGACCGTGGGCTCCGAACCCAGCGACCTGCTCACAGCCGGCGCCTATTACCCGGAATACGAATCACCGGCCAGGCCCATGACCATTTTCTGGCTCTCGGTGGGCCTGCTCTTCCTGCTCGGGATCTTCCTGGTGCGCTTCTGCACCTGACTGCCCCTTGCCCTGGTCCGACGGCCCCTTGCCCTGGTCCGACGGCCCCTTGCCCTGGTCCGACGGCCCCTTGCTCCGGTCCGACGGCCCCTTGCCCTCGCTCCGAAGCCGAACCTCGAATAGGGCGTACGCCCCAAAACCCACCACCACGGCCAGCCAGAGCGTGGCGATCCGCACCAGCACCGTGGCAGCCACCGCCGTGCTCCGCACAGCCCCTGAAACCATGGCCAGGGTCAGGCCCACCAGCCCGCCCTCGGTCACGCCCAGCCCGCCCGGCAGAAAACTCACCGCACCAGCCGCGGTGCTGAACGCATAGATGAAGACCGAACGCCCAAGCTCCGGGTCCATTCCCGAAAATCCCGAGAGCACCAGATGAAACCCCAGGGCCTCGCAGAGCCAGGCAACCAGGCCCAACGCCACGCCCCAGGCCAGCCTCTTGGGCCGCACCAGAGCCGCCATGGACAAATAGGACTGCTCGGCATGTCGCGCCACGCCCGCCAGCCGCCCGATTCGCCCCACCCGGTGCAGGATGCCCAGGGCCAGGGACTTCCAGGCAACCACCACCAGCAGCCCGGCCACGAGCAGCCCACCTGCAACCACCACCGGCCAGGCGCCCGAGACCGAACCCACCCCACCCAAGGTCAAGATGAGCACAGCCACCAGATCCGTGAGGCGCTCGGCCACCACCACGGGCACCGTGTCGGCCATGGGTGCCTTGGCCGCGCGCTTGAGCAGATAGGACTTGAGCACCTCGCCCACCTTGGCCGGGCTGATGGCCATGACCAGCCCCGAAAAGAAGACCAGGGCGCTGGTGCCCCCGGGCACCGAGACCCCCACCACGCGCAGATACAGGTTCCAGCGGACGAGTCGCACCATGTAATTGGCAATGGCCAGGCCGCAAGCCGCGAAAAAGAACCCCGCGGGAAACCCCTCGATGGCATGGGCCACCCTGTGCAGGTCGGCAAATACCGAAAAACCGGCGTAGACCAGTGCCGCCAGCACCAAGGCAAACAGGGCATTGCGAATCAGCTTTCCCACTCCAGTCCGCTCCTCTCAACCGTTCTCACCGTCCCACCGTTTTCACCGTTCCCACCGCCCCACCGTCCGGCCGTTCTCACCGGCCCTCCGGCCCTCCGTCCGGCCGTTCTCACCGGCCCACCGCCCACCGTCCCACCGTTCCGCCGTTCCGCCGTTCCCAGCGTTTTCACCGTTCCCACCGTTCCCGCCGTTCCGCCGTTCTCACCGTCCGGCAGGTTTCACAGCCGTCTGTCTCTCCTGCCACCAGGTCGGCGCTCGATGCCAATCCAAGCGCCCTGCGAGGTTTAGCCTCCACCAGGCCGCATGGCAAGCCTTGCGAGTGGCCCTGCCCCGCCGGACCACCTGCCCCCCCGCCCGGCTTCCACATTTCCAAGCCCAGCATTCGATGCTATCTTCTCCAGACACTGCCTCGAAACAGATTTTTTCCGAGGAGGAGCCCCATGCGAGCCACACAAGACTTCATTCCCTTCATCTGTGCAACGAAACGATCCCGGATCGCGGCCTGGTCCGCGATCCTGGGCCTGACCATGCTCCTGTCGGCCTGCCACGACGACAAGTCCCAGGGCCGAACCGATGGCGGGCCATCCGGCACAGACGCGGCCAGGACAGACCAGGATGCCGACAACCAGACCGATGCATCCAGCCGAACCGACGCATCCACTGAATCCGACGGTTCCACCGACCCGGACGGTTCGGGCAACCACCAGCCGCTGGCAGACGGGAGCTGCACCGATCCCCACCCGGCCCACAGCGACATGGAGACGACCCTGCGCGATCTCCCACCCGACAGTTGGTACCAGGCTCCCGGTTCGCTGATGCGCAGCGTCTGCCCCGACATCCCGGACCGAAACTGCGACACGGTGATCACCGCCTGGTCGGGCGGAGCCTACGACCCGTTGCACAACCGCATGCTCGTCTTCGGCGGAGGGCACAACGACTACCCGGGAAACGAGCTCTACGGATTCGACCTGGCCACCCTGAGCTGGGCACGCCTCACCGATCCCTCTCCCATCGAGTACAAAAACCAGGACCCCTTGCCAGACGGCCGTCCCGTATCGCGCCATAGCTACGGAGGCCTGCAGTACCTGACCCAGGCAAACCGCTTTTATGCTTGGGGGGGCTCGCGATGGCAGGACGGAGGAGGAACCCATGTCACATGGACCTTCGACTCCGACACCCTGCAATGGGAGGATCGCCAACCAGCCGACGAGCCGCAATCCGCCCATTCCTACTCCCATGCAAGTGCCTACGACCCGGCCACGGGACTGGTCTTCCTGCACGTGACCACCCAGTTCATTGCCTACGACTACGCTGCAAACCGATACCAGGTCATCCGTGACCTGGGCGTTACTCCCCTTTGGCCCCGCTACCAGGTCTGGGGAGACAAGTCCTGCACCGTGGACAGCAAGCGCCACCTGCTCTGGTGCCTGGGCAGCGGCTTGGTCATGGTCTACGACATCGAAAACGACCAGATCGTCACCAACGACTGGGCCACCACCGGTGGGGCGGACTTCTCCAACGAGGACCAGGTGTCAGGCCACGACGACCAGATCTTCCACACCACGGGCGGCGAGGTGGTCACGGCCGCCGGTCCTGGCCTCGACTACGACCCAGTGGCAGACGCCCTGGTGGCCTGGGTGGGAGGCGGCCCCTGGATCCTGGATCTGGAAACAAAGCACTGGCACCAGGGGTCGGCCCAGGGTGCGCCGGCCCAAGCCGCAATCAACGGCACCTTCGGACGGTGGCGCTACGTCCCCAGGACCAATGTCTTCATCCTCGTCAACTCGGTAGACGACAACGTCTCATTCTATAAACACACCGCCGGCTGCGGGGAGTGACCAGGCCGCCTTTCCCACAGCCCACCCTCCCCGACTCCATCCAGTGTCCCAGGCCCAATCCCCACCTGACCATGTCCTGATTCTCCTCGACACAGAAAACCAGGCCTCCAGACGAACCGAAAAAACGACAGGGCAATAGACGTACTTACGAGCACATCAATGACACCTTTACAACGACAGTGGATTTGATATTCTAAACGTCGGTTCGGGAAAATATCAGGACTGTCGGATTCTTCAACGAGGGGAGTGCACAGATGACAAAACACTACA
>CAZIJS010000048.1:0-23907 GCA_964539505.1 uncultured Myxococcales bacterium
CTTCTTCCACCCGAAGAAGAACTGGACACGGCCATGCTCAGGGCTCAGTTCGAAGAACCGCAGGGGTTCATCAAACGACTGCGCAGGTCGGCGAACGCCATCCTGGTCCAGGGCCACAGCAACGTGGCCACCCGTCTGGCCAGATGCTGCAACCCCGTGCCCGGCGATCCCATCATCGGGTTTATCACGAGGGGTCGCGGGGTGACCGTCCACATCGCGGACTGCCGCAAAGCACAGAATCTGCCGGTTCAACGCAAGGTCCACGTGAGCTGGGATTCCAAGGCCAAGGGGCTCCACCCGGTTGTGCTGCGGGTCCACACGGACAACAAGCCGGGCCTGCTCGCACTCATGAGCAAGGCATTCTCCAAGCTCAACATCAACATCCTGCGCGCCATCTGCCGGGCGGACGAGGCAGGAAGGGCCATCAATGAATTCCACTTTCAAGTGGAAAACGTCGATCAGATAAAAAAGGTCATTCGCGCCCTGAGAAAAATCGAAGGAGTCTATCTCGTGGAGCGGGTCAAGGAGTGACCATGAGCCAGCGGCGCACAGCAGTCACCTGCCTGCTTACCTCCGCCATCTGCCTGGCGTCCGTCTCCGTTCGGGCAAACGATATCGTCTACGTTCCAGTGGCCCGTGCCCCCTCGAAGGGACCGCCCGACGCGCTGGTCACCATCGTGGCCTTTCTCGACTTCCAATGTCCTTTCTGCGCCAGGACCATGCCGAAGCTCCTGGCCCTCCAGGCTCGACATCCCCGGACCGTGCGGCTCGTCTTCAAGCATTTTCCACTTCCTTTCCACCGCTACGCAGAGCTGGCGGCCCAGGCCGCGGTGGAGGCTCATCTCCAAGGGAAGTTCTGGGCTTTCCAGGCCCAGGTCTGGCGGCTTGCCAGGATATTGACACCAGCTCGATTGAGGGCGGCGGCCCGCAGAGCCGGCCTGAATCTTGCCAGGTACGATGCGGCCCTGAAATCGAGCCGTCACATCCCCTCTGTTCGAGCCGACCGGGCCGAGGGACAGGTGGCCGGTGTCACCGGCACTCCCACGATTTTCATCAACGGCCGACGAATCCGTGGTGCAAAGTCGGCAGCCCGGTATGCCGCGCTGGTCGCCCAGGCGGAAGTCCAGGCCCGCAGGCTCATCAAGCAGCCAGGCGTGACGCGACGAAACCTCTATGCCACCATCATGGAAAAAGCGTTCCATCCCCTCATCGACATCAACAGGCCCACCGCCCAGGGGAGGCCCCTGCCCGGTATCCCGCCGGGACGTCCCACCCTGGGCGGACGTGACGCCCAGGTCGAGGTCTGGCTGTTCGGCAATCCCATGTGCTACGACACATGGAGTTTTTTGAAAACTTGGCAGAGACTGCAATCCCGATGGGGAGCCAGGATCCGGGTACGCTTCTTCCACCGTTCGTCGTCCCCAATGCGCATCTACCAACAGGCGGCAATCCTTGCAGAGCAGGCCAACCGGGAAGGCCTGTTTTGGGCATTTCTTGCGGCCGTCTCCAGGGAGAGACCCTACAAGACCGATAAACTCCTGGAACTGGCCAGGGCCGTGGGACTCCGGGATCCCCAGAAGGCACTGCGCTCACCTTCTCTGCGAAAGACCATGATTCGGGACCTGAGGTTTGCTGCTCGGATGGTGCCCCCTTGGGTGGGCCGGCACAGATCCTGCAGCATGGTCTGGTTGCCTCCCGGCCTCATCATCCCCATCTGGAGAAGCTCGACACTCCATGAAGCCATCAAACGACGAGTCGACATCGCGGACCAGACCGGATTCATCCTCCCTGAGCCGTGATCCCAGGCATCACCGGGATTTCGATCGGGACTTGACGTACCCCCCCCGAAGCAGGTTCATGCGCACAAGGCTGTCGGACCGGCGAGTTCTTTGCGACGACAGGGGATCTTCATACATGGTAGTCTGGTGATTCGTCCAGACAAAGAGGCCCGAGGCCCGCTGGTCCAATACGGCC
The DNA here is from genome assembly GCA_964539505.1 of uncultured Myxococcales bacterium. Taxonomy (GTDB): domain Bacteria; phylum Myxococcota_A; class Polyangia; order HGW-17; family SLPX01; genus CAZIJS01. The sequence continues at coordinate 1,975 of CAZIJS010000048.1, forward strand.
GGTTTGTCCGGCGACACCAACGCAGGATCCGATGGGTCGATGCGGTTCGAAGAGAGAAAGGGCAAACCGAATGGCCCCACATGCACCTGACTCGGAGCCACCGTTTTTCGCCCTTCTTTCGCCTGGAACGAGACAGGCCCGGCAAGAGCAAGCGCCACGGCACTGCAAGTAGGGCCGGATGTCAGGTCGATGGCAAGTCCCGAGACCGAGGCGGCTTTCCCATTGCATCTTATGCCGGTTCGCCTGTCTCCTGAAACCAGACCTGTCGCGTGACAGACCTCCCGGACGGCCTGGGGACGCGCGACAACAGATCCCCTGGCCCCTGCCAGAGTCAATCTTCGCTCTCCTGAGCTCCAGATGAGCAAATGCAGCTTTTGCGTCTCCTTGCCACGAGAACAATACTGGAAGTAAACGATACCCTCTGTCTGGGAAACTCCGGACATGAGACGTTCCGGAAGACTCTCTCTTCGAATGCGCCCCATGGCGGCACGCATGCGCTCCGTCCGCTTCGGTTCCAAAGGAGCAATGTCTCGCACCTCGTGGGGATCCTTCGCCAGATCGAAGAGCTCCTCGGGCCTGGTTACCATTTTCCGGCGCACCTGGAAACGGTCCGCTGCCGGATCACGAAACACATACTTGAATCCATCTTTCCGGAGCGCCCGGATATGAAATCCCTCGGAATAGACGGGACGGTCAGCCATCACCTTTCCGTGCAACGCTCTGGGCTTCAAGAGTGACGCAAAACTCCGCCCTGCCACGGATCCCATGGAGGACAAACCGAGGAAATCCAGAACCGAGGGAAACAGATCGATGGCCCGAAGCTGCACAGGCACTTTGGTTCCCTCCCGAATCCGGCCGGGCATGGACCAGATCATGGGGATGTGGAGCACCTCGTCCCAAACCGACCTGGCGTGCTGGTGCAGCGTTTTGGTATGAAAGAAGGGGATGAAAAAGTCATGTCGCTCGTCGAAGACCTCACCGTGATCCGCCGTGAGGATCACCAGGGTGTGACGCCGCAGACCGAGCCTATCCAGGGCAGTCACGAGCTTGCCCACCTCCGCGTCCACCAGGGCTCCCAATGAAAGATAAGCCCGCCAGTATTTGTCCATCCGCAAAGGGCCTCCAAGCGGAAACTTGGACGCCCAGTAGTCCGGGCGGTGGTCGTAGTCATGGAGCGCTTCGTAGTGCACATAGAGAAAGAAGGGGCGCTCCCTGTTTTTTTGGAGAAACTGCAACGCCGCCCTGGTGATGGCCCGGCTGTCGAGTCTGGGGTGCCTGACATCCGTGAACCGGGAGAATCCATGGTCCACGCCCACCGCCGTGTAGGGCAGCCCGAAGAAATTGTTGACCACCGCCGCCACGGCATACCCGAGTTTCTCCATATGCGCGGGAAACTGGGGCAACCGGCGCCGATAGAAAACCTCCCGCACCCTGGAAGGGAAAAGAAACTTGTCCGGTGTCAAACCAACGGACGAGGCATAATTCGCTGAAAAGAAGGAGACCAAGGAAGCCCTGGTCCAGGCACCGTTGGTGAAAAAATTGGTAAACGCCGTGCCCTCGTGAACCAGGCGGTCCATGTTCGGCGTTCGGGCATACTTGCCGCCCAGGGCATGGATGGCATCCGGGCGCATGGTGTCTACCACGACGAAGACCACGTTGTCTCGCAACCGCCTGCCTGCAGCCCAGATGACCGGATCGAGCCACAAACCCTGGGCGCCTTGGCCCCGACAGCCGAAAACGAGACTGGCATTTTTATCTGTGACAAAACCAAGATCCACGCGGTCCTCGTGCCAGACCAGCATTTCCGATGGGCCGAGGGTCTTGTGCCAGAGCCTGGTGGTCGTCCCGTTGGCATGGAGATCGATCCAGAATTCCAGCCGGCCGCTCCTGCGCGCCTTCGGAATGCCCCCCACTCCGAACCAGAGGATCGAACCGGCCCTGAGTCGAACCGGAAAGTTTAGCGTGGTGGCACGCGATCTCTCAACGGGAGAAAATAACGCAAGGCGAGATTCGTACACCCCCCTGCCATAGGACCAGATTCTCTCCCCCCCACCAAGAAAAGAACGGGCCTTGGGAAATCCCGGGTCGAGATAGTGGGGAACATCCGGGACGAGGAAGGCCACCTTCAGGCGCAAAAAGGCCCGATCTCCCGACAGGTCACCATAGGGATCGACCATCTTGAGCCAATGACTGTGTGCGGCAAAATAGGCCTTCTTGGGGTTGGGGCCCGAATAATCGGCCTGGCCGAGCAAGTCGGCCATTCTGGCGAGGCGCACCTCACCAGGACGGCCGGGAGAAGGTCCTGGAGCCGTCTTCCCACCGGGTTGGCCCTGAACCGTCGAAGTGACGGAGGTCTCACCATCCAGGTCGTCGGACATGTCCTGGGGTGCGGCGGCTAGCCATATCAACAGGGCGGACAAGCCCAGGGTCGAACCCACGCCCACTGGCATGGCCCAAATGCTCCGCTTCACTGTCCTGCGCCCTCCCGAGGCCTGGGCAACACATAGTCTCCTACGATCCGGGCCCTGGGATCCCGGAGCATCCAGGCCTTCAACTTTTTCCAGAGCCGCCGCACCACGTCTGGATGCTGCCCAGCCAGGTCATGCGCCGAGACCGGATCCTCGATGACATCGTAGAGGCGCAGGTGGACCCCGTCGGGCAAGGGAGCATAGATGAGCTTCCACTTTCCCGAGACGATGCACCGATGCTTCGCCGCCACCACCAGGTCCTCGTAGCGCTTCTTGACTCGGATGAGAAAGCCCTTGTTGGGGTCTACTTCCAGCAGACCGCCGAGCACCTCGGGATAGGGCATGCGGTCCTTGGCCTCGAACCCTTCCCCCGAAGCAGTGAACCAGAGGCCTGTCTCCGAGTAGGCGTCCAGCCCGAGGTCTGTTTTTTCTCCGCGAATCAAGGGCCTGACGTCCTTCCCGTCCGCCCTGGGCAGTCGCACCCCGACCAGGGCGGCCAGGGTCGGTGCCAGGTCCACGTCACGCACCAGGCTGCGCACCTGGACTTTCTTGGCGCCGGGCACATGCACGATCAACGGGATGCGCAGCGCCTGTTCACCGCGAAGATGGTCGCCGTGTCCCATGCCAAGGTTTGCTTCATAGAGATTTTCGCCGTGGTCCGCTGTGACCACCACGATGGTGCGGCCCGACAGTCCCAGGCGCTTCAATTCCGACAAGACCCCGGTGATGGCCTCGTCGGCCGCTGCAATGGTCCCGTCGTAGAGCCCACGCACCTGCCGGATGTCTGCGCGGGAAGGCTTCCCCTCACCCAGGCGCCTGGTCTTGGAATACTTGAAAGGCCCGCGGTATCCCGGCTCTACGAATCGGCGGTAGTAGGGCCAGGGAGCAGAGTAGGGAAAATGCGTGACAGAGAAAAACGCGAGAAGGAAAAAATGTCTGCTGTCTTTGATACGCCGCAACCTGGCCCGGACCCTGCGTTCCAAAAGGAACGGGTCGGATGAGTCAGGAAACCCGTCCACCAGGGGAAGGAGTCTGCGGCCGATGGATCCCGTCACGTAGGGCAGAAGGCTCTGATGTATCCGAAGGCCTCTTTGGCGCACGATTTCTGAAAAACTGAAGGACGGCGCATCCACCGACTGGAACCCCAGATTCACGCGGCTAAAAATCTCTCCTGCATAGTCCGACACCACGGCGGTCTTCCAACCCGCAGCGGCCAGGACCCTCGGCAGCGTGGGGCCGATACGGGCCAGCACCCCGGGGCTCGGAAACATGTGCCGCACCCCGTGGGAATGAGGAAAACGCCCGGTGAGCAGGCTGACCCAGGAAGGAAAGGTCCGCGCCAGCGATGTATAGGCCCGGTAGAATACCGCGGAGTCCGCCCCCAACTTGGCGAATCCCGGGGCAATCCGGGCATCATAGACCCGGTCGGTGCGCATCCCGTCCGAAGCGAGAATCACGATATTGGGGCCCTCGTTTCCCAGGGCGGGCCCTGGAGTCAGAAACCAGGTGACCAGTCCGAGAGAGCCTGCCAACACCACGACGGGCAGGCCACCCCAGATCGCAAGCTTCACCGGCCGGACCCTGCGCCACCAGCGCGAAGGCCGATGGGCGCGTCGCACCTCGGCCCGGGCCAGGGGACTCAGGACGAAGGCCAGGGTCAGACACCCTGCAAGGAAATCCACTCCCACGACGCCCAAAGAATCGGTCACGAATGTCTGGAAAGCGGCACGCCACCCACCCATAAGATACCACTGGTCCGCCAGCATCGCTGGCATCCAGGCCATGGTCCTGGCCAGGGCATAGCCATGGAGCAGGACCGCCGCGACCATTCCGCGACCAAGCCGCCACCAACGACTCCTCGGGCTCTTCCCGCGGACCCAGTCTCTGGCCGCCAGCAAGGCCCAGACGACCAATCCACCGAGGAGAGAGACTGCAGCCTGCAAAAAGAGAAGGCGGACCTGTTCCCGGACCATCTGCGCTCCGAGATGCTCCAGGGCAAACCTGGCAGCCTCCTTGCTGGAATGGCCAAAGTAGCTGAGCGACAGGATGCCACGCAGGTCCAGCAGGAAAAGGACGACTCCCACGTACAAAGCCGCAGCAGGAGGACTCACCGCAGCGTCTGCGAGCAGCCCGCCCAGACTGGCAAACGCCGACTGGAGACGATTCTTGTCCTCAGGGTCAGATGACCTGGACTCCCGTTCCATGCTCACTCCTCGTTGCAATTCCAGGGCCTTCGGCCAGAGCCTGTCGACTCACCGGCCTGATCCCGTCGAGCTAGTTTCTGCTCTTGCCCTCGAAAAAACGCAAGGCATTGACAAACTGGTCGGTAGACCCATGCTGGTTTGATCCCGACCCGCTGTACGGGGCGTCCGAAGGAAGTCGATACCCGGCGTTGCGCATGCCGTCGACGATGGCATTGGCGTCGGCATAGTCCCCCCCGGGCCCGGCATTTCCCCAGGGCGCAAAGCCCAGGTCGCCGGCCGACCTGACGGGTGTCGCAGAAGCATTGACGTCATTGGCCCAGTAGGCGGCAAAATAGGACTGACGCAGTTGCAAACCAAGCTGCAGGCCCGCCGTGGTGCCAGCAGACTCGCTGAAGAGATACGTGCGATCGTTGTCGATATTGTAGTGCGCCCGGACCCAATCCATGACCGTGGCACCGGCCTGGCCGTCCCCGTTGTAGTCCACCCCGTCGAGCACGGCGAAAATCACGTCGTCGAGCCCTACGTAGGAACGCACGTTGACCAGATTCTGCGCCATGGTGCCGGCCCGCTCCGTGCCCGAATACACCACCATGAACCGATTGGGTGTGGAGACGGAGTAGGAACTTGGAACGATCAGAACGAAGCTCACTCCGTCCCCGGATGCCTGGATGCCGTTGGGTGCCGTTGCGCCGCCCGAGCCTCCCGATGCCCCCCCCAAGGGAGGATTCACCTGGCCCGGCGAGGCATCCAGGGGGAGAGTCCCATCGACGTCCCCCCTGGCATCCAACGTTGGTGCTGCATCCCAAATCGTCGATCCGTCCCCCTGCGAAGCGCTGTCCAAGGCCGAGTTTCCATCCCGAGGCTGGCTCCTGTCCCGTCCCATCGCAGCATCCTGCTGCCCCACTCCACGGACATCACCGGAACAACCCACCGACAGCAAAGAAACGGCCACGGCCAATATTAATGGACGAGCGGCATCTGTCCACCGCACCCTCCATGCCGACTTTCCATCTTTTGCCATGGAACACATCCTCACGCCACACAGGTTTTCGAAACCTTAGCACCTTTCTGCAAGAAAACCATCCGCCAAGGCGCCGTTTTCAATCAGCTCATTGCAGGGGCAATCGCCCTGCGGCCACAGCCTGGGCCAGGTCCTTGCGCACGCGCTTGCGGACCTCCCAGTAGCTCGGCCGTCTCTTGCCCAGATCAGCCACCTGGAGGTGCCGTCTTCCCACCACTTTGGCCAAGAGAAACGTCTCGGTCCCCTTGGCCGGCTTGAGGCTCTCGACGTAATAGCGCCACACGATGCGACCTTTGACGTATACCGAAAAGCGATAGTATTTCAAAAACGCTCCCCGCTCGTCCTTGTGATAGACAACCGGCTTGAAAAACTGGGCTGCGTACACCACCCGTTTTCTCACCTCGAACCGATCCCGGACAAAGGCATCGAACTTGGCTGGAGGAAACAGTTCGTCGCCCCAATGGGCCTGCAGGTCCGCCAGTGCCGATGCCACGAGGTCTGCCTGGCGTCTCTTTCCTTGCTCCGAATACGAAATGAGCATGTCCGACCATTTCCGAAGTTTCGGCAAAGCCGCCTCGACCAGTGCCTCGGTGGACCCTGCGGCCTTGAGCGCCCGGGCCTTCCTGATTTCCGACAGCACGTCTTCCACGCGGGGCAAGGCGGGATGGTCGATGAGAACGGATCGGGGACCACCCGGGCCGTTTTGCACTCTGCCCGACAGCCCCCCCCGCCCCTCCTTGTTCCGGGCCCTGGCGGCCGACCGGGGCTGGGCGGCCAGCCTTGCGCCGGCTCCCCTGGAGGCCGGCCTTGCCGCCTTGCTCGAAGCACCCTCGCCGCCTTTGGCACGGGTTTCCTTGCGGCAGGCCCCTGGCCCGACGACAGGCCATGTCACCGCCAGGCAAACCCACCAGAGCGACGTTCGAGAAACGATATTTTTGTGTGTCGTTGCCATGCTCATATCCACTCCAAAAACACTGGCCCAGGACCCAAGCCATCTTGCAGGGTCGATCCACCCGAACGAAAAAACTAGTGAATTCCAGACTAATTGTCTACAGCCACATGATCCCGAGCAGGCCCCCGAATCCCCACGAGCCCCCACTGCCGCTCGGTCTGCCCGTCACGCCAACCATCTTGCCGCCTTGCAGTCCAACCTCGCAACACGAAAGTATTGCATCCCACCAAAGATCCTGGCATAGTTCATAAACGACACCATGATGTCGGGGCTGTTCGAGACAGCCTGGGGCACCGTTTTCCAGAAATGTCCGAGGAGAAACGCAGGATCATGTCTACGAGGGATGGATCGCAAAGCCAAGAGACGAGAACGCAGAAATTTCTCTCTCTCATCGCTGCACGGGAAAGGCTCGGAGACTACCTCGACCTGCTCCATGTCCTGGTGGTTGCCCTCGACAGGCAAGGCCGGATCCAATACATCAACGCACCAGCGGCTCGTCTCCTGGGCTGGCCCAGAGAAGATCTCCGGGGGCGCGACTGGTTCGAGACCTGTCTCCTCCCGGAAGAACGGCAAGAGATCGGGCTCGTCTTCCAGGAGGTCATGGCAGGCCGCCTGGCCCTACACGAACGACACGAAAACGCCGTCCTCTGTCGCGGGGGTGAAAAACGGCTCATCGACTGGCACAACACGCTCTTGATGGACCAACGGGGCTACCCTCTGGGCACCCTGTCGTCGGGACGCGACATCACCGAGGAGCGGCGCCTCCATCTCGAACTGGAAAACGCGGCCCGGGAATGGAACGCCACCTTCGAGGCCATGCCCGACGGCATCTGCATCATGGACGTGCATCAGCACCTGAGACGCTGCAACCAGGCCATGCACCGCTGGTTTCCCGATCTGGACAGAAACGACATGGCATCGCTTCGCTGCTACCACATCGTGCACCAGACCGAGGCGCCGGTCCCCGAATGTCCCTTCATGCGCATGCAGAGCAGTCTGCAACGCGAGTCTTCGGAGATGCTCGTGGGCGGACGCTGGTACGAGGTCACCGTGGACCCCGTCTTCGATGCCATGGGGGTCCTGGACGGCGCAGTGCACTTTATGCGCGACATCACCGAGCGCAAGCATGCCGAGGAGGAACGCGCCGCCCTGGAGGCCCAGTTCCTGCAGGCACAAAAGATGGAAGCCGTGGGTCGCATGGCCGGTGGCATCGCCCACGACTACAACAACATGCTCACCGTGATCATCGGCTACGCAGAATCCCTGTTGATCCAGCGCGATCTGCCTGCCAAGATGCGCGATGATGTCCAGGAAATCCTCAAGGCCGCGCGACGGTCAGCAGGGCTCACCAAGCGCATGCTCGCCTTCTCCAAGCACCAGATCGTCCGCCCCAAAATCCTCGACCTGCGTCAGGTGATCGATGATCTTAGCGGCATGATGGAACGCATCCTTGGGGAAACGATCGAATTGACCGTCCGGTCCGACGGCAATCTTTGGCCCGTATCTCTCGACCCCGTCCAGATAGACCAGGTGATCACGAATCTCCTGGTGAATGCAAGCGACGCAATGCCCGAAGGAGGTCACATCGTCCTGGAACTGCGCAACGTGGTTTTTGACGAAGACTATGCATCCAAGAAATTGGACTGCCAGGCAGGCGAGCACGTCATGCTGGCGGTGAGCGACACGGGCCAGGGCATGGACAGCGAGACCCTGAGCCATGCTCTCGAACCATTCTACAGCACCAAAGATCCCTCCCGGGGGACAGGCCTCGGGCTGTCTACCGTGTATGGCATCGCGGCCCACTATGGCGGCACCGTGCATCTCTACTCGGAACCAGGCCTGGGCACCACCGTGAAGGTCTACTTTCCCAGGGCGGCTCAGGACAAACCTTCCGCTCCCAAACCTGCCAGCGACACCTGGGGACGCATCGGGGGCAACGAAACCATCCTGCTCGTGGAAGACGATGCCTCGCTCAGGCTCCTGGCTCGCTCCATGGCCGAAAAGCTCGGATACCATGTCCTGGAGGCTATGAATGGCCCCAGCGCCCTGGCCCTGGCAGCCGACTACAAGGAGCCCATCCACCTGTTACTCACAGACGTGGTGATGCCCAAGATGAGCGGTCCTGAACTCTACGAGGAATTTTCCAAGCTACGCCCCGAAGCCAAAGTCCTCTACATGTCGGGCTACACCGCCACCATGGTGGCTCGATACGGGTATCTCGACGAACGCTTCCCCTTCCTGCCCAAACCCTTCTCGCTCACCTTGCTGGGCGACAAGATCCGGCTGGCCCTGCAGCGGCCAATCAAGAGTTGACGCAAGGGCGTTCCCCACTAAAACTCGAAGGAAAAGTCGTTCCCCCAGACCCGGTACGCGCTAGAACCGAACCAAGGGGCTGGAGGAACGGCGGACAACGACAAACCATCCGGGAGTTTGCATGGGCCAATGGACCAAGAGCATACTGCTCGAACAGGAAACGGCCACCGAGCAGGCCGGAGTCATCCTGGCCGGCCTGGTGCGTCCCGGCGACGTTCTGGCACTGGTGGGCGACCTGGGCGCAGGGAAAACCACGTTTACCAGGAGCCTCGCCAAGGGGATGCTGGTGGATCGACCGAATTCGGTCTGCAGCCCCACCTTCACCATCGTCAATGAATATCCAGGCCCATTGCCTCTCTACCACATCGACCTGTACCGGATCGGTGACCAAGACGAAGCCTGGGAACTGGGCCTGGACGAATATTTCTTCGGCCAAGGTGTCTGTGTCGTGGAGTGGTTCGACCGGTTTCCCAAGCTCCAACCAAGAGAAACCCTGGAAATCCGCCTCGACTTTCTGGACGACCTGCCCGATGGGCGCAGGGTCACGGCCCGGGCTCGGGGCCCCAGGGCCCTGACGCTTGGTCGGGCATGGTTTTCGAAACTCACCGCTGCGCTCGGATGAACCAAGCGGAATACAGAACCGAACGATCCGCTTTCGATTCGTCGCCCCTGCCCCTGCTCGTCAGGAACGCAAAAGAGTCCAGGAAGGAGCAAACCGCCTGGAGACGGTCCATCCATCACTGCGTGCCGAATTCGTCTCGCAGCTTGTCGTCCCACTCGTCCGCCACCAGGGCCACCGTCTCGAGAAGATCCGCAAACTCCTCGTAGTCGAGGCCTTCCAGGCCGCGAAGGGCCCGCAGGTAGATGCGATCATTTCTCCGATCCACGGCGAACGAGGCGTCGGATGTGGCCAGGAAATTCAGCTCCAAGAGTTTCCGAAACAGCTCGAGCTGATTCGAGTCGGGCACCGGCATGATGTCCGACAAGAAGAGCAGGATGCCCTTGTCCTCGAGCACGTTGATTCCCACCGTTGCGCTGCCCTTCTTGATGGCGGTAAACCCCTCGTCGTCCAAGAGCTTGAACGGGATTTGATCCTCCTCGGGCCTGCCCTCGTTGAGTTCCCCGTAGAACCGCTCGAGATAACTGTTGACGATGTCGCGGTGGCTCTTTGCCGTCTGCTCCGTGCTTGCCATGATATTCTTCCTTTCTGACCCCGATGAGCGACTCTGACCCCGATTAGGTGACTCTGACCCAGGTGCGCGACGTTGCGTTCTTTCTTGCCGGCCGAAAAGCAGGCAGAAACAATCCATCGCTGCGCCGTCGACTCGCTGTATGCCTGGCAGTTTGCCGCGCGTATTCGCCCCTGTCAACAGGCCAGGCCAATCGGTTCGATATGAAGCAATTGACGATCCTCCAATCCGGCGTATATCATGGTGCAAAAGAAACGAGCCAGGCTCACGGTTGCAGCAACGCACAGAAATCGAAAAGCCACCCTTCCCATGAACGAACCACAAATCCTCAAATGGCAGCTCTTGCTCCGGCAAGGAGCGGAACGACTGCGCCAGGGAAAATACGAAGAGGCCACCCACTGGTTCGAAAGCGCCTATGGCCTCGCACCGGAAGAACCGCTGGTGTGCTATGCCCTGGGCAGAGAGCGCATGCGCCAGGGCCAATACCGCGAAGCGGAGAGGCTCGTACGCCTGGCCTGGGAGGCGGACCAGACCATCCTGTCGGCCGGTCTGACCCTGGTGCGACTCCTGGGCCTGCACCTCAGGCGCAAGCCTGAAGCATTGGCACTCCTGGATTTCCTCTCCAAGAAAAATCAGGGCGAACCAGAAGTTCTCGACCTGCTGAAAGCCGAAATCCTGCTCACCGATCCCAAGGATGCCGAGGATGCCACCAGGCTTTTCGAAGAAGTGCTCGCATCGGGTAAGCATCGGGATGCAGCCACCGAGGGCCTGGCCCGCGCTTACAACGTACAGGGCATCCGTCTCGCCGAAGCCGGAAAGGTCCACGAGGCGCTCTTCGTGCTCAAGAAGGCTGCGGCCCTGGTGCCCGACTGGGCCCCACCTCTGGTCAACATGGGCGTGGTCTTCCAGCTTCTCGGCAAAGACAAGCGTGCAAAGAAAGAGTACCTGAGCGCCTTGGACGTGGAGCCCGACAGTGCCACGGCCCTCTACAACCTGGGCCGATTGGCCGCAGCCCAGGAAGACTTCGATGAGGCCGCCGTCTACTACCGCCGGCTCCTCGACGCCCACCCAAGCTACCCGGGAGTTCGGTCCGCCCTCGCAGACCTGGCTCGAAGGCGTGCCTCGGCCCAATCCCACGACAAGGGACAGTGACCCGTCATCTCGTCTGGACAGGTCGTGGAACATGGGCGGCAACGAGACCTCGACGACATCTTTTCGTTGGAGGACGCCGATGACGATGCGCACCGTATTTTTTGTGGGAATCCTGCTGACCTGTCAATCGAGCGGGGCAAGTGCCGCAAGCCTGGCGGTCTGGAGTCGTGGAGCACCATTTTCCGATGCCAGGGCAAATCACGTCATCCCCTGCGGCCCCAGCGGCTTCCTGGTGTCCTGGGCAGGATGGTCGGCCAAAAAAGTAGATGGAGACTACTTTCGCGTCTCCAGGATCCAATTTTTGGACAAACAAGGCGCATCCAGACTCGTTGGACCAGAGCAGCCCACGATCTTCAGAGACATGGTCTGCCATGGGAATCGCTTCGTCAGCATGGACTGGGATGGGAACCTGGCTGCATGGAACCTCACCACTGGCGCCAAAATCTGGACCGTGAAATCAATGGATCCAGGCAAGGACTGGAGCGGACGGATCGCAGCGAGCCTGGACGGCACATCCTTCGTGGTTGCTGCATCCTCCCATGGAAAAGATCCCGTGGTCGTGGTACGCGCCGTGACCTGGAACGGCCGCATCGTATGGACGCGCCGGGTCCCTGACATCCAGGAAATCTCGTACATAACCGCCCTGTTTCAAACCAAGACCGGCAGGTGGTGGCTCGGGATCGACGATCGTCTCCTGTCCATCGTGCCGAACGATACACACATCGACCAACGACCCCTCCCGGAAAAAACCACCGCGGCAGTCCCCTGGAGTGATGACGGAATCCTGGCCACGGGACCATTCGGCCTCATTGGACTCGTTCATGGGAAAAAGGTCCTCGAACTCTCCAAACCAGCGCCTCTCAAGAATCTGGTCCCTGCCGGCGAAAGAAGGGTCGTGGTCGTGGGACAGGATGGGCTTGTCTTTTCCCTGGACCCGGACAAACGTCGTGTCCGGTGGCTCAAGATTCTCGGCCGTCTTGGCACAGACACGACGTTCCAGAAGTACATGGGGAAAAACCACCGTGGAGCTCCCAGGATCCGATCCCGCAGAATCGTCGATGTCACCCAGGACTCCGTCATTGGTCGGCCTGCCGTTCTGAACGGGGCCGACTTGGTTCTCGTCGCGTTGGGAAGCGGACGTGTGGTGGCGCTTCGCGACAGGGACCGACTGCATCTGTCCATAGCAAGATTGGCCAGGCTGGCAGACAGGCTGGCTTCCTGGATGTCAGCCACGAAAGCAATGCTCTCTTCCAGCAAGCGTTTGTCTGTTTTTTTCTGGCTTTTCTACGGAATGTGGCTCTTGTTCGCCGGCTCCGCACTCACAGTTCTCATAACTACCATCAAAGAACAGCCGGGGTGGATGAAGGCAGGCAAGGCTCTCTGGGCTTTGGGACTCGTGGGCCTCACCGTCTGGAGCCTGTTTAACCTGGGTGCCTGGAGAGGCGCACCTTTTTTGGAATTCTCCAACGGAGGAGAAAAGGATTGGTTGGACTCGGCCCGCATGTTCATACAAATCGGCGCACCATTTCTCGCAGCCTTGACCATCCCCCTCTCCCCAAAGGCCTGGACCGCTGCAATCCTTCTTCCCTACTCGGTGGTCTTGCCCTTCTGGGCCATGGGAGCCTATTTACCGGACAAAAACCTCCTTGTGCAGGTTTCCATCCAGGATGCACAGTTTCTCCTTCCCTCCCTTGCTCTGGTCTGGGCCATGATGCTGGTGGGGGTCTCTGGTGCCGCCCTGGTGAATGTGGGAGGCTCTTTCTTCGTCCGCGACCACTTGAGCGAAAAATTCGACTGGTGTCGTCGCAGGACCATCCTCGTGAGAAACTGGTTGGCCTGGATTACGGGCATGGCAGCGGTGTTGGGCATGTGGCAACTCTGGAGGGCACCGATGCAAGCCTTTGTCCCGCAGGCAGACCTGGGTATTGCCGTCGCTGCCATTCCCGTGGCAGGCAGCATCTGGATCTTCGCCTCACAGCCCAATATCATGACGCTGTGTGACGATACAGACCAGGATGCCACCGACGAAGAACCGGACAACAGTTCCGACGAGGATGATTCAGATCCAGATCCAGACCCGGCCTGAAATGTTTCCCTCTGAAACGCGGTTCCTCCAGTTGCAAATCCCTTTGCCTTAGAAGATACTCCAAGGCGACCAGCATGTGTCTGAAACCGACCTCAAAGACAGGCGGACTGGCCCATCGATGTTCCAGAAACCGCCTCGGCTGCGCCTGACAGTGGGACGCCTGGCGCAGTCTCCACAGACGGGAGGGTCTGCATCATGGCAAGTAGAACCATCTTCATGACGGGATTCCCTGGATTCCTGAGTCGCCACCTGGTGGCCCGTCTGGTCGACGAGCACCCAGACGACACCTTCGTCTTCCTCATCCAGGAGCACCTGCGTGAACGTGCCCAACAGGCGCTGCAGGCCCAGGAGAAGGCCAGGCCGGGGTTTGCTGAAAAGGCCACCCTGGTGGCGGGCGACATCACCGCGGGTCCGGACCTCGGATTGAGCGATGAAGACCTCGCCAGGGCCAGACGAGCAGACCGGGTCTGGCACCTCGCCGCTATCTACAACCTGGCCATCGATCTGCCCACCGCCTACGCGGTCAACGTCACCGGCACGGCCAACGTGCTGGATTTTTGCGCCACCTGCAACGACCTCGATCGCCTGGCCTATGTTTCCACCTGCTACGTGTCAGGAGACAGGACCGGGCGGATCATGGAATCCGAGTTGGACATGGGCCAGGGGTTCAAGAACCACTACGAATCAACCAAGTGCTGGGCCGAGATCGACGTGCGCCGCAAAATGGACCGGATCCCCACGGTGATCCTGCGCCCCTCGGTGGTGGTGGGAGACTCCCGCACAGGTGAGACGGACAAGTACGACGGACCGTACTATATGATTCGCGCGCTGCTCCGGCTGCCTCGGTGGCTCCCTATCCCCTACATAGGGCCTGGAAAAGCCGCGGTGAACGTGGTCCCAGTGGACTTTCTGGCCGATGCCATGGCACGCCTCGCCGACATGGAAGAAGCCGTTGGGCTCACGTTCCACCTGGCAGACCCAAGGCCGCATCCCAGCCGGGAAGTGCTCGAACGGCTCGCTGAACTCACCGGCCACCGCATGCTCAAGATGACGGTCCCCGCAGGTCCGGTGGAACGCATGTCTGCCCTAAAAGTCGTGGAACAGGCGCTCCAGATGCCGGCGGAAATCGTGGAATACATGAACCACGAAGTGGTCTACGACACGTCCAACACCGAGCGGCTCCTCGCCGACACCAACATCCGCTGTCCGGACATGTACTCCTATCTGCCCATCCTGGTAGACTACGTGCGCCGCCACCCCAACAAGTCCTTCCTGGACAACAGGCGATACTGAGCGCCTCGCCGGGCGGAACTGTCCCTGTTTCCCCTTTTGAGACCAACCTGCGAAGACCACGAATCGAACGAGTAAAACCGGCTCAGTGAATCCAGAGACCGAAGGGAAGGACCGCCAAGACCCGTTCGCGCGCCAGGCAGGTCACGGAGCGGGCCAGGGCCGCCGCCTGCAGCCCCATGCCAGGGGCCAGGCGAGCCAGGAGGGCCAGAGACGAAAAGTCCAGCCCATTGCCCCCTGCCCAGCGAACCGACTGGCCGCCGCCCAAGCGCTCCATGAGAAGGCGGATGGGATTCTTCGGCCTGGGCCGCACCAACAGGGGCGCCTTGGACCCGAGCCTTCCCAGGCGGCGTGCCTGGGCCAAAGCGTCCGACAGGCCGCCCAGGCGGTCTACCAGGCCGTTTCGAACCGCGTCACTACCGGCCCAGACGCGACCCTGAGCCACCGCGGCAACGGCCTTTTTCGACTTGTGACGCCCCTCGGCGACCCGGGACACAAACAGGTCATAGGTCCGCTCCATCATGGCCTGGACCACCCTGCGTTCTTCCTTGGAAAAGGGCCTGGTCACACTGAAAACCGCGCCCCCGGGACCAGCCTGCACCGAATCCACGGTCACGCCGATTTTCTTGAAAAGACCCGCCAGGACCATCTTTCCACCCAGCACCCCGATGGACCCCGTGATGGTGTTGGGCTCTGCATAGACCAGGCGGGCTGCGCTGGCCATGTAATACCCGCCGGAGGCTGCCACGTTCCCCATGGAGACCACCACCGGCTTGACCTTGTCCAGGCGACGCACAGCCTGCCAGATGAGTTCCGATGCCAAGGCCGACCCACCGGGGCTGTCGATGCGCAGGACCACCGCCGCCGCCTTCTTTTCCTTCGAAAGGTCATCGAGGGCTTTTACCAGCTTGTCGGCGGCGATCACGTCCGAAAAATCAAAAGGATCGGAACTTTCCGACATCACGATGGGACCGCTGGCCACCACGAGGGCCAGAAACGGCTTGGTGGGTTTGGAACTCATGTCCAGTCCTTGGAGCATCCCGAGAAGCTTGGACAGATCCGGCTTTTTCTTCACGATTCCGTAGCGCGGCAGGATGCTGCCCTCCCCGCCCAACCTGGCACGCAGGGCATGGAGATCCATGACGTCGTCGATGAGCCCCGCCTTCTTTGCCTGCAGGGCCTGGTGGGGGCCTTCGGCCATCAGATGCTCCAACCAGGAGGACTTCTTGCCCCGCCCCCGTGCCGTCTCGACGAGGAAGGCACGGTACAGTGAATCCACCAGTGTCTTCATGGACTCCTTGAGCGGCCCGGACATAGAAGACCTGGTCAATGGTTCCACGGCCCCCTTGAATTTCCCCACGTGCAGGAAATCCGCGACGATGCCGATTTTGTCCAACAGTCCCTTGAAGAACATGACCTCGCTGCGAAGCCCCATGAGCCAGAGAGTCGCCCCCGCGGGCATGACCACCTTGTCTGCGGCACTGGCCAGGTAGTATGGCCCGTTGCTCCCCTCGGGTAGGTAGGCAACCACGAGTTTGCCCGCATGCCTCAACGACAACAAGGCCTGCCGCACCTCGGCGTATTGGGCCCACCCACCCAGGGGATTTTCGATGCGCAGGAGGATCGCACCAATCTTCGGATCCCCAGCAGCCTTTTTCATCCGGGCCAACAAATCGTAAAGTACAACTTTCCTCGTGGCAAACATGGCCCCGAGCCCCTTGGCCTCCATGATGCGACCCGCGAGCACGAACTCGGCAGTCTTGCCCTTGTGTTTCCACTCGACCCTGCGCGCCTCGACTTTCTTGCTCCCCACGCCCTGGCAGGCCAGCAACCCAAGAGCCAAAAGAATCGTCGTCCCTCGATGAATCCGCCTCATTGCTCGTCACCTCGTACCATTCCTGAGTTCTCTGCGGTCTGTCACCCTTGCCGGTGCCATGTTCTCGACGAGCAGCTCGACTCGTCGGCCCGATGCTCCAAGTCTCTACGAAGTCGACCCGGAAGCTGCCGAACCAGATGACGAAGATGCCCCAGAACCACTGCCCGCAGGCTTCCTCGGGTCGTTGCGCGGAGCCGCACCGCCCGAAGACCCTGACGCCCCGGAAGATCCACCCGATCCCGTTCCGGAACCCGAGGGGCGCGCCGGCGAGCTGGGACTCCCCCCGCCCGAACCACTCGCCCCGCCACCAGACGACGGCGCTGTGCGGCTCCCGGTCTGATCCCCTGACGTCCCGGACGGTGCCTGGCTCCCCGCCCCGCCGCCCGTCGTTCCCCCGGAAGAGGGACTGGTGGTTGCTGCACCGGAGCCTCCCGGCGAACCAGCACCTGGTTCAACCACCACCGGCGTCGTCTGCCCGCCTTCCTTGGGCCCGAGTTTGTCCTTGATCTCCTCGACATTCCTCCTGGCCAGCCCGGACTTGCTCCCTCCGGGATGGCTGTCGAGATACCGCTGGTAGTACTTGAGGGCCTTGTGGAGACGCCCCATGCTCTTGTAGGTTTCTGCCAGTCCGATCAGGGCGTCGCCGAATGACGGGCTGTTGGCCAGAGCGCGCCTGAACATCCTGACCGCCTGACTCCGCTGTCCGCGGTCCAGGTGGCAGTAGGCCAGGCCCGTGAGTGCCTCCACGCCGCCCGAACGAAGCTTCAAAGCCCGTTGATAGTATCGTTTCGCATCTGCCACACGACCATTTTCCGAATACCTGTCCCCCTTGCGCACCAGGGCATCGTAGTCGTCCTCTCCACCACCGCCCTCCTCGCCTGACTCGATCCCCGTACCCCTGGGCCTGGCAGGAACCACTCCGGCATCCACTGTCGCGGCGGGACGGCTCTGGGCCAGGGACGAAACAGGTTTGGAGGGCAAGGGCCGTTCGATGTCTGCCTTGAGGGCCCTGGCCGCATCGTGCTTGTCATTGGTGGCCAGGATCGCCGCCAAGCGCTCGGCCGCAGCCTTCCCCTTGCCCTGGGCGACAAGGACCCTGGCCAGCAGGTATGACCCTCGATAGTACATTCGCCCGGTCTTCCCCGCGATCTCCAGGGCCGTCTCGATCGTTTTTTGCGCCGTTTGCCATCGTTTGTGCGCCATCTCGAACATGGCCCTTGCTGCATAGTTGTCCGGGTCTTCGGGGCCCAGAGCCATGGCCTTGTTGAGATGAGCCGAGGCCTCCCGCCCCGAACCGCCCTTGGCCAAGAGAGCCTCGGCCATGGCCCGCTGCGTCACGGACGTCGATGCCGCAGACAAGGCCTCTCTGGCATAGGTCAGTGCCCTGTCGGCAAGGCCGTCCGCCTCTTTCTGAAGACGCGCAGCCTTGCGATGGAGGCGCTTGATTTCTCCTTGCAGTTCCTTGACCAGGGCCTTGCCCTTTTCCTTGTCCATTGAGGCACCCTCGGCCGCCCGCTTCTTTCCAGACCGCCTGGGCCGATTCTTTTCCGCTTGTTGCACATCGGCTTGAATCCGCAGCATCTGCTCGGAAATCCTGTCGGCTCTCTGGTTCAAATCCTGGACGCGAAACTGGAGGTAGAGCGCCTTGATTGCAAAGGTCTCGGCCTGCAGGCCCCTGGCATCCGGCAGGTGTTTTCGTTGATAGATCCCCTCCAGGATTTCAAAGGCCTGGTCGAAGGCCCCGAACCCATCCTGTCGGAGCAGATCCTTGGGATGGGCCAGGAGGTCTTTTTCCTCGGGCTTGGAAGGAGATGTCACCAGGCCCATGAGCTTGTCCCAGTTCCAGGCAGCGACCACCCCCAGGACGAGAAGCGCCACGAGACCAATCGCAATGCCCAGAAGCCTCCCTTTGCTCTTGCGGCGCCGTTCGAAGTAGTCATCCTGCTCGTCGCCTGCATCGGGCAATGTCTGTGGCTGTGACGACGATGCCGCAGTCTCCCCCCATTTTGGCTCCGGCGATCCCGACACCGAGTCGGAATCTCCCAACTCCACAGGACCCTGGTTTCCCACCTTGGGCATGTCCCCGAGTTCGAATCGACCAGAGCCCTTTCCTCCCGAAGACACTTGGGCCGTGGGCATGTCCTCCTCTCCGGAGAAGGCATGTTCGTCCAAGCTCGCAGCCTCCGGCTCAGTGGCGCGCAAGGCGGCCTTTCTGGCCAGGCGGGCCTGCTCGACCACCATGAAGAACGGCTTGAGTTCCTCGATGGCGCCCAGTTTCTCCCAGGACCTCCCTGTCCGGGAGATCTCGTCGTCCTTGCCCACCTTCTCTTCCACGATCCATTGCTGCAGCGTGGTCAGTTCCCGAAAACGAAATGTCTCTCCGGAAGCCTTCCGGATGAACCATTGTTTCGCGGCAGCCTTCGCTTGGGTCTTGGGAGCCGTCGCGCCTGGGGCCCCGCCGGCGGAAGGTGCCTGGACCGTAGGGGCGGATGCCACATTCGAGGATGCCGACGACGACGGCACGGATCCAACCTTCACCGGCACCCCCCGCGGCGCTGTCTGAGACTTGCGCACCACTCGAAAGATATGCCCGCACTGCGTGCACTTGACGGTCACACCCTGTTCGGTGACCTGGACATCGTCCAACTCGTATTCCGTTCCGCATTTCTCACATCGAACGTCCATGATATCTCCGTCCGTCCCAGGACAGTGCCCAAGGGAATCCGATAGTCCATCTGCATACGACCAGGCCGTCTTGGAATCATCGGCCCAAACAGGCGCAAGACTACACTACAATTTTGCGTTGTGCCACCCCTGAGCACAGCAGACGGCCCCTGTCGCCCTACTGTTTCGGCCAAAGGGCGACCCCCAAGAGGCTCACTCCTTTTTGCCTCCTGCCCGAAGGGGCATTCGCATACACAAAGAAACCCTTGCGGTCTGGTTGGAAGGAACCGAACACGATCTTGTGACCGGCGGGAGGATCCGCCAGGCGCACGGCCTTGCCGCTGGAGAGCTGAACGGCGTAGAGCGATGCCTCCGACGACGCCCCGGCATTGCCTCGAACAGAAGACGTTGCGTCCTGCGGTCCGTGCGGCCGCCCCCTTGCGGCCAGGAGGAGATACCCGGAAGCAACGGCCGGTGGGCCCGCGATACGGTCGAAGCAAAGCACCCATCTCCTGGCACCCGTCCCGGCCTCCACCGCCACCAGGCAGCGACCCAGGGCATCGGTGGTGACGAAGACGTCGCCCGCCTGTCTCGTCCAGGCCACCGGCCATCGACGCTCCACCAGGACGGGCGCCGGCAGTTCTCCTTGCTGGGCATGCACGTGGACCTTCTTGCGCCAGAGCACCTTTCCCGTGGCCGCATCCAATGCCACGTAGGCACCGATGACCTCGGGATGCTTGAGCCGACGCTGGAGGCCGAAAATCAGCCCTCCCTGGGAAAAGAACGTCCCGGTCCTGCGAAGCTTGTCGACCACGGTTCCGTCACGCCGAACCACGAGCACGTTCTTGGGCGTCCTGGCAAACAGGAACGATCCAGAGGCAAAAGCCACCTTGGCATTCCTGGCAGCCAACAACTTCGACAAGGCCGACGGCAACTTGGTCCTTCCCGGCCCGCCGATCCAGGACACCTCCACCTTGGCGTCCACGAAGAACGCCTCGCCCTGGCCGAAATGCGTCACCTCGGCCATGCCCACCGCCTTGCGCCAGAGAATCTTTGCCTCCCGGGCGTCCATGGCCATCATCATGCCCCCTCGCTCCAGGAGGGCCTGGGAGCCCACCAGGTCGTACATGACCGTCGGCCGATCCTTTCGCCCGGGCAACGTAAAGCCGCGCAGCACCTTGCCCGTGGCTCCGTCCAGGAGCACTGCATTACCCCCGACAGCGGAAAAAATCCGGGGCTTGCCGTTTTCCTGGGAAAACACCAGGGGCAGCTTGAGATCCACGTCGTTTGCATTGATCCGATTGGGCCGCGTCCTGGGGGGAACGGGCCCGAGACGTCGTTTCCATGCCACTTTCTCCCCGGAGAAAGCAACCAGATAGATGCGATCCAGCCGGGCTTCTTCCTGTCTGGTGCGCAGGGCGGTGAAAATCAGACCGCCGGATTCGCCCAACACCGACACCACCCGAACGGGCACCGCCCCCGTACTCTCCAGGCGCAATTTCTTGGGCCGGGACCAGACCGCCTTGCCCGTCTTTCCATCCAGAGCCACCATCTTTCCGGCAGTCACGGCAACGAGGTTGGATCCAGCCCAGGCAATCTTGCGCAGCCTGTCGCGGCGCGTGCCCACCGACGCCTGCCAGGCTTCCTTGCCATCCGACACCCGGTAGACCAAGATCTTGCCGGCGGACTCGCAGGCCAATCGCCCTTCTGAAAGCACGCAATCGCGCACCGATGGAATCTGGACCCGGTAGACGGGTTTGCCCGTCTCGCGCTGCAATCGGACCAGGAATCGGCGTTTGGCTCCGTCTTCATAGAGCGCCAGGACGGATTCACCTGTGGTCCAGACCCACCGCCGGAAGGTCTTTCCACCGAACGCATGCACCCAGAACGGCTTACCTCCGAGAACCGGAGACTTCCAGGCCATCAAAACCGTGAGTCTTCTGGGATCTGGATACCCCACAGGCAAAAAAAGCTTGTTTCCAGAAAGGGGCAGCTTGAGCACGTGCCGGCCCAAGGACTCCGGCTCGGAAAAACGCCAGGCCAGTTTTCCGGACTGTGGATCGATGGCCTGCAGTTCGCCGCCGTCGCGCCTGGTGACCAGCACGAGCTTGCCCAATGCCTGGAGACAGGTCTTCTTCTTCAGTCCCGAGGCCACCCCCTGTGCCCCCCCTCCAAGAGCCGGAAGAGAGAGGTCCAGAGACAGCCGCTTTCGGCCCGTCAAAGGATCGACGAACTCGATGGTCTTGCCGTCCGACAGGGCCATCCCCGCCGGCACGAAGGCCACACCATGCTCCGAAGGTGCTGTCCAGAGCCGGTCTCCAGTCCGCGCATCCAGAGCCGTGACCCGCCCTCTGGGCCTCTGGTAAGCAAATATCAGTCGTCCCCCAACCTCGGCCTTGGCCCAACACATGCCCCAGGGAGAAGCCCTGCGGACCAACGCAGGGGCCAGCAACGTCTTCGTCTCCCACAACACCTTCCCGCTCGACTCGTCGATGCCAAGCAAGTGTCGGGGCAGGCGACTACGGGAGTACCGGGCCGCCACCACTACATTGCCCACCAGTTCCAAGGGGGCCACCAGCGAGGTCTGATCCAGCCGCCAGACCTGTTTTGGAGCGGGCCAAGATCTGGACTTGGCACCAGCGTTCCCTGCCTTTCCTTCCGCCCCTTGCTTCTTTCCGGTCTTGGATTTCGAACAGCCGGCAAGCTGGAACATCGCG
>CAZIJS010000049.1:0-23800 GCA_964539505.1 uncultured Myxococcales bacterium
AATGTCGTGGGGCTGCCGCTGGCAGAGGTCCTTTCAGACCTGGCAGACATGGGACTTTACCCGACATTGCCATGATGTCCGGGAAGGAAGAAGGCAAAACCTCTGCAAAAAAAAAACAACAGGATTGTCATGATCGAACCACGTGACCAGGAAAAAACGGCCATGGAAGAACTCGGCCCCCGAATCGAGAAATTGGAACAGCGCATCGTGGCGGCTTGTCGGCCCGCGGGAAGGCCCAGGAACTCGGTCCGGCTGGTGGCTGTTTCCAAGCGCAAGCCGGCCGGGATGATCCGGGCTGCCTATGGTTTCGGTCTGCGCGATTTCGGAGAAAACTATGCCCAGGAACTGCGCGACAAGTCCGCAGGACTCGATGATCTGGAAAAATTGCGCTGGCACTTCATCGGCCCCATCCAACGCAACAAGGTGCGCTACCTGGTGGGCAAGGCTGCGCTCCTCCATGCCGTGGACTCAGTGGATGCGCGCGGCGCGCTCCAGGGCCGGGCCGAACGCATGTCCCTGGTCCAGTCTTTGCTGATCGAGGTGCACCTTTCCGGGGAAAAGAGCAAGGCGGGCGTGTCTCCGGGTGAACTGGGTGGCGTCCTGGACCACCTGGCCGCCACGCCCAACCTGCGGTGTCTGGGGCTGATGACCATGCCTCCTGCAGGAGCCCCCGGGGAGGCGGCCAGGCCGTTCTTCGCTCAGCTTCGCCACCTGGCCGAAAAAGAGTCTCGCATCGCGCGCCCCAATGTCGAACTCAGAGAACTGTCCATGGGAATGACCGGCGACTTCGAGGTCGCCATCGAAGAAGGCGCCACATTGATCAGGGTGGGCACGGCCATCTTTGGTCCCAGACAGGTGTGAGATGACTGTGGGGTCACGCAGTAAAGCCCTTTCCTTGAAACACCGGGTGGACCGCTTCATGCGGCGTCCTCTGGTGGACGGGGCCGTCATCGTTTTGATCCTCCTGTCCGTGGCAGCCCTGTTGGTGGAAGCCACCGCACCAGGCAATTCACGTCTCGGGTCGATCGCAGCGAATGTCGGCGATGTCATCACCATCCTCTTTGTCGTGGAACTGTCGCTTCGATATTATGCAGCCGAACGACACCGGGACTTCTGGGTTTCCTACTGGTTGGACGTCCTTTCGGTATTGCCACTGTTTCGCCCTCTCCGGTTTCTTCGTGTGTTGCGCCTCCTCAGGATCATCCGCATAGGCCTTATGTTAAACCGCCACATTTCGGCCATGTCCAGGACGTTGCGCGACAGCATGGGCGAGTTTATCGTGGTGGTTGTCCTCCTGGTGGCCGTCGTCCTGGTGGGCACTGTGGGAGTGGGATTCGCCGAGCAGGGCAATCCCTCGTTCGGGCGCCTCGGGTTCAATTTCTGGTGGAGTCTCTTCTCCCTGGTGGGAGGTGGTCCCGTGGAAGGAGCCCCGGTCCCCCACAGCGTCTTGGGCCGAATATTCATGCTGGCCATCATGATATCGAGCATGACGATCTTTGCCATTCTCACTGGTATCGTATCTGCCGGCATGGTCCACAGCCTCAAGGAACAAATGATGAACCAGAAAACCGAAATCGCCAAGCTCACCGACCACGTGATTATCTGCGGAGTCAACCGGATGGTGGGCCGCATCGTGGAGGAACTCCAATACCTGCCCGAATACCGACACAAGGGAATCGTGATCGTGGCCGAATTCGAGGAGCCCCCGCCGGTCCCAGCCAGGACGCGCTATCCCGCCAATATCTATTTTCTCCAGGGAGACTACACCAAGCTCTCCGTGCTTCGAGAGGCCGGGTTGGCCAGGGCGTCCAGTGCAATTCTCCTGGCCGACAAGACCAAACCCAGGTCGGACCAGGACAGAGATGCCAGGACGGTCCTGGCTGCCATGCTCATTGAACGGGAACGAAGTAAGCAACAAGACGATATTTTTACTTGTGTCGAACTGCTCAACCCCGACCACATGGAACAGCTCAGAAGCATGGGCGTCGAAGAACTCGTGGTGCTCGACGAATACGGCGGGAGCATCATCGCTGCATCGTCCGCCAACCAGGGAATGGTTCCCGTATTCAATGAGCTTTTCACGCGCGGTTGGGGCAATGCTTTCATGAAGAAACCGCTGCCCAGGGAGTTGGAGGGAAAGGACGTGCGCTATGCCTTGACGTGGCTCAAAGAAAACGAAAACGGCCTTCTGCTGGCAGTGGACCGGAAAGACTCCCTGGCATCTCCCGTGGTCAATCCACCCATGGACATGGAACTGCGCAAGGGAGACCACCTGGTCCTCATAGCGCCCACAGACGCCGTTGGGGCGACCAAGAAAGCCAAATAGGAGGTTCATGCCCAGGGATTTTGTTAATTTTGTTGAATCTCACAAAACTTGGTGCTATAGCGCACTTGTCTGGCGATTCTAAAGAAGGAATGGTCAGGGGCGGAAAACATCGTGGTGCGAGGAATGGGCAAGCAACAGGAAATCGACAAACGAAGGAAGCGAGCCGAAGGGCTCTATGTGTCCATCGAAGACTCTTCCAAGGCGGAAGTCCAGGCCACGGTTCGTGGTCCATCCGGCCGTACCTGGAATGTCTTTTTCAGGGGCGAGGAGCATCCGGCCAACTATTGTGACTGTCCGGACTTTGCGACCAACGGGTTGGGGACCTGCAAGCATCTCGAAGCCCTTTCTCGGTATCTCCACACCTACAACCCCGATGTGCTCGAAGAACTCGACGATGCCCCCAACGTTCCCGTCTTGTATCTGGACCACAGACTGGCGCCACGGGCAGTCCGCATCCAAGGAGGTGCAGCGGCGGTTCCCGAGCCTCTCGCGGCCCTGTTTGATGACTCAGGTGTTCTTCCCGAGGGACGAATCGAAGATGTAATCGACCTTCTTTCCCGGCACCCCGACTCTTGCAAGGTCATGCCCGAGGCTCGTGTCTATCTCGAACGAATGGCTGCTGAAGCCAGGGCACGACAATCCGCCGGCAGGCTCGCCGCGCAAGTGCACAAGGACAAGAAGCTCGCGACGCAGCCGCAGCATGTCCGTGAGGGAGTTGCTTTTTTGCTCCAAAAAGGCCGTGCCTTGCTGGTCGACGATTTCGGACTGGATCGCCCAGGGCAGGCTGCCTGGGCGGTGGGAATGTTGACCCGTGCCGGTCTGGTCCAAAGATGCGTGGTCTTTTGTCCGGAAACCAGGCGCCGCCATTGGCAGCAGCTCTTGATTCGGAGAACCGGGAAAAGGGTTTCCCTGGTGGCAGGCCGGACCCTGGTTTCCTCGGACGGAACGTTTTCGAGCTATCCTTTCCTGGTGACGAGCTACAAAGATGCAGCGCACGTCGTAGATCGCATCTCGTCCTACGAACCCGACCTGGTAATTTTAGACGAAGCACACCGGATTCGTCGATGGAACGGGCCAGCCGCCCAGGCCATCAAGGCTGTGCAGGCACCGCTCGTTTTCGCATTGTCGGCTCCGTCCGTCCTGCGCGATCCGCAGCAACTCTACTACCTGGTGCAGTACCTTTCCCCTACTTTGCTTGGTCCCCCATGGCGTTTCGACGAAGAGTATCTGGTCCGAAACGAATATGGGACAGTGGTGGATTTCCAGAAAGTGGATAAGCTGGCTGCTCAGGTTTCTCCCCTCCTGCTGCAGCGAGAGCGAAGTTCCTTGGGCGCCAAGACCGCGAAGGAACGCATCATCGTCGATCCCACCACTGCCCAGCGCAGCCTCATGGCCAGTCCATCGGCATCGATCTTGTCCAAGATGAAAGACAGTCGGCACTGGTCCCAGACGGACCGCGCCGAGATCGTGGCGTTCCTGGCCAGGTTGAGAAAGCTGGCCAATATGTTGGGAGCCGGGCTCCGCTCACAAGGCTCGCCCAAGGCTTCAGAACTCCTGGAAATCGCAAAGCAGATCCCCCACGGAGGCGATGCATCACCGATCCTGGTGTTTACCCGGTTCCGGGACAGTGCGACAGCCCTGGTGGAGTTCCTCGAACAGGAAGGCTGGCATGCCCTGGCGGTTACCCTTCCGTCCCAGGCGACTGTCGCAAATGGATTGGAAGCGGGAAAATGGCCCGATGTGGTGGTGGTCTGCGATGCCATGCTGGATCGCATCCAACCCATCGAGGCGTCGGCTGCCTTTTTCCTGGACGTTCCATGGACCCCCGCCACGGTCAAGGCCAGGAGAAAGGCCTGCCGCTTCGTCAAGAGGCCCGGAATCGAGGTGGAATTGATCCTGGCCGACAGCCTGGAAGAAGTGGTCCGAAGAGTGCTCGTGACAAACACCCAGGTGCTGGCAGAATCCCTTTCCGACTTCGTCCAGGAACTCGAAGCCCTGCCCTCTTCCGATCCAGCGGGCCTGGACAAGATTCTCGATCTGGTGCTCGATCCCCATGTGCTCCGGTCCGTGGTTCCTGCCAACATGCCCATCACCCACGGCATGTCGCTTCGGAATACGGGCGCAGCCAGGAAACGCTCGACCCAAAGAATTTCTGGTGTCCGGCCCATCGCCCAATCCGGGCAACGTCGTGACGATCGCTTTTCTTCGAGTGGAAGTGGTATCGGCGATATCGTGGTCCTGTCTCTGGCCACGAGGGAGTCGCTCAACGACTCGGAAAACGGTGGAGGCATGGCCCTCGCCGTCACGTACAGTTTCCGACAGGACAACTTTACCGGTTGGAAGAGAGAATTCGTCGGACATCTCATCAGGCTCCTCAACAATGCGGCCCTGGTGGTTGGTTGGTCGCCGAGAACTCGTGAATACCCGGTTCTGGCGGGATACACCGGCCGCAACTTGACGAGACTCCCCACCGTGGGTCTTTTGGACGAAGTCCAGCGGGTGGTGGGATTGCACATTCCCGAAAATCTGCTAGTCCAGGGCACGCTCGAAAGACGCCGCCGATTCGACGATCATCTCGCGGTCCAACTCTGGAAACATCAGCGCGTCGACGATCTGGCCCAGTTGCTCTATGAAGACGTCCGTCTGCTCCGTGATCTGTTCGTCGTGGCGATGAACGAAGGAAAGCTCTATTATCCGTCCGGCCCGTTGGGGCAGCCGTCCGAGGCGATCCTCGCCTTGTCCGACAGGGTACCCGATGCCGTGGCTTCGGTGGTACGACGCAGTTACCGGACTTAAGACAATCAGGCCCACGAAATTTCGCCGGGGAGAGCGATGTGACGGCTATGCCAGAGAAACCTGGGAGGTTTCTCATCTTGTTGAAAGCGGTCAATCGCTGTATGGATCGTCTACGTCTCCAGGATTGGGCCTTGGCCTGGTCCTGGCCCTCGCCCGTGGCCGATGTCTGGCCCTCGCCGTTCTCGCGTGACTGTGACCCGTTCTGGAAGCATGACGGCCCCCATGGCGCGAATGACGGGATCCTGGTCTGCGGTCGGCCGTGAGGACCACGGACTTGGTGGGCGCATCGGACGGGTCCAGCTTGACCACCTCCGGAAGATAGCCGTCCTTTTGCAACTGGAGGTCCAAGGCCGATTCTACTTCCAACAGGCAAGGTGTCTGGCAGCGTTTCTTCCCGTCCATCAGCACCCATGCCCCCTTTGGATTCGTCTCCAGTTTTACCTTGACTTTGACATGCCGGGCAACTATGCCGCCGCCATCCCTTGCCGCCGGAGTCCTTGCCTGCCTGCCTGCATCCGAAGCAGTCTGGGCTGCGGTCCTGGCCTCCGGTTTGGTCTTCTGCTCGTCGGAGGAAGCGTCGCTCGATGACGACTCGTCCGTCTTTTTGCCGGGCCCCCAAAGAAAATACCATGCCGCACCGCCTCCACCTCCGGAAATGACGAGGAGGCCCACCACGATTCCGATTATGAGCCCGACCTTGCTTCCCCCGGAAGCAGGAGCCCTGTATTGAGCATTGGTCCCCGGAGGAGCGGTTGCGCCTGGAACCGGTCCGGCCTGGATTCCGGGCGGGGGCGCCGTGCCTGTGGGCACCTGCGGCTGCATCCCCGTCCAACCGGCTGGAGCAGGGGCGGCACCCACGGGCCCGGGAGGAGGCGGCATTCCGGGATCGGGCCTGACCACGTCTCGAAAGGCAGTGACCGCGCGCTGCACTTCGTTGAGGTCACGCAGCATCTCTTCCATGGACGCGTAGCGTTTGTCCGGCTCTTTGTCCATGGCCTTCATGATAATCTGTTCGAGTCTCGGATTGATCTGGCGTCCCGGCGCAGCCTGGCTCGGGGGCACCGGCATCTCCGTGACGTGCTTGGTCAAAATCCCGATGAATGACTCGGCTTTGAACGGCACGGTCCCGGTGAACATCTCGTACATCATGACGCCCACTGAATAGATGTCCGAACGATGGTCCAAAGCTTTTCCCATGGCCTGCTCGGGCGACATGTAATGGGGGGTTCCAAAGACCTGGCCTGTCCTGGTCAGGTTCGATGATTGGGGATCGTTGACCTTGGCGATGCCAAAGTCCAAAATCTTGACCAGGTCATTGCCCCGCCCATCCTTCGTCACGAACACGTTGTCGGGCTTCATGTCCCGGTGGACGATTTCCTTGTCATGGGCAGCGGCCAGTCCTCGACAGACCTGGATGATAATGTTGAGCGCCCGGGCCGAATCCATGGGGCCTTTGAGCATGAGGTCGGAGAGAGGTTCCCCCTCCAAAAACTCCATGGTAAAAAACACGCTGCCGTCCGGCAGCCGCCCGAAATCATCGATGGTGATGATGTTTTCGTGTCCGATGCTGGAGGTGGCCCTGGCCTCGCGATGGAAGCGCTCCACTGCCTCGGCGTTGTTCGCGATCTCCGGCCGGAGCAGTTTGAGTGCCACCTGTTTGCTGATATAAACATGCTCGGCGAGATACACTTCGCCCATGCCGCCTTCACCAAGCCGCTTGGTCAGGCGATACCGATCCGCGATGATCTGCCCCACCCGATTCGGTGAACCTCCGGACACTGCTTCCAGGGGGGTTCCATCCTTGGGACAAAACTTCGTGTCATCATCGTAGGTCGCATTGCAAGCTGGACAAATATGCATCTATGGCCCTCGCCGCCAGGCCGCTTTGGGCGCGATGAAAAGCAAGGCTCACCGACCCGTTGCGTTTTTCGCGATTATGGACGCAACGTCTCGAAAAGTCCAGTCTTCGAGCGTGCCTTGCCCCCAATGGAAAGGTTGCAATCCTGGCAGGTGATCCTTGACCACCCAGGCCATGGAGGTGATACTGTCGACATCGACCATTGAGCCGATGGGACAGGAAAACCAGCGAGGAGGATCATGAAATCTCCATACCAGGCCGCTGCCAGGTTGCTCATCGCAACTTTGTTCGTCTTGCCCGGATGCTGCAGCCAGGAAAAGCACTCGACCAAGACGCCGGACAAACCGCCTGCGCGCAAGACGAATCTGCCCGCCCCTTCGCCTGGCTGGGCCAAGGTTTTCAAAGGACCGCAAGGGTTGATCCTTGCCATGGTGCGTCTGGAAGACGACACGTATCTGGCCCGCGTCACCGGGACCACGAGCCCCCTGGACGGCAAGGTCCTCCGCTGCAAGTTCCATAGAGACGGGTGGGCCCGGTCTACCTGGACCTACCGATACGACGGCCGCGATCGGATCCTTGTGCTTCGCCGCCGCAGGGGGCCACGTACCACCATGCGGGTCTATCTCCTCGGAGAGCCAGGTCTGAGCGGAAGTGTCGTCACCTTCTCCGAAGCGGACAGCAAGCGACTCGACGTCAAGAAGCTCGTCGAGATCCACCTGGCACAACGGGCCCAGGGGATTTTTTCCCGGATGGCCCGTTTTCGAAAAAAAGCGGCAATGGAGCAAGTAGAACAATATGTTGCAAAGGAAAGTCGTGACGTGGAAAAAGCCTGCCGTCTCCATCTTACGACGCATATCGACTGGAAGAGCGCCGAACCCATCACCGCAACGAATGTAGACATTGCCAACGAATGCAGTATCCCATTTTGGAGCCTGAAATCTCTTTGTCGAGTGCCAGGGGTCGCCCTCGTGGTGCGCAGCGGGTTGTCCCGATTCGAATGCCGCATCGGGTCGAAGTCCTCTTTGCATCTCGAAGGAAAGAAACTCGTCTGGACCGTGCCGAGGAAGTTTCACTACCTCGTCGGAACGGTGAGAGCCAGGCTGGCAGACACGATCAAATGGCCCAACGCCCAGACCCTGGCGCAGGTGATCTACGACAGCCAAACCAATCTTTGGACCAACGGGAAGGGGCTCTACCTCGGATTGAAACCCATGCGGCCGAGGAATCGACTGGGAACTTCCTTGTTTCCCTACCGGCAATTCTTTTTCGGAACCAAGACATCGGGCATGCGTCTCGTTTCCCTTGTCAAGCATTTGGGGAGCCACTATTTCGAGGACCCGCGCTATCCCACGCCGGAGAAGGAGCGGCGCTTTCGATACAAGAACGTGAATAATCTTGTCTACGTCCGTTACAGCAGTCCGGACAAGCCCTTGTCCTTCAAATGCGGGTATCGTCGTGTCCAACTCAAGCCCGTTCCCAGAGAAAGGGCTGCCGCCGTCCTCAAAGGAGTCAAGTGGCTGCCCCCGGTGTCACACAGGCAACCCTATGGGCTGGCCCGCGACCGGAAGGGCACCTATTATTATGTCGACCGTGCACCCGGTGCCGAAAAGCGGGATTTTCGTCTCTATCGAGGACGCCTTGGGAAACTTCGCCGTCTCCAGATGACAAACCTGGTGACGGATTCCGAAGGGGATGTCTTCTCCACGCCAAACGGCAAGCTTCGCCTCGTGCTGGAAAAGGAGCATTCCTACTGGGTGCGCAAAGGCCGTAAGGAGCGCCTTGTCAATGTCCCCATCGAGAAGAATCTCGGCTTGATATACACAGACTTGGGCGTATACGAAGGACAGCCCTTCGGCAGTCCCTGTGACATTTTTTGAAAAATTGTTTTTGTTTGTCAGATGCCCATGGATGTCAACCTAAAGCCCGGCATGGTCCTGGGAGGCACCTACCGCCTCGTCTCCGTCATTGGTAGAGGCGGCATGGGAGAAGTCTGGCGTGCCAGCCACGAACGGCTCCCCAAAGATGTCGCGGTCAAGGTACTCCTCCATGTCCCAGCCTCCGGCGACACGACGAATGCGCGCTTCCGACGGGAAGCGGAGATCGCTTCCAGGCTCTCTCACCCCAACATCGTCGAGGTCATGGACTTCAATGTCCTGCCCGAGGGCGTTCCGTACATGGTGCTCGAGTTGCTCCATGGAACCAGCCTCAGGGACCGGCTCGACCAGGGACCGGTGTCTGTCGAAGAAACCGCGGAACTCGTGCAACAGATCGGGTCCGCCCTGGCAGCGGCCCATGCCCTGGGCGTGGTGCACAGGGATCTCAAACCGGAAAACATCTTCCTGGTGGAAGAGCCTGGAGACACGAATCGGCCATTTTTGGCAAAGGTCCTGGACTTTGGCATCTCGAAGATTCTTGGAAATACGGCCCTGACCATGGACCGGGAAGTCCTGGGTACGCCGTACTACATGGCTCCCGAGCAGGCCGCAGGCCGCCGGGACCAGATGGACGGCAGGACGGACCAGTTCGCCTTGGGCTGTATCGCCTACGAGATGCTCAGCGGCAAACTCCCCTTTACCGGTCAGACCATCATGGAAGTCCTCGGGGCGATTCTCAACGGTGAACCAGAACCCATCGAACGACTCGTCCCCGGATTGCCCGACTCCGTGGTGAATGCCATTCATCGGGCGCTGTCCAAGGAGCCGAACCAGCGTTTTTCACACATCCTGGAGTTTTCATCCGCCTTCTGCAGTTTCCTCGGGCCAAGGCTCGCTTCGGGCGCTTCCTGGAGCGCCCACACAGGCACTGGTCATGGATTGTCCCTTCGACAAGAGGTGCTACAGGAAAATGCGGGCATGGCCTCGGCCGCGACGCAGATGCTGTCCACCGGTGGGAACGAAAGAGAAGACGTGGATGCCGAAGCCTCGCAGACAGATCCTCTGGCAGGGACCCAGGCCAGTGTGGATCTGGTCACGGGAAAGACCCTCGCAGCAGATTCGCAGCCAGTCATCACTGACAGCACCCAAAAAAGCGGGCCCAATGAGCCTGGTCTTCCCGTCACACAAGCGTCGGAGACCGGCGAAGGCAACACCAGGTGGCGTCTTGGGAGGTATCTCGGGCCGATTGGAGTCCTGGCTGTCATCGGTGCCATCTTGTTTTTGATGGTGCGCCCAAAGAGCAAAAACTCCCGGGCGCCGCGTCCCAAGGTGGCCCAACTCCCCCAGGGACGTAAAACGGTCGTTCTGGATGCGGGGATGCAGACCCCATCTCAAAAACCGTCGAGAAAAGTCCGGGATGCCGGGCCGGATGACGCGTCTGTGTCGACCAAGGCCCGGTCTGCCAGGCAGGTGTCTGGAAACAAACACAGTCGGGCGAGCCGAGAACCGGCCGGGGCGCGCCATGGCCCAACGACTCCTCGTTCCAGCCAGAGTGAATCCAGCACTGCGGCCGGGACCGCGCAGGGAGACCCTGCGCTTTTGGAAAAATACCGTAGCGCCATGGCAGAGGCCAGGACATTTCTCAGGAAAGGACGATTCGCCGATGCCCTTGGTCAGGCCGATGGGGCCAGGAGGGCCTGCACAGCAGCACGGAGCAAGGCAGTGGGTCCCAGGCGCCGGAGGCGCAGCATCTGCTCCCTCTCTGCGGCATGGAAAGTCTACACCATGGCAGCTTGCGGGCTGCCGGATCAGTCAACGGCCCAGTCCGGGTTCGCAAGACTGCGGGGGCGAACACGCAAGCAGGTCCAGGCCTTTTGCAAGAAGAAGGGTATCGTGGTAGGTGGTCGTTGAACCGGAATTTACGAGACGGACCGGACGTTTATCGTGCAACAAGCATCATAGAAAGATATCGAGACCATGGGCACCAGACATCATTCCATAAACTTGTTGCTTGGATTCCTGGCTGGATTGTCGGGTCTGAGCTGTCATCCCGTCACGATCCACGTCTCCCAGGCATCGCAAACCCACCCGACACTCAGGGGGAAATCCGCGGACGAGTTGGCGGGCCTGTTCACCCGCAAGGCGAAGTCCGGGCCCATCAACATCTCGGCCATGCTCTGGGACCGGTCATACGTGGATGCCTATCTCGGCCGCAGGGCGACCAGAAAAGGATGGCCCCAGGCGCTCCTGCAGAAAAAAATCGCTGACTGGGTGGAGCAATACCTCGCGGGCAAGACCTCGTTTCGTATTCGTCTCGAAATCCTGAATCGCCCCCTGACCGTGGCAGGGAAGGATCCGCTCATGGAACTGGATGCCTGGCAATGGCGCCTGACGGATTCTTCGGGGCGCACGCGCCAAGCAAGCCTGGCCCAGACCGACACGAAACAGATGTTTCGTGGCACCCAGGGGCGCTACAACTGGCGGGTGCTGGGAAACGTGACGTTCACCGGCCGCCCCGACGCCTCGAAGATCAGGTGGCTCGAACTCATCGCCTTGCCACCGGGGGACCATCCCCCTATCCGCTTGCCTCGTTGGCATGTCAGCCAATAAATCGTTTGTACCTCGCAGGGAAGACGACAACCGCCCATGTATGAACTCCTCGTCGCCACGAGATATCTTTTCAAGCCCAGGCTGACCCCGGGCATTGTCGCCGGCCTGGTCCTCAGCCTCTCGGAGACTGCTGCAGGGGCACTGCTCTTTTTCCTGCC
Organism: uncultured Myxococcales bacterium; assembly: GCA_964539505.1. Lineage (GTDB taxonomy): Bacteria > Myxococcota_A > Polyangia > HGW-17 > SLPX01 > CAZIJS01. The sequence continues at coordinate 11,623 of CAZIJS010000049.1, forward strand.
ACAACATTCCCATTTGGGCCACCTGGTTGCCTTAGTCCCCGTCACCCTGGTCACGGTGTGGACATTGATGTTTGCTCGGAAGAGTTCCCGTTGGGCGCCCCTGCGCACAGCATCCGCCACGCTCTGGTTGCTCCATGCACTCCTGGCTGCCGGGACTGCCGCTGCAATGGTCTGGCAACCCGCGCTGGGACTGACGGTCCTGTTGCCCGCAGTGGTTACGGTGGCGTTGGCCATGAAGCCACGCAACAGGCGGACCAGCCGATATGCGCTCCTTCTGGGCGCAGCGACTGGTATCACACTCACGACATTGCTTCTGACCGCCCTGGCCCTGAAACTGCGTGGGTCTCCTGTGAGCTACAGCGGAGGATTGCTCATCGGATCGAGCAGTCTCCTGTTCCTGGTCTTCTTGCTCCTTTGTTTCTTTTCGGCCTTCACCACGATCTCGGTTACGGGTGTCGTCCTGGGCGCCGCATCCCTGGTCATGGTCCGATCGGTCACCAGGGGCTTTGCCCAGGAGTTCCAGGACAAGGTGCTCGGGTTCAATGCCCATGTCCTGGTCATGAAGAATTACTACGGGTTCAATGAATACCCGGAAGTGGCCAAGATGATCCGCAGACTGCCCCATGTCACTGGGGCTGCTCCCTTCACCATCGCCGAAATGCTCATCACCGCGGGACGCAGGCATACAACGGTGCTCATGAAAGGCGTAGACCCACCAAGGGTGGGAGAAGTGCTCGATCTCAACAAGTACGTGCAGGTGTCGGGCCCCAAGGAACTGTCCCATGTCATCGATGCCATGGCCAAGAACCTGGACAAGGGTCTTGTCTTGGCTGGGCACCCAGGATCCTGTCAGCGTTTCGACGAGGACGGGGACCCGATTCCAGGCGTCGCCCGGCACTGTCCTCTGCCTGGCATCATGATCGGAAAAGGCCTGGCCAGAAAACTGGGCGTCCGGGTGGGAGACGTGGTCCGTCTCATCTCCCCGACAGCAGAACTCCAGGCATACCGAGACGAGCAGGCCAGTGCGGATGCTCCCCTGGCCAGGGACTTTCGCGTGGTGGCGACCTTCTACTGCGGATTCGAAGAGTATGACGACAGACTGGTGTTCGTGCATCTTCGCGCAGCGCGGCATTTCGTCAATCCGGAGGCCGACCAGGACGACGACAACGCTGTTTTGGGCATCGAAATCAAGCTCGACGACATCTATGCTGCGGGCGCCGTGGCCAAGGCCATCCAGGCAAAGCTGCCGGAAGGAGACTACCGGGTGATCACTTGGTATGAACTCAACCGGCCCCTGTTCGAAGCGCTCCAATCACAAAAGCGGATGATGACCCTCTTCGTCTCCATCACGGTGCTCGTGGCCGTGTTCGGCATCCTGGCCGCCCTGACCATGATGGTGCTCAACAAGACCAGGGAAGTCGCCATTTTGAAAGCCATGGGTGCGACCAAGGGAGGCGTGTCACGCATTTTCCAGTTTGCAGGGGTCATGGTGGGCATGGCAGGTGTCGCCGGAGGCACCTTGCTCGGGATCCTGAACTGCCGGGTCTTGTCAGCAGTGCACTTCCCGCTGGATCCCAAGGTCTATCTCATCAGCCGTTTGCCGGTGCTCGTAGACTGGTCCGAAGTGGGTCTCATCGTGGGGGCGGGTTTGGTGCTCTGCTTTTTGTCCACACTCTACCCGGCACACAAGGCGGCCAGTCACAATCCAGTGCAGGGACTCCGGTACGAATGATCCCCAGGAGATATCGACAGCAGATGGGGCGGGACTCCTGGCAGGAAGACCGCCGTCGGCTCATTGTTTCATGGGGATGACGCCGTTAGGCTGCGTCCTGTCGTTTTCCAGTTCGTTCTGCCGGCGCGCAATGTCCTCGATGGTGAAGGACGCGAGCTTACTTCTGAGGGCCTGTTGTGCTGCTGCACAGGCCTCTTGTACGGCACAGTGTCCGGAACGATCGCAATCCGACGCGTTCAGCAGGCAACGATTCAGTACCAGAGGTCCGTCGATGGCCTCGATGACTTCCAGCAGGGTCACGTCCGTTGGATTTCTCGCCAACCGATAGCCGCCCCTTGCCCCTCGACGAGAACTCAACAACCCGGCCTTCACTAGTCGCGGCATGACTTTGTGGAGAAACTGGGAAGGGACATCCATGACCTCTGCAATTTCACCAATCAGGATGCTGCCGCGCTCGGGATGCTGCGCCAAGAACAGCACGGCTCTCATTCCATAATCTGCGGCACGAGTGATTTCACTGGACATGCATTCCGCCTCTCGATCGGAGCGTTGGCGCCCAATGCGCGTTTGCCTTGGGCTGGTCGTTTTCGAGCATCGCCGATCAACACTGTCTGCGGGCCTACAAATACCAGCTTTAGAGGAAACTTCAAGGACCAAAAAAATCGAGGGAGGCTCATGGAGAGACATGGGCTGCCAGCCTTCAGCGTCTCTGGGGCGCTTGTCGAGACCCATCAGAATCGCCACTCGCTGCAGGCACAGCGACCGTGCGACCATTTCCTTCCACCCGCACCAGCGCCCGACGGATCATTTCGTAGGATGCTGCTCGGAACGGCACGAAGGCAGTGATCTGGAATTCACCGGCCAGGGGATGCTTCGCCAACAGCCTGCGGTCAGCACTGAGGAAAACATCTTGAATCCAAAACCGGGTAACCTGGTCCATGTGAGGTGATGCCACCAGGATATCTTGGGGAATTGGGCCGGTGGGCGCAATCACACCGAACTTTCGAATCCGCCCCAGTTTGTCGTAAAACAATGCGTCGAACACCGCCACGGCGTCGCAGAGGCCGTTTTGGAGATATTCGAGAGCTTTCTCATGCGACCCGGCCCATACCTGCTTTCCGAAGAGTTTGTCTGGGTCATAGCCTGCATCCAAGAAAGTCAGGTAGGGCAAAAGATAACCTGAGGTGGAATTCCGGGACACCCAGCAAAACGTCTTGCCCTTGAGATCCGAAAGCTTGTTGATGTGCCGATCCACCCGCCCCACGATGAGCCCTTGATAGACCCCGCGTTGCCCGGAACGGATGGAACAGAGGGGAATGAGGTCCAGGTGGCGTTGCCTCGCCCGGACGAAGAGCAGCGGAGAAACGAAGGCCAGGTCGATTCGTCCCTCGTGCAGATCTTCCAACACTGACATTGGATCCCTGCCGTAGAGCGTGGCCACCCGGGCCCCGGTTTGCTCTGCGAGAAACTTCGCCAGGTCTGAAATGACGCTCCCCCCGGCTTCTTTTGGCATATATTCAGCCAGGCCGAAACGGAGAGTGGGCCGTCCCTCACGTGACCCAAAGAGCCAATAGCCCCCTGCCCCGACCACCGCAAGAAGAAGGATGGCGCCCAGGATACCTCCCACGAGAGACCATGGGCGCCGGGCCACTGGTCTGGTGGCCGGCACTGATACGGACAGACCCTGTCGACTCGAACGATGGACGCCTGGTCCTGTCATAGACCCGCTGCGCCCGGTCCGATGGACGGAACTCGCTCCCCGAGTCTCCGCAATGGCATCGGGCACGGCAGCCACCGTGGCGGCATCCTCGGAGGCATCTTGTGCCACCATCTCCGGAGAACTCAAGGCTGCTGTCTGTCCCACTCCCAGCGAGTGTGCAGCAGGCACCTCGGCAAAGGAAAGTGTGAGATCCACGTCCACGACCATGGCCAGGTCTTCGCCGAACGTCTTGGCTGACTGGTACCGCAAGTCGGGATCGCGGGACATGGACTTCTCCACCACCGCCACGAGCGCCTTCGGAAGGTCCGGACGCAGTTCCCCGAGCGGTCGCGGGTCTTGTGCGAGAATCTTTGCCAGGATTTGATTATAGTTCGCCCCCCGGTAGGGCACCCGGCCAGAGAGACATCGATACAAAATGGCACCCATGGCATAGAGATCCGCCCGGTGGTCCACCGACTTGGCCCCCCGGGCCTGTTCGGGCGCCATGTAGTGAGGAGTGCCCATGACCATCCCGGTGGCCGTGAGATCGTTTCTCTCCATCCGGGAACTGCGGATCTTGGAGACACCAAAGTCTACGAGCTTAACGAAATCGCTCCGTCCGGCCTTCTCTACCAAGAGAATGTTGGCTGGCTTGAGATCCCTGTGCACGATGCCTTTTGCGTGCACGGCAGACAGCGCCGACAAAGCCTGGATGGCGATCCGGACGGCCCGATCCGTCTCCAGGAGGCGTTCTTCCCTCAGCAACTCCTGGAGGGTCTTGCCCCGCAGCAGTTCCATGACGATGAAAGGATTGCCTTGTTCGGTGCGCCCCAGGTCCAGGATATCGACGATGTGGTCGTGGCCCGTGGCAGCAGCCGTCTCGGCCTCTCTGTGGAATCGCTCCACCGCCACCTCGTTGTCCGACAGGTCGGTATGGAGCAACTTAATGGCCACCCGACGTTCGATGAGCGTGTTCTCCGCCTCCACAACGACGCCCATGCCACCCTTGCCGAGAATGCGCACCACCCGGTACTTACCGGCCAGCATCTCCCCGATGAGGTTTTTTTCGCTTGCAGTTGCTTTCGTCACGTCATCCCCGCAAGAGCAGTCGAGGTGGAACCACCGCAGCGCGGCCCATTTTGTCCACCGAAAAGAGCCGTTTTGCAAACAAAGGCCGCAATAGGATTTTTTACTTCCTCGAAAGGGGCCTTGACAACCTAAAAAACAAAACTATCAATAGGCGGGTACATCGCGGCGGCAAACGACACCGTGGAGAGCTGACCGAGTGGCTGAAGGTGCTCGCCTGCTAAGCGAGTGTGGGGTGTTGAGCCCCACCCAGGGTTCGAATCCCTGGCTCTCCGCCCCGCTCGAAGTATGGTTCGGCGTTTCGAGCGAGCATGGCTAGGAGGTTTCCTGCGCGCCAATAGCTCAACTGGATAGAGCATCGGTCTACGGAACCGAGGGTTGGGAGTTCGAGTCTCTCTTGGCGCGCTTTCCAAGGCATCCTGATGCATTCAGGATGCCTTTTTTGTTTCATGGCGTTCTCGGAGACGACTGCCATCATTCCATGGAAGCCTGTTTCCACTGCAATCGCCGCAACAACGAACGAGGCTGACATGCTCGATCCCCCCAAACAGGGCAATCCCCGGTTGGGTCGCCGCAGTTCGCAAGATGCCATCTTCATGCGACAGGCAATCGAAGAGGCTGGTCTGGCCGGCCGCTCGGGAGACGTGCCGGTGGGAGCCCTTGTGGTCTGCGACGGCAAGGTGGTGGCCAGGGCCCATAACCAACGCGAACAGGATCAGGACCCCACGGCGCACGCCGAAGTGATCGCGTTGCGCCGGGCCGCAAAAACCATGGGACGCTGGAACCTGTCGGACTGTGATCTCTATGTGACCTTAGAGCCCTGTGTCATGTGCGCGGGTGCCGTCCTGGCCGCGCGTATCCGCCGACTGGTGTTTGGAGCCCTGGATGCCAAGGCAGGAGCAGTGCGCTCGCGCTACGCCATCCTGGAGGACCCACGCATGAACCACCAGACAGCGGTGGTGGGGCCTCTGCTCGCCGAGGAGGCGGGCAGACTCCTGACGGATTTTTTTGCCCGACTCCGAAAAAAGTGAACGTTCTTTTTCGCCTGCCATGAGCCCCATCCTCTTTTCGTGCTACCGTCCCTCCAATGTTTTTCCCGGGCACCCAAGAGGCCGGCAGAATTCAGTCCGCCCGCCTGTTGCCATGAAACATCAAATCTCTATTGCATTGATAGACTTCTGAGGCTATATCCAAGGCCGTGACATGCGAAAGGCCGACATTCGAGGCCCTGTCCTGCGAATGGGGTGGTCTTCAAACCATGATTGGCGACGTATGAGAGGAAGGACGAGACAATGAGCACAAGGACGATTGGCCCGGACACCAAACTGGCACCGCTGTTGAAGGAGTTTCCCTTCCTGGAAGGAGTCCTTCTGGATCTGAGCCCCCGGTATGCATTGCTCAAAAACAAGGTCTTGCGCGCAACAGCGGGCAAGATGGCGTCTTTGTCCATGGTGGCCAGTCTCGGCGATGTCCCCCTGGACGAACTCCTGGAAACCATCCGGCGGGCCGTGGCCCGTGAGACCAACATCGATCTCGATGTCGAAGGGCTTGCAGCCGGTTCTGACAAGGGAACCCATGGTGACGAGAACGCGAAGATGGAAAAGGCCACTGAGAAAATGGCCGCTCTTCTCAAGAAGCTCCACGAAGGAGCCGATCCAGAGAGCTTGAAAGATAAATTCAAGGAGATCGAACAGGAGGTCGGCCCGGATGAAATCGTGGCCGTAGAGGAACGGCTCATCCAGCAGGGCACACCTGCCGGCGAGATCCAGCGTCTTTGCGACGTGCACGTATCCATGTTCAAAACGGCGTTGGACGGCAAGCCCTTGCCCAGGCAGCCGGCAGGCCATCCCGTCCACACCTACATGGCGGAAAACCTCCGCTTCATGAACCTGGCCAGTGACCTAACGAGGACGGCCAATGCCCTGGCCGACGCTGGCGAAGACAGGCAGGCCGAACTGCTTTCCGATCTTGCTTCGCTCGTGGAAACGCTCTCGAAGCTCGATCTGCACTACCAGCGCAAAGAAAACCAACTCTTCCCATACCTGGAGAAAAAGGGCATCACCGGTCCTCCCCAGGTGATGTGGGGCATCCACGACGAAATCCGCGCGCAGCTCAAGGAACTGTCCGGCCTGCTCGACTCGGGCGACCTGGAGCCTGCGGTGCACCTTGCGGTGAAGACCGGACGAAACATCGTGGAGATGGCTTACAAAGAGGACCGTATCCTCTTCCCCATGGCTCTCGACAGTCTCTCGAAAGACGAGTGGGTCGCAATCCGTCGGGGTGAAGACGAAATCGGGTACTGCTTCGAAGGCCCAGAGGCCGACTGGCCCGGCGAGGCCGAAGATGACTCGAAGGGTGCAGATGCTCCCACCGGGCCCATCTCGGGAGAGATTCGTCTCGACGAGGGAAGTCTTCCGGGAGACCTCGTCAATCTCATGCTCAAACACATGCCCGTGGACATCACGTTCGTGGATGACCAGGACCGCGTTCGATACTATTCGGCGGGCAAGCACCGCATCTTTCCCCGGAGCCCCGGAATCATCGGCAGGGCGGTTCAGCAGTGCCACCCTCCCAAGAGCGTCCACATCGTCGAACGCATCGTGCAAGCGTTCAAGAACGGCGAAAAGGACGTGGCAGAGTTCTGGTTCGTGCTCCAGGGGCGGTTCATCCATATCCGCTATTTCGCTGTCCGCGACGATGCCGGCCGGTACAAGGGGGTCCTCGAAGTCTCCCAGGATGTCACAGACATCCGGTCCTTGACGGGAGAACAGCGCCTCCTCAACTGGGATCAGGACAACCCGGCTTGAGTGTCGCCTCGTTCTTCCAACGAAATGGCGGCACTTGCCCTCCGCAAGCTCGCATGCCGGCCACTCCAGGTTCAAACAAGGTAGCATCGAAGCTTGACCTGGGAGCCAAAAGCCGTATAAAGGCGGTCTCGGAGTCGAAAAATACACCATTTCCAAATGGTGCTGTTTTTGCGGGTCCGATGTTTTTTTACAAGTGAATGGCCCACAGGGACGCCTGGAGAGATGGCCGAGTGGTCGAAGGCGCCTGACTCGAAATCAGGTGTACCGTTTTCCGGTACCGGGGGTTCGAATCCCTCTCTCTCCGCCAGGTGTCGTTCCTGACGCGGGAGCGAGGTCCGACCGAGAGTCAGGCCCAGTTTCCCGGTCGAGCGGCGGCGAAACGGCCTTCGTCGGCAACGACCCTGTGGCAAAAATATGGAGAGATGCCCGAGAGGCCGAAGGGGCACGATTGGAAATCGTGTGTGTCGCAAGGCACCGAGGGTTCGAATCCCTCTCTCTCCGCTGGGAAGTCTTACGGCCCCGGGTGACGGGAACCTTGTGAACCCCGCCAGGCCCGGAAGGGAGCAACGGTAGCAAGAGGACCGGGTGCCCGGGGCCACCCATTTTTTCTTGGATGAGGGGCCGTGTCCTACCTCGTACTCGCCCGCAAGTATCGTCCCCAGACCTTTGACGAGGTGGTGGGTCAAAACCACGTGACCACCACTTTGAAAAATGCCATCGAGCAGGGCAGAGTCCACCACGCATTCCTGTTTTCCGGGGTGCGGGGTACGGGCAAGACCACCACGGCAAGGATTCTGGCAAAGGCACTCAATTGCGAAAAGGGCCCGACACCGACGCCCTGCAACGAATGCCGATCCTGCCGTGAAATCTCTGCAGGAACCTCTCCAGACGTCCAGGAAATCGACGGCGCATCCCACACTGGCGTAGACGATATTCGGGAGCTGCGTGAGGCGGTCCGGTATCTGCCCACCTACGGCAGGCAGAAGGTCTATATCATCGACGAAGTGCACATGCTTTCAGTGAGCGCTTTCAACGCACTCCTCAAGACCTTGGAAGAACCGCCGGCGCACGTGACCTTCATCTTCGCCACCACGGAACCACAGAAAATCCCTGCGACCATCCTGTCGCGTTGCCAACGTTTCGACTTTCGCCGGGTCACGGTGGATGAAATCCAGGGACATCTGGTCCACATCTTGGAGCAAGAGGGCCTGTCGGCCGAACACCCTGCAGTGCGCACCATTGCAGTGCAGGCCGGCGGCAGTGTCCGCGACTCCCTCAGCCTCCTGGATCAAATCATCGCGTATAGCGCGGGAGAGCGCATTACAGAAGACCTCGTGGCGAGGGTTCTGGGCCTGGCCGACAGGACTGTGCTCGCAGACCTGGCCCAGGCACTTCTGGGCCGCGACCCGGCTGCCGTCCTGGAGATCATCGATGACGTTTTCCGGTCCGGCTGGGACCTGGTTCAACTCATGAGGGCCCTTGTTTCCTACCTGCGAGATCTCGTGGTGACATCCGTGGCAAAAGACCCAGCCAGGCTCTTGGCCTTGGGCCCCACTGAGCTGGGAACCATGAAGGATCTCACCGCCCGGCACAGCCCGGACCGGCTCCTGGAAGTGTTCGATGCAGCAGTGCGTGCCACTGAAGACGTGTCTCGGTCCGAGTTCCAGAAAATGACATGTGAAATGCGCCTCGTCGAACTCGCCATCACCGAACCCATCGTCCCCTTCCCAGACCTTCTCTCCCGTATCGAAGCCATGGAGACGCGGTTGACTCCAGGAGGCCCTGTTGCCCGGTCGAACAGTCCCAGCACACAGGCAGCGAGGCGCGCGACAGGGGCGGACAGGAACTCGAAAACAGAACCAAGACGCTCATCGACGCGTCCCGCAGGGCCTGGAACGGCCCAGAGACCGGCTGGCAACTCGCGCGCAAGGCAAGCATCGAGGCAGAGTCGGGATGACTCCACTTCCTCCGAGCCCCAGCATGGAAACCCCACCGATGACGACCCTGACCCGTCCCCCCGGGAGAACAGTCGTCTCCAGGGAAGCAGTGCCCCTGGGCCGGAAAACAGGTCGGAAGACGATGGGCCGGCGCGGGCGGCAGTCGGAAGGGCCCGGGTAGGTTCATCGAGTCCTGCAAACGACGGAACTGGTCCAGAGCCTCGGATTCAAGGGAAGGAACAGCGAAGCGGCGGCTCGGCAATCGATCCGAAGACTTTCGATCCGGGGGTCTTGCCCTTTCCTCCGCCCAGCGAGGAACAAATGAATCGCTGGGCTGAAATAGTATCAGTGGTCAAAACCAGAGCGCCCTTCCTTGCGGCCACACTGGCCCTGGCCCGAATCGTGTCTTTGGAGGAGTCGGGAGGCAGTGTCGAGGTAAAACTCGCAGTCCCCCCGAAATCCCTCGGTGAAAACAGACTCGACGACGATGCGGCGCGCAAATGCGCCGGACTCGTGCGTGATGGCCTCGGACTGGAGGTTTCTCTTCATCTCAGCCCGCTCGACCCGGAAGCGGACAGGCTCATCGACAACCTCTGGCGCAAGGTCGTGGAGTTGAACCGGGATCCGGCCGGGCCGAGCCCGGAAGATGCACAGCTCGCATCGTTGCGTCCTTTGAGCCTTGCTGACAAACAAAGGCTCGACAGGGCCAAAAAGAGCGCCAGAATCGAACGAGAAGCCATCGAAGACCCGGCGGTGAGAAAGGCACAACAACTCCTTGGCGCCAGGGTTCGAGGCGTCAAGGTGCTCGATTGAAACCACCCTTCCCTGCGGAGAAATGATCATGCCCGACGGTCAACTACCTTCCATCGATTTCGGACAGATGCTCCAAATGGCTCAGGACATGCAGGCCAGGCTGGCCAAGGCCAAGGAAGAACTCTGCCGTCTCACGGTGTCTGCAGATGCTGGAGGCGGCATGGTCACGGTGAAAGCCAATTGCTGCAAAGAAATCTTGGAGGTCACCATCGATCCCGCGGTGGTCGATCCCCAGGAACTCGGCATGCTCCAGGACCTGATCGTAGCCGCGGTCAACAAGGTGTTGGTCAAAGCGGAAGAAAAGTCGAAAGAATCCATGGAGGGCGAACTGGCCCAATTCTCCGGCTTGATTCCTCCAGGGATGGGATTGTGACCATGCATCTCTCCCGCACCCCCGAGGAGTTGGGATCGGATCCTATCCATGACCTGGTGAGCCGCCTCAAACAGCTTCCGGGTATCGGAGAACGCACGGCCACGAGACTCGCCATGTTTCTCATGGGGGCACCCAAGGAATATCTCCTGGGCCTGGCTCAAACCCTGGAAGACGTAGCCGAGCGTGTGCATCTCTGCTCGGTCTGTTGCAGCTACACCCTCACCGATCCCTGTTCCATTTGTTCCGACCCGAGACGAGACGACCAGACGATCTGCGTCGTTGCTTCGGTGCAAGAACAGACGGCGGTGGAACGTACTGGCGTGTTTCAAGGACGATATCACGTACTCCATGGCGTTCTCGCCCCCCTCGACGGCATCGGCCCCGAGGATCTACGCATCCAGGAACTCATCGCGCGCATGGAATCCCGGACGGTTCGCGAAGTGATCCTGGCACTTTCCCCCAGCGTGGAAGGAGACGCAACGTCACTCTACCTGGCAAACTTGCTCAAGCCGCTGGGGGTCCGCGTGACGAGAATCGCTTCAGGAATTCCCATGGGCAGCGAATTGGAGTACACAGACGCCCTGACACTCAACAAGGCTCTCACTGAACGCCGAGATCTGTGACGAACCCGGCCTGATGACTTTTTTTCTCCCATGAAACGTGACTGCCTGAAGGGTGATGCCAGACCAAAATGCCAGGGGCATCTCAGATCTGGACCAAGAGTCGACATTGGGACACAATGAAAGACGTGAGAAAGGGAGGATCCCAATGAACCTCACGAGGTTTCTGTCTGACTTTTTCGCCTGGACCAGCATCGCAGATTCCAGACCAAAGTCCTTAACTGCGGCACTGTGGATCGCCGTGTTTTTCCTGTCTGTTTTTTTGACCTGGCCAGGCTGTCCCCAGAACGGCGCTCCTGGAGTCGATCCCATCGCCGACCAGACGGCCACTGTGGGTGAAGAACTCGTGGTCCTGGTGCAAGGCAGGGATCCGGAAGGTGATGCCCTGACGTTTACCCTGCAAGCGCCCAGCATCAAAGACATGGACCAACGACCCCACCCGCCAAGGTTCGAGACATTCGGTCCTCAGGCCGCCTATCTCCACTGGACTCCCATGGCCATGGACGTGGGGATCCACGAACTGACCGTGGTTGTCTCCGATGGAAAAAACAAGGTGGATGTGTCCTTCACCGTGACGGTGCAGGCCGGGGATGCCGTGCCCGTATTCCGAAAACCTCTCGGGGATGGGACCACGTTGGATCTGGCCACCCAGCAATGCCTCGACGTGGACGTCGTCGTCGAAGACCTGGACAGTTCGGAAGTGGACATCTATCTGGAAGACCCCATCGAGACAGGCTATGAATTCACCCAGGACGATCCCCTGGCGGGAACTTTCTCCTGGTGCCCAGAACCGAAACAGGTGGAAGCATCCGATCTCTACGTCCTCAATCTTGCCGCCAATGATCGCGACGGACACATCACCAAGAAAAAATATACCATCGTGATTCGGCGTGACCTGCAGTCAAACTGTCCCGGGCAACCGCCTGCAATCACCCACCAATCCCAGGGGCAGGTGGAAACCTTCGACGACATTTCCCTGCAAGCCCAGGTGACAGACGACCAAGGGCTCGCCACGCCGCCGGTGCTCTATTACTCTACCACGGCCCCATCCGACCCGGCCAATCTCGATTTCAGTAAGTTCGAACAGATGACCATGACCCGGCAGCCAGGG
>CAZIJS010000050.1:0-1659 GCA_964539505.1 uncultured Myxococcales bacterium
TGTCGGCAGGGGACGGGGCGCTCGGTGGGAAGTGATTCCGTAATGCATAAAAACAGCGGTTCAGGCCCCCCCCTTTGTCAGGATAGTTGTCGGGTGGGCTTGAGGGGGGCGCAGCCCCCCGGAATGGACATGATCCTCTCGTGCCAATCTGAGTGACAAGACACTGGACCAAGGCCCGGTGTGATGTCGCATCGCAGACAGGCAAACCAGGATGGATCGTGTTGTCCTTCCGGCCCGGCCCCAAGACAAGCCGCATTCTGCCGGAACAGCGCACCGGGACTCTGCGAAGGGGGCGTCTGAAACGCGCTGCCCGAGACAGCGAGGGCTCAAGCGTTTCGGCCGAGGCGAGGTGAACCGCGACAGCCGCCAGGCTGGACCGGTTCTCGCGAAGCCGTCGCCCGGAGCAAGGCCCGGTGTGATGTCTCACTGCACATTGCTCTTCGCCCAACCGTCGGCCCATGCAAGGCCCGGTGTGGTGTCCAGCCTCGAACTGTTCTCGCGAAGCCGTCGCCCGGAGCAAGACCCGGTGTATTTTCGCACCGAAAACCGAGATCCGGGGGACGGGGGGGCGAGCACGAAAGGAAAAAGGACGGAGTGCTACCGGCTCTCCCCCAATCTGCGTCGCACGATCTCCAGATTGCGCTTGGCCGCACGGTTGGAAGGACTCTTTCTCAGGGCGCGTTCGTAGGCAGCCTTGGCCTGCCGCAGCTTGCCCGACTTGAAATAGGCATCTCCCAGCAACACCAGGCTATGTACCGAGCCGGACCGTGACGCCCGTTTGAGCAGACGGACCGCCTCGCCGTATCGTCCCTGTTCGAAGGCAACCTCTCCCAACCCGGACAGCGCCCGCGAGCCACCACCCAAAGACTTGGCCTTGAGAAAATGTGCCTTGGCCCCTGCCAGGTCCCCGCGTCTCAAGGCGGTGCGCCCGGCGGCGATCTCTTTGGATGCCGTGCTGGTGGGTTTCCCGGATCCCGGACGAGCCACCTCGTCCGGGGGTCTGGGAAGCCTGTCACCGTCTCTGGAAGTCGCGCGACCATGAGAATGACCGGATCTCGACTTGCGTCCCGAGCCTGTCCTGGGGCGGCCTCCGGCACCTTTCCGGCCCCCAGGCACCAGGAGTTCATCTGGTGGCAATGAAAGAATCGCCGCATCCCTGCCGGTCAGCACAGATGCGTCTTTCTCGGAAATCGGGCGGGCATCGACACCCTGGGTCGAGCTGCCGGCATCCCGAGCCACCCTGGCATCTGTCCTCTGACCGGCGGCCGCGATCCGTTCTTGGGCCCCGGCATCCTGACTGCCCTTGTTTCGGTGCTTCCAGGCCAGGACTCCCACCAGGGCTGCCACGATGGCCAGCGCAGCCAGAGTCACCCAGACGAGCATCTTTCCCGAGGCTCCGCGCCGCCCCGAGTCCATCTGCCGGTACATGGCCGGCAGCGTGGTCTGGCTCTCTTGTTCTCCCGCTGCGAGGGCGGCCAGCGCCTTCTGGGCTTCCTCGCCCTCGGCATACCACAGTTGGCTCATGGTGGGATCCGCAGCCTGTTCATCTGGTCCAGTCGGCCGCTCCTGCGATGTCTCCCCCTTCGATGTTTCGTCTATCGATCTCTCCCCCTTCGATGTTTCGTCTATCGATCTCTCCCCCTTCGATGTTTCGTCTAT
>CAZIJS010000050.1:1919-23696 GCA_964539505.1 uncultured Myxococcales bacterium
CCCCCTTCGATGTCTCGTCTGTCGATGTCTCCCCCTTCGATGTCTCGTCTGTCGAGGTATTCTCCGTCGAGGTCTTCTCCCCCGTTGCCACCTGCTCTGCTTGCGAAGGAGGGCCGGATTCATCCATCGTCTTCCCGGCAACGGCCTCCATGTCGGGAGTCAGGTTTCCAGAACCCTGCGTGTGGTTAGCCGAGTCCTCTGGTTCAGAGGGCGCTCGTTTGGTCGGAGCACCGGCAGGACTCTGCAGGCCGGTCTCCTGGCGGGACACTTTCTCCTCGATGACGACATCGCGGCTCGCTGGGGGCGGAACCGGGCCGCCCATGCCCAGCACGGTCTTGTCCGGATCAATGTCGATGGGCACAGATCCGGGTTTGGGTTGAGCATGGACGTTTCCGTCACGAGACATACCGCGATTCAAAGTCGTTTCGGGAACATCCCGGCCTGTTCCGGAGCGGCCGGCCGGTCGAACCTCTGCACCTGATCCTGCTCCGACTCCGGTTCGTGATGTCTCCCCGGTTCGCGGTGTCTTCCCGGTGCCCGAGCGTTTCCCGGTTCCCGATCCAAGCCCAAGATCGAGCGCCTTGTGCAATGCATCTCGAAACGCAATCATGGTGTCGAAACGAGTCTCCCGATTCTTTGCCAGAGCTTTGAGCACAGCAGCGTCGAGCAGCGGAGAAATCCCCGGCCGCAGGCTGCTGGGCACAGGCGGCATCTTCTCGAGTTGCTGGTCGAGCACTGCCACGGCCCCGGAACCGGAAAAGGGCGGCCGGCCGGTCAGCATCTGGTACAAGAGCACGGCGAGCGAGTAGATGTCGGTGCGCCGGTCCACCGGCTCGCCACGAATCTGCTCAGGGGCGATGTAAATGGGATCGGAGAACCGCACACCCAGGGTCGCCTGGGGTGAGACTCCAGGACTGAGCAACTTCGACATCCCGAAGTCCAGAATCTTGACGAAATCCTCCCGGCCCTTGCGTTTTGCAACAAACAGGTTTCTCGGCCGCAAATCCCGATGCACGAATCCAATGGCATGGACCTCTGCCAGGGCCTCGGCCGCCTGGCTCGTGATGTCGATGGCCCTGCCCACATCGAGCGGAAGGCCCTGCTCGAAGAGACGATCCAGGGTCTGGCCTTCGAGCAACTCCATGACCATGTAGAATCGGCCGTCCGGCAGCCGGCCGAAGTCGAAAACCTGCACCACGTGCTCATTGTCGATGGATGCCACGGTCACGGCTTCCTTGCGGAACCGCTCCATGGCAGCCTCATCGCCACTCAAGGAAGGATGGAGAACCTTGATGGCCACATGGGTCCCCAGAGCAACATGCCTCGCACGGTATACCGTGCCGCTCGCCCCTCGTCCTATCTCACTTTGGACCAGATAGCGTTCGGCCACCATGGTGCCCACCAAGGCGGTGCCCGACGCCTGCTTGGTACCGCAGCGCGGACAGAACAAGGCGTCATCGGAGAGATCCTTGCCGCACTTCGTGCAACGCTTCATTCAACATTCCTCACTGGCTGACGGGCACACAGCCCGACACCGTCTTGTTCGACCGGACCCCGTCGATGGTCAGTTCCAACCCCACACATTCGTAGCCGTCGGTGCTGCAGTCCGAAGGTGACTGGCAGGCGCTGAAACAGACCTGACGCGTGCAGCGTCCAGACTTGCACTGATCCCCCGAGTTGCAGGCAACGCCGGACTCGAATCCGGAAGGATTGGGAGATGGTATGCAAAAGGTCGCCAAGCGGTCGGACCAGCCCGGATCAACCAGGATGGTGCAGACGTCACTCCCACTGCAATCGGCCTGGGTCACACAAGGCTGGACCGGGGAAGGCACGCAGGCTCCTTCGTCGCAGGTGGTGCCATCCCAACAGTCCTGGACCCAAGGCTCGCCGCTCGAGAGATCCGGCCACTCGTTCGAGGGCATGCAAACCTCCACCACCAACTCGCCGGCGCAACGCCTTTCGCCTGCCGTGCAATAGGCATCTGGATCGTAGTCGGGGTTCTTCTCCGTGCAAGCCAGCAGGGAGGCCAAGACCAAGGTCGCGCCCCCCAATCCCGCAAACACGAGAGAGCCGGCCGACCGGTCCACAAGCCGCCGATGGCAACGCCCGGAGGCTACCTCGACCGCTGTACTTCCTCTGTCGTCGGGCCATCGTCTCATCGCTCGCCCCTTCATCTTCAATACTCCCATCGCAGCGCGGCAGACAGTCCGACATCGCCCCTCCGGCCCCGAAATGGAGCCACGAACAGGCCGACCTTGCGATGTTTCTTCGATGCCCTGTGGCGCCACCAAAGGTACGTAAAGAAACCACTGGCAGCAGCGGCCACCCCGGAAAAGATCAAAAATCCCACCCCGGCACCCAAGGTATCATAGCGTTCGGGACAAGACACTTTTGGATGCGCCCGGGAACAGGTGGGCCTGCCATCTATCGCAGCGAGCGTCGCGCCTGTCACCAGCGACACCAGCGCCACACCTCCCGTCACCAGGGCGAACTGTCCCCAGGGATGCGGCCTGTCCCAAAGAGCAGGCTTCGGTTTTGGACGGATCGACGCCGCGGGCCGAGGTCTGGGCCGAGGTCTGGGTCGAGGCCTGGCAACGGCCCGACAGTGACCTTGCGCACAAGTCTTCCCCGACTCGCAATCCGTTGCCTTCACGCACTCTGGCTTGGGCCGGGGCAGTCCCACGCATTTGCCACGGCGACAAGTCTTTCCCTGGCCACAGTCTGCAGCCTTCACGCATTCCGGCCTGGGAGCCGGCGGTCTTTTTTGCCCAAGGTCGCGCCCAACTACCAGGCCCAGCTTGCGGGCCGTGGCCCTGGCCTCTCTCAACGTGCAAATATCACATCGAGCCTGCCTTCTAAGCCGGATTTTGCCCCCCGGTTCGATGACCTGAAGGGAAAAATCGAAGTTCTTTCCAAGGACTTCCACCGTGAGCCGCAGGATGAGTTCCGCACCCAATTCGTCGAAAAAGGTCCTCAGACACACGCCATCCCTGCATTCATACCAGAGAGGATGCCGCAGCACGTAAGACGACACCTTCTCCTCGGCCACCACCATCTGGCCGGCCTGGGTGAGCCCCTTGCGCAGTTCCGTGGTAAAAAACGAATTCATGGGCCCTTCGTATTCACCGCCCACCTTAGGCGGCAGCAGGGCCACGATCCAGGGCTGACCAGCCTGGAGAGGAGAAGCATCCTGCGATGCGGCAGCCTGCCCGGGCCTTGCGACACGAGACGTCGCAGAAACGCCCGGATCCTGCCGTGATGTCTTCCCGCCACGTTGCCCGGCGCCGCTGCCTCCGCCCTGGGCCTGGGAGGGAAGACTCCAAAGGATCCCAATGAGAGCGACACCAAAAGGGGCTACAACCTTTTTCCGGGCAGACCACCTTGCCACCGTTCTGTTCATCATGACTTGTCTCGTTCGTCCCATGAACCAATGTACGTTCGGAACCCTGGAATTCTCATCGAAGCGTCCGTTGCCCCAGACATCGTGGCATGGTACCACCTCTTTGGGGCGGAACAAAGCGAACAGTCGGACCGTCGGACCGGCCAGGGAACCGCGAATCGAAAGCGCATCCCTGGGCAGAGACGGCTCAGAAACGATGCACCATAGGAGAATACCCATGACGTGGCGAGCATGGTTCCGAGACAGGCTCATGGAAGCAGACGAAGCCCTCGAGCAGGTGCCGTCGGGCGCTCGCATTTTTCTGGGCACCGCGGCTGCCGAGCCCTTCCGCCTGGCCGAACGGCTCCGAACCATCCCGGTGAACCTGGCCGATGCCGAAGTGATGCAGCTTTGGCCCATCCAGACGGCCGACATCCTTGCGGACCTTCCAGACGAGCGGCTCCGAATGAACATTTTCGGCACCGGCCCCCAGGCCGTAGAAGCCATCGAAAAGGGAACAGTAGACTACACACCGGTGCAACTTTCCCGCCTGGGACGCCTCTTTGCAAACCATACGATCCACCTGGACGTGGCACTCATCCAATGCAGCACACCAGACGATCACGGATTCGTCAATCTGGGCGTCTCGGTGGACGTGGTCCGCGCTGCGGCCAGGAGCGCAGACCTGGTGATCGCCCAGGTCAACCCATCCCTGCCCAGGGTTCACGGCGACGGTTTTTTGCATGTCACAGAAATCGACGCCTTCGTTCGCAGTGCCGATCCCCTGCCGGAGATCCATCCCCTTTCGGGCGACGAGGCCCATGCAGAAATCGGCCGGCATGTCGCAGGTCTGGTCCCAGATGGGGCGACGCTCCACGTGGGACTGGGGATCGTACCCACCCAGGCGGTGCGCGCGCTCATGGACCGGAGAAATCTTGGAGTGCACACCGAGTTCTTCGGAGACTGGCTCCTCGACCTCATGGAGGCTGGAGCCATCACCAACCAGGCAAAGAGCATCCACCAAGGCCAGATCGTGGCCTCCTATTGCCTGGGAACGAAACGACTCTACGATTTCGTGGACGGCAATCCATCGTGTTTGCTCAAGGAATCGGCCCACGTCAACGATCCCCATGTCATCGCTCAAAACGACCTCATGGTCTCGGTGGCCTCCGCACAGCAGGTCGACCTCACGGGACAGGCAGCGGGTCCGCTGTCCGGGGTGCGTCCGTTCTCGGGCCCCGAGGGGCAGGCTGATTTCCTGAGAGGAGCCGGACAGGCGAGGGGCGGTCGGGCCATCGTCGCCCTCTCGTCACTGGACGTAGACGGCAACTCGCGCATCGTCCCCCGATTCGACGAGAACATGGTGGTGCTGGCCACGAGAACAGACGTTCATTACATCGTCACAGAATACGGTATCGCCATGCTCCGGGGAAAATCCGTCCGGGAGCGAGCCCTTGCCGTCATCGACGTGGCCCATCCCACGTTCCGCAAAGAACTCCTGGAAGCAGCCAAGGCCAAACGGTATGTCTATCCGGATCAACTCCCGCCACCCGAGGGGCCCTGCGAAGACCGCGAACTGACGGCACACGTCACGTTGACAGACGATATGCCGCTGACCATCCGTCCGGTGCGTCCCACGGACGAACGGAGAATCCAGGAACTGTTCCACGGCTTGACCGACAATGACCGGTACTACCGATTCTTCAGCAACATCACGTCCCTGCCCCACGAGGCGGCCCAGAAACTCTGCCGAACGAACTACAGAGACGAGATGGGCGTAGTGGCCACGATTCCCAGGGGAGACGACGAAGCCCTGGTGGGGGCTGGCCAATATATCCTCAACCGTCGTCTGAACCTGGCTGAATTCGCCGTCATGGTCCACAAAGACCACCGAAACCGGGGAATCGGCACAGCCATCATCCGGCATCTGATCCGCGTGGCCAGGGGCCAGGGCATTGCAGGACTGCGCGCACAGGTGCTCCCCCACAACAGGCCCATGCTCCACATCGTCAAGAAATACGGCTTCCCCGTGGAAACAGAACTCAGAGACGGCGCCCTGGAACTCACGCTCCTCTTTCGGGATCTGCCTTCACATGTCATCCGAGCAGGCAAGGACCAATCCCTGGACCAGGATCCCGAGAAAGACAGGACGGACCAGCCCAGAAACAGCAAGGACGGCAGTCACCATCCGACAGGTGGATAGCAGACGCAGACCCGCCCCCCTGGCAACGCCGGAAACGAATCGTCAGGAAGACAGTCCGGCCCGATCCGGAGGGGACATGGAATCACCGGCCGGCCTGGGTGGATTCTTTGCCGACAACCATTGGACCAGGCCCACGCCACCAAGCACCATCCCACCCGCCAGAGGAGTAAAGCCCCACACAAAACCCAGGGCAGCGGTCACCACGATCCCGGCAATGATCAGCACCCCTCCAGCCAGGAGCCATCCCCAGCCCCGTCGGCCGGCAGTGCCGTGGGACAGGCCGTCGGCCCGGGCCTCTCGAGACGTCGGGGCCTGCACAGCGTCGGCATCCTGCTCCTTGTTTCGGCCGAACTCCTCGTGGAAACAGGCACGACAGAGGATCCTTGGACCGGCAACCAGAACCCACTCGTCTGGTTGCAGGCTGATCCCGCAGGTAAAGCAGTTCCTCGTCTCCCGCCCCCCGCGGTCCTGCCCTTCCGAAACCTTGCCCTGGGCGGACCGGCCGACAGGCCCAGGCGCTGCCGCCCTGCCCGAATGCCTTCCCACCGCCAATGCCGGGGGAGTCTGCAGCGAGGGAGCCGTGGGACCGTCTCCTTCGAGGGACAATCCATCGTCATCCCCGATCATGGGCACGTCTTCCACCGTAGACAGGTCTCCTCCAGCCAATAAGTCGTCAAGACCAATCTCTTGTCCGACAGCGGGAGGCTGGAGCATGGGATTCGTGGCATCCCCCACGCCCTCCCCAGGGCCCAGGGGCAGCGGAGCACCACACCACTGGCACATGGTCCGATTGAGTACGTTGTTCCCCCGGCAGACGGGACAGGTGACGAGCACCTCCTTGGGTGCACCGTCGATCACTTCCTTGAGGCCCCGGCGGGTGGCCCCGCAGGTGAGACATTCATCCACTGAGTCAGGGTTGAACGAATCACAGGCCGGACATTTCCATGTTCCCATGGTTTACCGCCCAGCCGGCCCGACAGGCCCGCCTTGCGCGCCTCGGCCCGGCGTCATGGTCTTTTCCAATGCATCGAAGGCCCGGTCTACGAGGTCCAGGAAGAGGGAGAGCGCCTCATGCTGGACATGAAAACCGCGGTCCAGGAGTTGCGTCGAGCGCTCCAGCAGGACCTTGTTCCACATCTCAAGGGTGCGGGGCACCATGTCAGCAAAGAATTGCGTCTTGGTCTCCCAATCCGCCACCAATTCTTCGGGAGTCACCATCGCTCGTCTCCAGGGGTCCATCGGCCTGCATCTCGGTTCGCGCCTGCCGGACCCGCTTTATGTGCGCCAAATCGAGACTGACGCATCATCTCGTTTCATGGATTCGGATGTGGTGCCACACACTGTAGTGCCAAACACACAACCACTTTTCGCCTTGTTCGTTTTACCCCACTTGGACCCGGCCGGCAAACTACCCTCCCCCCGAACATCCCTCGATGCGGGCTGACTCAGGAAGTCAGGGGACCTATGGTCTTATGGCAACTTGCAACCACCAAGCACGTTCTTTTGAAACCAGACATTCATGAATCGGGTCTCTTACAGGCACCCCGAACGACCCAGGGCCGATTCGAGAAAAAACGAAAGACTCAGGCGCGCCAGTTGGCCTGCTCGCGCTGGAAGAACATCTGGCGTTCTTCGTCGGTCATAACCTCGACGCGGATCTCATCCACTTCGCCGCCGGCACGACGCACCGCCTGCACGAGACTGTTCGACATGAAGTTTTTGATCACATCTGGAATGCCCATAAAAGGGATCACCAGCGCCATGGTCACATGGCCTTCATCGTTGACGGCCACGTCCCTGACCATACCAAGATCCACCAGGCTCATGGCGATCTCTGGATGCTCGACCTTGTTGATGGCCTCCACGATCTTTTCTTCCATGCTCGTCGCCTCCTTGGGAAAAATACTCTCCGGGATGTCGAATATCTCCAGGGCCTTTTCCATGGTCGCCCCTTTGAGCCTCATCCCACCTTCGTCTACCAGGACTTGGAGATAGCGCGCAACCTGATCCTTGGCCGCAGCAGCAGGCACGTGGAAAAACGTCACGCGAGAAACGAACAGGTCCGCCGCCTTTTTGTCCAGGCGCATGTGTTCCTCGGCCAATGCAGCAGCCTCCTGTGGATGCGTCCGAACCCACTCCATGGCGGATTCGAGTTCCTCCATGAAAAGTCGCGCTTCCTCGGGATGTTTGTGAAGGAACGCGCCCTTGAACACCAAGCCCGCGTTGGGGAGCATGGTTCCCGGCCCATGGAGTTTCTCCCAGAGAGTACGAAACGAAAGAGGCTCGAACGCAGCCTGCCCAGCCCCGGCCAAGGCAATGCTCGCTTCCGGCTCACGGAGCATCACCGTATTGTATCGGCCCGCCATGAACCCCTCTGCGATTTCCTCGGCCCGGCCAAAAGGCTCACCAAAAGCAAAGGCAAGTTTTGCAGGGTCCATTCCCTCTGCCTTGAGGAGATAGGAAAGCACCGCAAAGGGAGGTGCGTTCTTGATCAGGGGCACTCTCAGGGTCCTACCAGCCAGGTCAGCGAGACTTCGCACCGGCTTGGATCGGGAGAGAATGAAGAAGTTGTCCCATACGTCCACAGAGGCCATCTTGATGTCCACGCCCCTGGCATAAAAGCGCGTGGCCGCCACCACGGCCGAAAACGTCACGTCCGCCCGCCCCTTCAGAAGCCAGGCCAGGTGCTGTTCCGTCTTGTCCCAAACCTTGATCTCGTCGAAACGCACCTTGGACGTGAGACGCTCACTGGCCATCATGCGTGCCAGGATGGGCCAGACCACCGGGGTGGCGGACTGGAGCACCAGGCCCACCCGATGGTCCGAGGCCGCTTTGCGCTGGGCGGGTTTTCGCAAACGATGGAACCAGACCCGATATCGATCCGCACCGCGACGTTCCACCACGAATTCGAACCCCATGGTGGAAAGCACGTTCAAGAGCGGCTCGGGCCGAAATTCCTGGATGATCCCAAAGCCCTGCCCCACATCCAAGGGGGAGGCTTTCTCCATGATGAAATGAAACGGGTCCTCGTCGAGCCCCGTCAGGTCGTACTGTTGGTATCCGGAACGTTCGTCCCACCAAGCCGCAAGGGCCTCAGCGGAAGATTCAACGACCCATTCCTCTCCATTGGCCTCGGGTTTGGAAGGCACCGTAACCATCGCTTCGTCCAGAGGCTTGGGGTCCTCTTCCTCGAGACATTCGGGACAGATGGCAGCCATGGCATCGAGCTGTCCCAAGGCCTCGTTGAGCGGATAGAGCAGTTCGCAGATACTCATGTTCCCGACACGTGCCACGTCCTTCATACGAGCGATTCGGCCCAGGGTCCGAAACACCGCCGGGTTGTCGAGAAGCTTGAATTTCGGGTTGAGGCCGATGAGCACATCCTTGAGTTCTGGATGCTGCTTCAACACCTCGGACACTTTGGTTTCTGCAACGATGAGCATTCGAGCACACCCCTTTGCTGGATTTTCGCACGACACTTTGGATCCATGATTTGGATTGTCAAGGTCCGAATTTTTCATCCAAAGATTGACAAACCAATGAATCGCAGTATCCCCCAAAATGGCTTCCCGCTGGAGCCGGTGAGGCGACCGCCGGTGCCCCACCAGGGCACGGGAGGAAAGTCCGAGCTCCAGAGGGCAGGGTGCTGGGTAACGCCCAGTCGGGGTGACCCGAAGGAAAGTGCCACAGAAAGCAAACCGCCGGACCCCTGTGTCCGGTAAGGGTGAAAGGGTGCGGTAAGAGCGCACCGGGCTCTCGGTGACGAGGGTCGCATGGTAAACCCCACCCGGAGCAAGACAAACAGGAGGCGGGCCTTCGAGCCCAGGGTGCCCTCCCCCAAGCCTCCAGGTCGTCGCTCGAGCCCTGGAGCAATCCAGGGCCTAGATGAATGGTCGCCACCTCCCGAGGGAAACCAACGGAGGGACAGAACTCGGCTTACGGCCGGTCTCCAACGGGAAGCCACCCTATGTTCCACCCCCATCCGCCATGACCTGCACGTCGAGACAGGGGTTTGAAAGGAGAGACACTGGATTCTAAGGGAAGTATCGTCCCTGACACCAAACGGACAACCAGGTCTGCGGGTTAGTTTTGCAGGGGAGGCGGACTGAAGGTCACCGTCACTGCGTCGAAGGACGTGGCCCAGGCCTCGCCGCCCTGATACGCCGGATTCACATCGTAGCCAACATACCGCGTCACCTGCACCGTGACGTCGCAGACGTCCCCCTGGCCGCTCATTGCCATGTCATCGGACGGCACGGTGAAACTCCCGTTGTCCGGCAGATCCAGGTAGGAAACATCGTCGATGCAGTCTCCCTGGATGTCGATGTCCACCTTGTCGCCTGGATAGGTGGTATCCCAGGTGATGATGCCGTCTTCACCAGCATACCAAGCACTGCCCTGGGCCACCTGGTCGATCATCGGTGGATCGGCCGCGCTGATTTCTGTGGAGACCGTCTCGTCGGTGCGCACAAATTCGAAAGTGTATTGCCCATCGTTCGAGGCGGGGATCACGCCTCGGGACCAATGCAGATTCGTAACGGGATCGAGGTACTCGGTCAGGGAGGCGCCGTTGCATTCGACGTGCTCGCCACCCGTCAGGTCCACGATGGTCCCCGTGGGACCACCCACCCGGAGAAGGGCCCAGGCGGTGACCGTGCCGTCTGCGTTGTCGTCCACTTGGAACTTGGCCCAGATACCCGAAGTCTTCACATTCTCAGAACTGGTGGTGTCGCAACCGCTGAGCATCCCCAGGATTGTGCCGGACACCAGGACCGTCAATGCCAGTGCATGTCGTCTCATGTCATCCTCCTATCGTGAAAAACATACTCCCAAAATTCCGGGCCGCGAAGCAAGTCATCACCTCGCACGCCCGACTGCAGTCATCATACGACTCGACTCTCGATCTTTTCTACGATCCCTTGCCCATCTGCGTCAAACGGCTCCAGACGCCTGCTGGAAGATTGCGCGCAACGGCCAGGATGCGCTTGAGCACCTCGAGCACGTCCTCGTCCGTGCCGGGCCAACAGTCCCGAACCACCTCCTCGTCCACGCCGTTGACCATCTGGTCGAGGACGTAGGCCGCCAGGGCGATATCGTCGATGTATCCCACAGGCCCCACGATTCCTTCCGGAATCAGGTCCACCGGAGAAATGAAATAGACGATGGCTCCCACCAGCTTGGCTTTCTGCGCCGCAGAAACGCGGTCGTCCTTGAGCAGACAAAGCATCGTGTAGAAGAGGTCAGGAGCCAACATGAGCACATCGGCCCACTTGCTGCTCTGTCCCTTTCCCGCAAGCCATGTCGCCATCCTGGTTCGGAGCTTTCGATAGAAGGATTCTCCTTCTCGGATCAAATCTTCATCGTCTCCATGCGCCATATTTCATTCCTCCCGTCGAGTTTTCGATATCAACGCCTGTCCCCAACCAATCGTTCTTACTCAATCGTGATACCTAATTTTGTCTCCCTGAGTCAAATGAACAGTCTATTCACCGTGCACTGCGCGCAGGAACCTGCGCAAGTCCGTACAATGCAGCAGACGCAAAGAAACGGGCAATCTGGCCAGCAGTGGCCGGATCCTGCTGCGCAACGTCGTGTCCATCATAGGCTCCCTGCGGATCCGTCTGGAGCAACACCAAAGTGTGCCGGTCGCCTGCCACCACGGCATTGCCCGACAAAGGATAGGCTCCATCATACTCGGAGACCCCCTCGATGGACACCAGCACCGGAGCCATGACTTCCAAACCAAGACTCCTGGCCATGGCGGCCATGGTCTGCTCCGGCGAGAAGCTGTCTCCGAGGCCATAAATTTGGAGGAGGTCACGCCCTTGCTGAGGGGCCCAGCGGCCCAGGACATGTCCAAAATTCACTGGATCGATAGGATCGAAATAGAGCTGGAACAGGTTCAGCCAGGGATGATCCAGATTCAGTTGTGAATCCATCAAGGCCACCTCCATGAGGCCATGGAGATCCATGGGGCGACGCTTGAACAATAGAGAAGTCATCATATGGGCGCCAGCACCGCTCAAAACCACCGCGCGGATGTCGGGCTCGAAGGCCGCGGCCGGCGCACCCACGTCCGAGCCTTGGCCATGACCATAAAAATAGATGCGGCTGGGATCCAGGCGCAGGGGACCGAATCCCGGGATGTCCATGTCAAGGTTTTCCACAAGGCGCACCATCTGGAACAAGTCCGCAGCACCCTGCAGAGAATTGCCCAGGGCCGACAACGGATTGAGCGGATTGAAGAACAACACCTCGGGGGCCTCATCACTCCCGCCCCGGCGACTGCCATGTTCCACTTCATTGTAACTGATCACCACGAACCCAAGGTCCGTTCCGTCCAGGGTTACGTGACTGAGCAGTTCCGCCACCCCGTTGTGAATGAACGACAGCCTGCTGCCGCCCGTGTCATGCGCAAAAATCACCACAGGCCAGCCTTCCTCTGGCATGGGCAGGTCCTTTGGGACCGTCAGGACCACATCCACATCTTCCGCCCCCTGCACCACCGGGTTGCCGTCCAGGTCCCATTTCACGGCCCCGCCATCATCCTGGGTCGCATAGGGTCTGGTCCCCGACTGAAAGACAGGAAACCCCACCTGCGCCAGAAACTGGTGATATCGATCCGACGGAGGCTCGCATGGTTCGGGATCGGCATCACCACAGAGAGCAATCGTCTGCATGGTTGGTGTGGGCACGGCTGGGTCCTCGCGCACAGCCTGCCGCAGTCTCTCCACCATCGTCCGAGGCCGAAACAGAGTAAAAACCGCTGCGGAGAGAATCTGCTCCGGAGGAGTGGGCAGAGGAACGTTGGTGGCGTCGTCGAGGGCATCCCAGAGGGGCTGGTAGGCCCGAAAAGCTGCGGCAAGGTCTGTATCATCCGGGGCTGTCCCGTTCTGGTAGGCCGTCATCAAGGCGTCGAAATCCGCGTCTCTGCTCAGTTCTACCGAAACTCCATCCTTGAGTCCCTTCAACCCCTTGGTGAGGATGACGGCATAGGTGTCACCGGGCTGCAGGGGCCAGCCCGCCTGGGGACGAACCGACAGCCAGTTCTGGCATATGGAGCGTCCCCGGCCACTCGTAGTAAACACCGAGATGTTGCCGCCACTGCCGTAGGACCGAGACTGAGGCGTGATGTCCACAATGTACAATGTGGGATCATCTCCAAGCTGCAAAGTATCGAAGTCTAACGGCACGGAGAACCGAAAGAGGAAGGCCTGGTTCGGAGAAAAGCCCCTGGCCGTCTGTTCGATGAGGGTCAAATAGCGTTGCAGCAGATCCCCTGCGGCATCCGACTGTGGTGCAGGATGGCCGGTGAGATCCAGGTGTCCGTCGTGGAAACGGATGTCGTTGGGAAAGGGCAGCCGATAAAACTCCACCAGAGGCTCTCCCTGTCTGGGCACCTCGAAATAGGCTCTGGCAGGCCCATCGTCGGTGTCACTGGCCGAACAGTCGATACCGTCCCACCACTGAACGGCGGCGCAGGCACCATCCGGCATGCAGGCCAATCCCATCTGGCAATCCATGGCACCGCTGCAGGCATCTGCCACGTCACCAGTCCCTGGCTCTCCCTGCCCGCGACAGCGGCCGTCGGAGGAACAAACCAGGTCCGCTCCGCAGTCCTCGGGCCCGACACAGACGTCGCCTTCTCCCCCGCTGCCGGGAAGCACACATCGCCCCTGCGAGGAACAGACCAGGTCCATGCGACAATCGTGAGTGCTCGCGCAGGCATCTCCCTGCTCGTAAGCCCCGGGCTGGCCGCGCTCCACACAGACTCCATCGGACGAACAAAGATACCCGAGCATGCAGCTAAAGGCCCCAGAGCAGGTTTCTCCAGGACCGGGCTGGGGATGACCCTGGTTTTCGTCTCCACACCCCGGAAAAGAGAGAAACATTCCAGTCAATCCAAGAACCCAAAGACTACGCACCTCGTCACCTCCAACTCTCCCCGGACCAACAGCACGTAAACCTCATAGGCGGCTCGTCATCCCGGACGCAGTATCCAACACGTGAAGATCATACCACGACACAAAAACCGCCGTTGATAAACATATTCAACAACACCTGGCAGAGTTGTCCCACGTGACACAAGACCGGGTCTGCCTGCTGGTAGTCTGTGTGCACGGTCACCTTGCGCTTGAGACTATTCGTCGAAAAGGTCAAAGCCATGTCGATGGGGCGCTGCACGGAAATCAGTTCCATGGATTCGCCGGCCGGACGACTGAAGGCTCCAAGCTCTCGAACGATGTCAGCCGCCCTGGCCACCCCAGTATGAACGGCCGCCAGCAGCTTGGGAAGATCCGAACGGATGAAATCCAGGCCCTGGGATGACTCGAACTCCCCCAACACCCGGACCTTGTCCGGGTCTTGAGCCACGCCTCCCCTGTACGCATCCAGGACGATTTCGAAAACGCTCACGTATCGTTCGACATGCTGCGCGTTGCACCGCACGAAATTGAGAGCGTTGTTGATCTCGTGAGCCACGCCTGCCGACAGCCGACTCAGGGCCTGCTTTTGGTCCTGGAGAGACTCCATGGCCATGAACAGTTCCCTGGTCTTGTCCTCGATCATCTCATCGAGACGTTTGCGGATCTTGCGTTCCCGATCCAGACGGCGTCTCAAAAGTTCGAGTGACGCCGGAGTGCCGGCGGGAGGCACGTGATTGACATCTGCCATGAACGAACCTCTCCCCTCCATGCTACTGGCCCCTCGGGCCGAACGTGATCTCGAAACGACAGTGGGGATCCCCGCGTTTGGTGCAGAGACTCTGGGTGAACTCGATCTCCTGTCCAAAATGTCTCCCAACCCCAACCAATAGACCCTCGACAAGGTCACAGAGATGACGCTCGGAATCATAGATCATCACCAAATGATCCGGGCCTGGGTCCTCGTAGGAAAACTTCGGGAGGCTTGCCTCGGGAAAAAGGTTGTGTACCTCAATATGGATGATTTTCCCAATAGTCTTCAAAAACGATTTGGCATCCTGGCATCCATGGCTTGCTTGACAAACGAAGGAAACTTCGCCGCCAGCTTGGAAAACAGATACTCCCCCAAAGAGCGAACCAGTTCCTCCACAGAGTGTCCGGTCGCCTTGCTGGCAGTGGCCACGATGGCCACCAGGTCCTCGAAAGGATAGGTCTCCGGCCCAATGAACATGCCATCTTCAGTCTTGAGATCCGACTCACTGATGAGCGTCTCGCAGGCCTCCTGCCCGTATGCCTCTACCACCATCTCCTCGAAGTCGTTGAATATGATACCTTTCATCGCCAACCTCCCTCACTCACTTGGGCGTTCGAAAATCCGAAATGACCGCGGCGAATCGATGATCCTTGGCAAAGGATACAGCCTCCACGGTATCCTGGAAAGCCGACACCTGCCAGCGTGGAAAACAGGTTCTGCTGATCAAGTCGAGGCTTTCGACCTTATCGTCTACCACGAGCAGATAGTCCCAGACTTCGTCCTCCATAACATCTCCCTGAGGGCCCGACTCCTTGTGCCATAGGCCGTCCCGGATCAGTGTTTTTCCCACTGCCCACAGGTCCATCCATTACCCACCAAGGGCGAGCGAACTTAGAACCCCGTCAGCGACACAAACACCACAAAACCCTTAGCCACCTGCTTATTTTTTTCTTTCTTCCGTAGTTTCTCATACACTCAAGAATCCTTGCATACAACAAACTACGTCAACAAGAAAACATGCGGTGCGAGAGTCGTGATTCGCTTGTCGCACATAGTACACATCCAGCATCATGCCTACGATGGGCCTTCGACACAGATGTCCGCGCATGTTGGTGAGCCACAACGAAAAGAGAGCATCCGAAGAGCGCCACCATGTCCTCAGCGGAATCAATTGAAATGAGTGCACAGGCACGAATGGTGGGTGGGGCAACTCTCCCCAGTTCCTTCAGATCCATGCATGCCACATTGCTCGCACAAGCGCCCAACCCGAAGCCGACATTGCAGCCGTTCCCGGCCTGGCTGTATCATGGACACCCCCAACGGTGCACGTCATGTCGGCACGATATCTGCATGTATTTGCTGCGAAATCGTTGGGACAAGAACACAGCGCCAGGGCCATCTAGGAACAGAACTCTAGCGCAAACAATGCACGAGCCTGCAACCACTCGGGCACCATTGAACTCCACGGAGATACCCATGAAAAGATCACACCGTGACCCGGCGAAGCCAGCACTTTGTTCTTGCAGGTCTGCCGGCCACAAACGAACAACCTGCCAATGGTGGATCGGCGCCTTGGTTAGTTTGGTTGCGGCTACCGGCTGCCACGCGGACACAACCGGCGAAGCTCCAGATGCCGCAATGACAGACGGAGCGCCAACCAACACAGACGCACTCGATGCACGAGATGCTGAACCGTCTGTAGACGGCCACATTCAGCAGGACAGCAACTTTCGAGATGCATCCTTGGACAGTGGCGTGGATGCCGGACCCACACATGGTCGCCTTCTCTGGGAGCCGTTCGAGTTGAGCTTCACCGCACATGACGACCATCCGTGGGACACTTTTCCTTTGACCGTGGTCTTTACCAGCGCAAACACTCGGGTCCAAGTCGATGGCTACTGGGCGGGAGGACGAGAATGGCGAGTGCGCTTTGCTCCACAAGAAATCGGCCGCTATGAATGGACCAGCACCTCTACAGCCAACGACCCAGGCCTATCGGGCCAATCGGGGAGCTTCGATGTGATTTCTCCCACGGCTTCCCAAATCGCTGCAAACCCAAACTTAAAGGGACAGCTTCGCGTCAGTTCGGACGGCCGCTATCTGGTCTATCATGATGGATCGCCCTTTTTGTGGATCGGAGACACATTTTGGGCCTTCAACTCTTCGCGCGCCACCATCGAACAGGGGAGCAGTCAGGCCTTCTATCAATGGGTCGACGACCGGAGACGAAAAGGTTTTACGCTGCTCCAAATCTCCTTTGTCTCCAAAGAATCCAATGAAATCGGCCCGGCATTTTTCGGTTCTTGGGGCGAATTTTCAAGGCTCAATCCTGACTCTTTCGAGTCACTCGATGTTCGCATGCGCTATGCGTGGGAATCAGGCTTCGTGGTGGCCGGTCTCCCCACCTGGATCTGTCTGGTAGATGGTCTCGATTTACAAACAGCAAAAAACATGGCCCGCTACCTACTCGCCCGATATGGTGCCTATAATCTGATTTACATTCTGAGCGGAGAGTATCAATACAGCGCCAACCACAACAACCTATCGTGGAACGACTGGGACGCTCTGGGTGTTTACGTGGCGCAACACTACACTCAGGGCCAAATGGTGACCCTGCATCCATCCCATCGAACCTATTGGCCATCCCCGCACAATCGTCAATCTTCTGACGCCTATCACTCCAGTGACTGGCTCTCTCTCAACCTTCTGCAGACAGGCCAATCCCGGGATCGCCTCTACAATATCCCTATTCGGTGCATGCAAGACTACCATCTCACCCCTATCAAGCCGGTCATTCACTCAGAAGGCTGGTATGAAGATACTGAGTCGGGAGGATCACATACCACTACTCGGGAAGACATTCGTTGGCAGGCATACACAGCGTTTCTGAATGGATGCGCGGGCCACACCTATGGAGACAATGCTGGATGGCTCTTCTACAACCCCACCGAAGATCCCTACGAGGTCCCATCCTCATGGTCCTGGTATCACACCCCATGGGACCAGGGCATGGCTGAGCCTGGCTCCGATGACATGAGTCATGTAGTGCAGTTCTTTCTGGATGTGGTACCCAAGTGGTATCGGTTGATCCCACACAGGGACTGGATTCGCCGGAATGGCCACCAGGCAAACGCAGAGGAGACCGACTTGCATTTTCCGTCTCTTGCAGCGCTCCCCGGACAGGTCTACGCCGCCTACATCCCTGCAGGAAACGCTTCCGCTGCCATCCGGATCACCCATCTTCAAAACGCAACGTACAACGCCACCTGGTTCGATCCACGCTCTGGAACGACCAGCCCCGCGTCGCAGGCCCCGAGTGGAATGGACGACTGGACGATACCGAACAGGCCTGACCCCAGAAATGGCGATTGGCTCCTGTTGCTTTCTCGTTGAGCAGACTCTTTCAGCATATTCCTCATCCCTGCCTGCGTTGCTCGTCACAGCCGCATCCCCTCCAGTGCAACGAAACAGATAATCAACCGCCAAAGTGTCTGTCACTGCAATCGGATACTCACAAAACCACAGAGCAGTCTCCCGGCCCTCCCATTGTTTTTTTGTTCGAGGTGGTAGAGTCATAACTGAATCTGGTGTACGGAGGTGATTGAAAAAGGCGGCGCACCCTGCTGAAATTGGTTGGTGAAAATGAACATCAGCAAGGAGGCGCGCCACCATCGACGACCATTGCAACGAAACCACACAAAAAATAGAGCAAACCGGGTGGCCGAAGCATCAACTGAAGGCGGTGGGGAGCCATGACCGTTGAAAATCGCCACCCTGTTTGCTCTATGTCCTATCCATCGCCAGCACTCCTGGAGTAAACGCGCACATAATCGACAAGCACACGATTCGGCAGCCACGCCGCATAGTCATGAACATTCTCGTTGAGCCCCCAAGCGTCATCTGGGCCTTCATCATACTCCAGTGACAGCATCACAGCCTCATTGTCACTCGTCGAGACTCCAACCTGCGTCCGAAAGACCTCCATGTGATCGAGATAGAAAACCAACAAACCAGGCTCCCATTCGAGACCAAAGTGATGGTAGCGCCCGTCCCGGAGATCGACCCCCAGATCTGACGCGTCGATGAAAGCGTCCGAAGAATCGGTCTGACTCCAAATGTTTGCGACATGGATGTAGTTGAGCGTATTTCTTTCCGGCAGTTGCCTGGTCCATGAACCCTCTGCCCCATAAGCCACAACATATTCCATGATGTCCATTTCTGTGCCGGTATCAGGATTGCCGTCATAGGTGTCACTTGGCGCAAAAAGCCAGAACGCGAACCACAGACCACCAGCATTCAGTCCATCGAGTCTGATTGCTGCCTCGAAGTATCGCCCCTGTTCCGAACCAAAAGTGAGCCATTCCGTCCTCGGACGCGTCCAGTCATAGGTTTGAAGATAGGCACTATGCAATTCATCTCCGATGAGCACAGCATCGATAGCCAGGTGCCCCTGGCCATCCAAGTACGCTTGTTCACCCTTTGTATAATGGGCATCGCGCCAAACTCCCTCGTGTTCCCAGCCATCAAAAAAAAACCAGGGATCGGGTGGAAGAGTGTTCTCCGGACCGTCGAATTCATCGTTCCAGGATAGCGTCCAGGCCCCCTCCCGAAGCCCAGTTGGAAGCTCATCCTGCAAAACCGATGCGTCCCCGCCGCCATCCATGACAACTGCGTCCATGCCCACATCCTGGTCAATCAATCCATCGAAAGGCGGGGAAGCATCCCAACGTACAACATCGTTCGACGAAACATAGCAAGAAGAACAGACCGTAAGCACACCACCCATCACCACAACGACCCCCAACGGTCCAGACATCCAGAAACTTGTCTCACCCCACATGTCACGGTGTCGCTCGAATCTTGTCGCGGTCTTGATTCCTTGAAATGGGGCATTGATGGACTGTTCCTCGTCCAGCCCCCCCCGTCGCGGGTTTGGGACCGACTCCGATTGGATTTTGATTTGCCTCTGATCGGTCATGGGACGACCTCGACTGGAGTTGCACTGCAATCTATGGCACCTTGATCGTCCGTACAAGTCAGGTGCTCGGTGCTTCCGTCACCGAGTTGCCCAAAGCGATTGCTGCCCCAGCACCACAGACGGAATCCCGCATCGATGACACAACTATTCTCGAATCCCAATGCCAGTTTCGTAGGCTGCTCGCCGCCTGCAGTCACCACTGTGGGCAGCGTCACCGGGGCCGTTGTATCAAGCACACCAGCCGCTCCATAGGTATTCTGCCCCCAACACTTGACATGGCTCGCATCATCGATGGCACAAGCATGCAGCCGTCCCACAGCAAACGAAGCAACAGGCCCCAATTCCCGTGGTTGCACAGGCTGGAAAGAACAGTCACTGCAGCCAGACTCGCTGTGGGAGTTCCCGTCACCCAGGACGCCTTCGGATGCATTTCCCCAACACCACATCTGACGACTCCTCGAACCAGAAACACACGAAAACAGTCTTCCTCCACCCAAACGAGCTGCCGTCTCTGGGAGAAAGCTCACCTCGTGCGGCCCCCACTGCCCCCAATCCTGAGAGTTTCCAGTGGCGCCTTTCTCGGGCACACCCCAACACCAGACTTCACCTGACTGGAGAACGACGCAAACGTGGCTTTCTCCAGCAGACAAAAAGACCACCTGCGTTGCATCGGGAAGGTCGGCCTCAATTGGCATGACATGGGCGTCCTGGTCTTGATCTCCGGTACCCAGTTGCGCCAACTGGTTGTGCCCCCAACACCAGACCCGACCAACCACAAGCGCACAGGAAAAATCATGACCGAGACTGATGGATGCCACAGGCTCTGCCGAAGGAAGGCCCAAGACCGGGACCGGAACAAATTGGTAGTCCAGTCCGGCACCACTCCCCACTGCTCCATGCAGATTGTTTCCCCAGCAATAGACCTGACCATCTTGGGCAATAGCGCAGGTATGGAAATAGCCGCATGCGACAGTTTGCACTTTCAAGTCATGAGTCTGAAACCAAGCCACGGGTGTTGGATATCTGACCGGGCTGGCCACTTGACCAAGACCGAGTTGGCCGTCGGTGGCCTTCCCCCAGCACCAAAGAGTCCCATCCCTGGTGACGGCACAGATGTGACTCCCCCCGACACAAACGTCACGCCACCCACAGTCCTCGGAACATCCCTGTTGGTCCTCGCCCAAAAGAACTTCGCACAGACCGTTACCGCATGTGGTACAGTTGTCTGTCGCGATGCTGCTGCATCCGTCATCGCACAGAAGCTGACCGCCGGAAAAACCATGAGACTGACAAGTCTGTCCACCAAAATCAGAACCATCACACACTTCATCTGAATCGAGCACGCCATCGCCACAGTCGGCAGGCGTGCAGTTGGTCCGACAAGAATCCGGGACTGTGTCTGAGTTCAGCTTCCCCTCGTCGCAGAGTTCTCCTGGCTCCAACAATCCATTTCCGCATTCATGGGAAACGACATCGACAGCACCATCAGGAGCCGCGTCTGAGGCCTTGCCATCCTCGACATTCGCATCCCCTGAAACATGAGGAAAAGACAGCAGGCATCCATTCCAGACGAGAAGGAAGGCGAGGCTCGCAGCCACAGAGACGACCCGGGAGACACGCCGTCCGCTATGAGAGGAACATATGGGGGGCACATAACCAAGTGGTCGAGCCTCTTCAATGTGGTTTGCACCACCAGACTCGTGTCCACGACTCATGTGTCTCTCAACGGTGCCGAGCGTATTCGCCGATATTCTTGGGTGAACAGACAGGTACCAAGCCTCAATAGACACAGCACCTCGTACCCGCCCACAACTCGACTCCCCACATGAGTTCAGAAACAGCCAAGGAGGCTTTGTTGTCACATACCTCACGATTCTCCTCAATACGATCACGGACTGGTCAGCTTCTCAATCATGACCATGTGAAACTTGACAGTACCGGTGACTGGAACGAGAGAGACATCTGCACCGTCTGGG
Source organism: uncultured Myxococcales bacterium (assembly GCA_964539505.1). Classification (GTDB taxonomy): domain Bacteria; phylum Myxococcota_A; class Polyangia; order HGW-17; family SLPX01; genus CAZIJS01. Next base: position 23,132 of record CAZIJS010000050.1, read on the forward strand.
CCGGATCCGTCCAAGACAGCACCAGCTACGTTGAACTCGGCTGTTTTCCACGTCCCTGAGTTGGTCAAAGTGACGGTCATCTCTGTGTTCGATGGATGATGTCTGATGATAAAAGAACCTGTCGTGTCATCGAGATAACGTACCTTGATCTTGATGTCAGTCCTGCCATTCAAGAAACCATCCACGGCGCGAAATCGCATCGGCACCGGGTTGTTGGGCAAGAAGGAACGGCAGTAGCGCCCCTCCCTCGAAGTAGGCGGCCCCTGTCTCCACCAGCCAATCGATGTGTGTTGCGGATCTATCTGGGAAAGGAAAAAGTCACAGTTCCCAGCCACAAGACGATAGGAAACATCGTTGGGACCTGCTGCCCGTACTCGAAATGTAACAGGCCCATCCAGTTCCCTGGCAGGGTCCTCCTGCATCGCCCCCCTGTTTGCAAACTCAGCCAGTATCCTGGCCATCCGACTGTGATTCTCTGCTCCATAGGGTCCATGGGCTACAGCATAGTGGTACCCGTCTCCAATCGCATCATGCCACGGTCCATAGACCGATTCGGGAAATCGCA
>CAZIJS010000051.1:0-22535 GCA_964539505.1 uncultured Myxococcales bacterium
TCTGGGAGCCATCCCCGAAGGAGCAGACACCCAGCACCACCTGGCAGCCCTGACGGGCACGGCCCTGGCGGCCCTGACCGCCGCATGGTCCCTGGCCCTGGCCTGGACAGCCCCCCGCCTGGCCGTAGGGCTGCTCTCCCGATCCCACCGGGACCAGACTTCGGTGGAGGAAATTCAGGTGACCGGGCAGGCCTCACATGCCATGCATCGCATCCTGTTCTGGGGGGCTGCGGCCCTGCTCGGCTCGGCGTTCCTGGTCCTGGAGCTGCAGGCCGTGGGGTTTACGGTCACCGATGAAAACATCTATTACTACCAGGCCATGCTCCTGGCCCAGGGCAAACTCCCCTACCGGGATTTCTTCTTTGCCCACCCTCCGCTCCACATCATCGTCCCGGCGATCCTCTTCCGTGTCTTCGGGTTCCACCTGCTCTTGGCCAAGGCCATTTCCATCACCGCGGGCCTCGGAACGGGACTCATGGTCCTGCTCACCGGCAGACGCATCGCGGGAGACCTCACGGCCCTGGCCGCCGCGGCGCTCTATCTCTTCTCCTTTGCCGTGCTCAACGCCGCCATCAACATGACCGGCATGAACCTGACCGTCTTTTTCCTCATGACTGGCGTCTATCTGCTGCTCTCGGGAAGACCCGGATGGGGCGGACTGGCTGCCGGTGCCGCCATGTCCACCGGGTTTTACTCGGCTGCCGCCGCAGCGGCCCTGCTGGCTGCGGCGCTGCTCCGTTCACCTGCATTCGGCGCCAGGTTCGCCCTGGGCCTGTTTGGGACCTGGGGCGGGATCAACCTCTTCTTTTGGGCCATGAGCGGCTCGGCTTTCCTGGACGGAGTGTATCGCTACCACGGCAAGAAACTGCCCCAGGATCCCAGGCATGTGTTCTACTCCGACAGCCCAGTCAAGGCGCTTTTCACCAATATTTATGTGCTCCTCACTGGGCGTGAGTTCAAAAAAACCATGTTTTACCATGCGCACTTGTTGGTGCCCTGGGCCCTGGCGGCAGCGGCCTGGATTGCCGTACGGGTGCGAAAACTCCCCCTGGCATGGTCCAGGCTCGAACCTGCCAAGGCGTTGCCGCCATGGATCTGCCGATTGACACAGGCCCTGGTGGGATCGGTGCGCCGCAAGAGCGGAGGAAACACCCCTGGGCCCAAAGAATCTCTCGAAGCATCGCGCCAGGAATCCAGGCTTGTCGACAAAGCGCCTCACGACAGGGACAAAAAACAGGTAGCCAGACGTCCCAGGGGCATCATGGAACGGATTGCGTTCTTCGGAGACTGGCTCTGGGCCGACGCGGGGCTGGCGGTGATCTGGCTCGTGGCTCTGGCGCTGATCGTGGAATTTAGCATGTTTCGCAGGCTCTATTCCTTCTATTTCGTGCTCTGGTATCCCTTCATGGCCCTGGCCGCAGCCTGGCTGCTGGTGGGTATGCTCAAAAGCCTGGCCCGGGGCCGTAGCGCATCTGCAGTTTTGCTCGCCGCGGGGTTGCTCTGGGCCGCGAGCCTCCATCCGGCCCTGGCAAACTGGGGCGGTTCGGTGCACAAAGGCGAACTCCAACGAAAAGGCCACCGGATCGAGTATCCCTGGCGCAAGGCCGGGGCGTTGAAGGCCGCCACGCCACTGGTCAAGGCGCTGTTCTGGCGTGGCTACCGGCTGCGGGCAGAGCCGGCCGAAAGCATCCACCAGTTTCTCTGGAACAAGAAGCGTCACTTCGATGAGGCCCCTGAAATCGCCAGGTTCATCCAGGACAGTACCACAGCAGATCAGACCATTGCAGGAGCCTCGGCGGTGGCCCCATTGCTGGCCATCCTGGCCCATCGCCACATCGCAGCCGAGATCGTGGACACCAACACCAACCGCTTCAAAGCCGGACTCATCACGGAAGAAGAGTTCTATCGGCGGATCTGCCAGACCAAGCTCGCCTACCTGGTGTCCTCGCCCATGTCCTTTTTCTCCTGGCGCAAGATGCGATTCCACGCCCGTTTCCTGGAACACTTTACGTTGGAACGCACGTTTCCGGCCAGGTCGGTCCGCTTCAGGGGAGTCTTTCCTGTCCGCCTGCTCAAAAACGAATACGGCGCGGCCAGGCCGCCCTACTGCCGATTTCTTGGCAAGTCCAGACTGCCCCGCCCCCTGCGCCGACAGAGGCGCAGATTCCGATAGGAAAGAAAAGCAAGAAAACGACGAGAAAACGACAATCGAAGAGACGGCAAGAGACGGGAAGAGACGAGACCATCCGAGCCTCGTCGTCACCTCGACCCAGGAGTTTGGCCATGCACCACCCAATCCGACAAGCCATCCCAGGCAGCATCCTGCTGGCCGGCCTCACCGCTCTGGCCGCCACCACGGCCCCGGCAGGATGCAGGAAGCAGGAAAAACATTCCCCGAACCTCCGATCCCCGGAAGATGCCGCCGCGGTCATGCGCCAAGAGGCGCAATCGTCCCTTTCGGCCATTGCCCTGGCGGCGTTGCATGGCTATCGCTCCGACCGCGTGGACCGAAACGGCATGCTCCTGGGAAAACAGTTCCCAGCCTCCACCGGTCTTACGCCCAAAGAGCCCTGCTGCAAGAGCCCGGACCTGACCTGCCACCCCAAAGACGAAGAATGGAGCCGGCCCACCTGGAAGGCGCTGCATTTCAAGCCGGCAGATCGACATCTGCTCCAGTACGAGTTTCTGAGCTGCAATGCCCCGGGGCATGAGCAGTTCCTGGTGCGTGCCGTGGGTGCTCCAGGATGTGGCAACAAGTATCTGGTGTTCGAGCTGAAAGGCCATCCAATCACCAGCGAGCGCCTGCCATCTCTTTCGGAGATCACCAAAGAAATCCACGAACGAATGACAGGACAGATCCCACGAGAAAAGCTGGCCTGTCCAAAATAGACAAAGAGACGTCGTGACCCTTGACAGCGCAAACTTCGACGCTAATATCTTTGCGAAACAAAGGCGGCATAGCCAAGTGGTAAGGCAGAGGTCTGCAAAACCTTTATTCACCGGTTCGAATCCGGTTGCCGCCTCCAAAGCCCTGTGACGACACAGGGCTTTTTTGTTTCGAAGCCCCTTGCTGACACGCAATCCCCCTTCTGCCTTTCCCGCCATCGAGGAGATTCACAGTTCCACCGGGACAGCCAGGCGGGTTCATGACAGGCCGAAGGGGAGAGAACATGGCCTGTCTCGATTCCCGACGTTTCAACAATAACAACTCTCATTTGTGAACATTCAAAATCTGACTATATTCTATCAATGTGATCGAAACCGATTCCAAGAACGAAAGGAGGAGTCATGCGTCGCATCGTCATTGCATCGGCGATCCTGGCCACCTGGTTGTCGGGTGCCTGTCAGACCGCCCCCAAGAGAAAGAAACAAGCCCCCCCACCGAGACAGGCGGTCCAGACCGTCGAGTTGAGGCACGTGGTGGTCCCTGCCAAGCGGAAGGCCCAGCCCTCACCCCAGCAGGCTGCTGTGGGCCGGGTGGCGCCGGATTTCACCCTGCCCGCATACCATAAGGGCAAGTTCACCACAGAGACCCTGTCCAAGCACCGGGGCAAGTGGGTCTTGTTGTGCTTCTACCCGGGTGATTTCACCTTCGTCTGAGCGACCGAAGTGTCGACGGTCGCCGACAGATACAATGAGTTGCAGGCATTGGGCGTGGACGTCTTGTCCATCAGCATCAACACGAAATTCGTCCACAAAATGTGGAACGACAAGGAACTCTCCAAGATGGTTCCCGGTGGAGTGCCCTTCCCCATGCTTTCTGACACCGGTGGGCGCGTGGGCCGCATGTACGGCGTGTACCGACCGGCCAAGGGCGTGGACATTCGGGGACGCTTCTTGATCGACCCAGACGGCGTGATCCAGGCCGTGGAGATCCTGGCCCCGCCAGTGGGGAGAAACCTGGACGAGACGATCCGACAGGTCAAGGCCTTCCAGCACGTGCGCAAGACAAAGGGCAAGGAGGTCTGTCCCGCGGGTTGGACACCGGGGGCACCTGTTCTCAAGCCAAATATCGACCTGGTGGGCAATGTCTGGAAAGTGTGGAAACCAGGAAAACGAAGAGAGACCGCCACCAAGTAGCCCCTGCCCGTCGCCAAAGGCAACTCCAACCAATGGGTTGCCCCCCCCTCTCGCCCTTGCTACTATTCCGAAAGAAGACACGCAGGATGCACTCGACGTCTGGGCAGGGCCTTGCTCCCGTATGAACGCTCCAGTCCCCCTGGCGGGACTGGTCGGACCTTTTTGACGAAGACGACACCCATGCAAAAAAAAATTCTCATCGTAGACGATCAAACGGAAATCCAGCGTCTCCTTGAGGTGACCCTCCGGCAAGAAGACTACAGCCTGTTTCTGGCGACAGCCGGCCTGGAGGCCCTGGAGATGGCTGAATCGGAGCGACCCGACCTGGTTATCTTGGACATCATGCTCCCTGGAGAAATCGACGGCTACGAAGTGGCCCGGCGTCTCAAGGCGAAACCCGGGACGGCCCATGTAAAAATTCTCATGCTCACGGCCCTGGCCAGGGAAGAGAATCGGCGGACTGGATTGACGGCCGGAGCCGATGACTACATGACCAAGCCCTTCAGCCCCGTGGAGTTGCTCTCCAAGGTCCAGCATCTGCTCGATGACGACTGACCCACTGCCCCAGGAAGCGACCCGACAAAGGAATCGATACCATGTCTCGATCACGGCAAGACGCTGTCGCAACGAGCGGCTTCCTCTTCGATGGACCTGCGTCCCGACGCCTGGCAGGCTTCTTCCTGATCGCGGCCCTGCTCCTCCCCGCGAGTCCGGCGGGAGCGCAGGCCAAGACGCGACGCAGGGTGCCGTCGGATCCCCGGGCCATGGAACTCCGGGGATTCTATCGGCAGGCCCTGGCCGCATACCGACGCCGGGGCCGCAGGCCGGCTGCTCTGCTGGGCAGAGCGAGGGTCCTTCGGACCCTTGGCCGCCGTGACGAGGCCCTCGGGCTGTTGAAACGTTCTCGATTTGCGGGCAAATACAAAGACGCCGCCCTCTTGCTCCAGGGCAGCATCTTGTTCGACAAAGGTCTCTATGCACAGGCCCAGACCCTTGCATCATCGGTCCTGGCCCGGCAACCAAACCTGGCAGGTTTCCGAATCTTGCTGGCGCGGGCCCTGGCCGCCCAAGGAAAGAAGTCTGCGGCACAGGCCCAGTATCGACGACTCCTGGCGGACATGGGCAGCGGGGTCATCGCCAAGGATCGGGCGAACAATTGGATGTATGCCGGGTTGGCGGCATGGGGACTGAAGCAATGGCAAGATGCGTCCGACGCGTTCGAGCGGGCTTCCAAGCTGGATCCCAATCTCCAGGACAACTGGCTGGCATGGGCAGAGCTGTCCACCATCAAGTACCGCGTGGACTGGGCCGCCGATTTTCTGGGCAAAGTCTTGACCCACAACCCGAATCATCCCAGGGGTCTGGCCGACATGGCATGGGTGGAATGGTACGCGCCTCGAAGCAATCACGAACGAGGCCGTCGCAATGCCCACAAGGCACTGTCCTTGGATCCGGGAAACGTCGCGGCCCTCGACTACCTGGCCTCGGTGGCCATCTTCGACTCGGACTTTCTGGCAGCCGGCAAACTCATCCGCAAGGCCCTTGCCACGAACCCCAATGACATCAAAACTCTCGCCCTGGAAGCCACGGTGGCCTTTCTCACAGACCATCGCAGGGCGTTTGCCGCCTTGGAACGGCGAGTCCAGTCCATCAATCCCACGGCAGGGCAATTCTACAACATCGTAGGCAAGTTTCTCTCCCGGCACCATCGCTACGAAGACGCCGCCGCCATGAACCGAAAAGCCATCGGCATGGACCCAGACGACGCCGTGGCCCTGGCGGACCTGGGCATGAACCTGCTGCGCATTGGAAAATACCACGCCGGGTGGCAGGCCCTCAAGGATGCCTGGCGCCGCGATCGATACGACTATCGTACCTACAACCTTCTCACGCTCCACGACGATGTCGAAAAAAAGTATCGCTGGTTTTCCGCCGGCCCCTTCCGCTTCTTCGTTCCCAAGGACGAAGTCTCCATCCTGCGACGCTCCATGCCACCGGTTCTGACAGCGGCCTTCAAACGCTATGTCCGCAAATACGGCATCCATCCCAAGACACCCATCTCCATCGAACTCTACGACAAGCCCGCAGACTTCCAGACCAGGACCTTCGGCGAGCCAGCCGGTGCCGGCATCATGGGGGTCTGTTTCGGAAAGGTGATCACCGCCATGTCCCCATCGGTGGGCAAAACGAACTGGGCCTATGTCCTGTCCCACGAACTGGCGCATGTGTTCCACATCCAGATGACCGGCGGACGGGTGCCGCGCTGGTTCACCGAAGGCCTGGCGGAATACGAGACCATGGTGGCCAAGCCCTACTGGAAGCGGGAGTATGCCAGGCTCCTCCACCGTATGAGACTGGCCGGCGTCATGCCCGGAATCCTGACCATCAACGAACGCTTCACCCATTCCAAGAACCTGCTCGGTGTGGTCCTGGCCTATTACCAGTCATCCCAGGTCATCGCCTACATCGCGGAGAAGTGGGGCTTTTCCAAAATCGTCGCAGCATTGAAAGCCTATGGCAAAGGCGCCACCACAAAGGATGTCGTCTCCGACATCCTCCACACGACCCCCGAAGCATTCGACCGGGGCTTCAACGGCTATCTCGACAGGCACTTTCCCATCTACAACCGCCAGTTCGACCCGCTCACCTTCACCGTCATGGATCAGGACAAACTGATCAAACGAGCTCAATCGACCAAGGCAACCGCCAGGGACAAGGCCTTGGCCGCCTGTGCTCTGATCGAGAACCAAAAGCCGGTTCGAGCGGCTCCCCTCCTGGTCGCGGCGTCCAAGGAGGCGCCAAACGATCCTCAGGTCCTTTTCTGCGGCGCCATGGCAATGGCCAGACGCAACCAGGTGGGCATGGAACGATCCTTGAAAAAAATCGTCGAAACCGGCCACGACGGATATGAAATCGAAATGATGCTCGGGCGCCTTGCCCTGCAACGACGCAAGCAGGACGAAGCCCTGGCGCATTTGAAAAAAGCCGCCCGGTTCGATCCAGAGGCTTCGAGCCCCCTGGTCATCATGGCGAAACTCGCCAAGAAACGCCACCATCCCTTGGCGGCAGCCCTCCTGCTCTACAAACTCGCCTGGATCCAACAAACGAGTCCTTCGGTGACCTACACGGCCCTCAAACTCCTGGCCCGGGCAAAAAAATGGGACAAGGTGCGCAGACTCGGTCCCCTGGCAAATCACCTCCAGCCCTTCAATCCCATGCTCCACGAAAAATACGGCTGGGCGCTCCGGGCTGCCGGCAAGCATCGCCAGGCGTTGCGCGAATTCGAATCGGCCCTCGCCTGCCATCCCCCCAACAAAACCTGGGTCCTCATGGGAAAGGCCTGGAGTCTCGCAGCTCTCGGAAAACGAAAGCAGGCCCTCGTCACCATCGAACACATCCTGGACCTGGACTCGAACTTTATGCCGGCGGTCCGGCTCAAGCACAGACTGGCGCCGGAAACAGCGCTGTAGAATCCATCGGACCGGCCTTATAGGACCAGGATTTTTCGAAAAAAAGCAATGTTGCGGGCAAGCGAACTGTGGCGGAGAAAACTGTCAGGGACGCGGTGAGGGGCGGCTGGCCGGCGGCCTGGCGGCATCTGCTCCGGCCCCACCACTTTCCACGCCGGAGGATGCGCCGTCGGGCACCGGCTCATCGGGTCTCGTTCCGTCAGGACGCAGGCCCTGGGGCAAAGCACCAGTGGGGGTGCCTCCCGATGCAGGAGCCGCTGCCGGCCTCGGAGGCGGCTTGACCGAATATGCGCAGCGAAAACCAATGTCGTCGCCGCGGGTATTCGGCAAGAGACGGAAACGATAGGATGTCCACATGGGCCCCGGGCTTCCCGTGTAGGAACCACCACGGAGCACTTTGTAGCGATACACGAGCCGCCCGGTGACTGGATCTACCGGATTGAGGGGGCCCACCGGATTTCTCCCTGCCTCGGGCTTGGAATAAAACTTCGGATCGTACCAGTCGGCCACCCATTCCCAGACGTTCCCAGTCATGTCCTGTGCCCCATAAGGACTCGCTCCCTTGGGGTGCTTGCCGACTTCAGAGAGCTTTCTGCCACACAGATCGATATTGGCCAGTCGGCAGGACGGCGCCTGGGAACCCCAGGGATACCGCCTGGCATCCGTGCCCCTGGCGGCTTTCTCCCACTCGGCCTCGGTGGGCAGACGCTTGCCGATGGCCCGGCAGTACTTGTCGGCATCCTCCCAGGTGATGCCAACAACCGGAAACTTCTGGTCCACAGCCACCTTGACCTTGGTTCCCTTCTTCGGCTTCCCGCCGTTGTTCTTGAAGCGACTCAGGAGGATGATATGTGGCTTGCGGCAGTTCCCCGCCTTCACGCAGCGATTGTACTGCTCGAAGGTCACCTCGAACTTGTCGATGAGAAACTCGTCCACCCAGACCTTGTGCGGCGGCTCCTCGTCGTTGTCACCCGAATAGGATCCCATGGTAAAACTACCAGCCGGCACACAGACCATACCCGGCTTGTTCACCGAACAAGGAGACGAAGACGGGGCGGCCCCTCGGGTCCTGGCGGCCGTCCTGGATCGCGCTCCGCCCGCAAAACCCTGTGGGTCCCAGGCCAACAGGAACAGTCCAAACAGGCCTGCCCCAATGGACACAGACAACAGTTTCCGGCACAGACGATTCGCCTTCATATCAACCTCCAGACCGGGCCTGAGAGCACCATCGGTCCTCCCCTTTTTGGGGGTATCGCATCGCATGCCAAACTCAAGAGGACTTTATACTACTTTTTGTCCTGGATATTCGTCAACTCGTTTACAATCCCCTCGAGTTCAGCCCTCAACCAATCTCCACCAAGAGCAGAGGCCCTTTCCACCAGGCCCACCACCCGCTCACGCACCCGACCAGCCTGCTCCTGGAGCTTGCTGATGGTCCCGTAGAGAAGCAGGACCTCGGCATCCCGATCCCCAAGCTGGTCCAAAAGCCCGGACACTTTTTTCTCCGCCACATCCAAGGCCTGCTGCCGCTGCAACAACACATCTTCGAGCGCCCTGATTCTCCGCGCCGCCTGGACCCGCTCCACCTCCCACTCCGCCGGTGGAGTCCTGCCCGATGCCTCCATCTCCGCCACCCTGGTCCGCAACCGGTCCAAATCCAACGCCTGAACTTCGAGACTCTGCGCCTTGGCTGCGTTGTCCTTTCTGAGGGCCTCGACCTGCCGTTGGAGTTCCTGCACCTGCTCTGCCACCTGCTGGTCTCCATGCTCTTGGGAAGCGACTTCCACCTTGTCGGCCAACTGTGCCAGCGACTGCGCCAACACCTCCATACGCTCCGATTCGAGACCGAGGGTCCGCTCCACCTCGCTCAACTCCATCCTGGTTTGGGCCATCCTCTCTGACAGCCCACCCCAGGCGGATTCCAGTTCCAGGTTCCCGGATGCCTGCTCCAATGCCTGCTCCAAGTCCCGGACACGCAATTCCAGGGCCGACCGGCGCTCCTGCTCTCCATCCAGCTCGCGCCGCAACCGCTCATGCTCCTGCGCAGCCCGTTCCGCCCCGGATCGAGCCTCCACGAGCGCCTGCCGACACGAGTCCAGATCGTCAGAAACCAGTCGCACCCGACCTTCGGCATCCTCGGTCTGGCGGCGCCAAGTCTCCATCTCGGCCCTGGTTCTCGCCAGTTGTGCCCGGAGCTGCTCCTCTTTGAGTTGCGCATCTTTCGCCTGGGGACCCAGTTCTTCCAGGCTGGCTTCGAGTTCCGCCACCCGCTGGGCCAGAACCTGCTCGCGCCCCTGGGCCTGTTCGAATTTTCTCCTGGCCTCCTGGGCCTGGCCGCTGATCTGCTCCAAAGACTGCTCCAAAGACTCGATGCGCGAAACCAATTCGCCCTCCCGGGAGCGCCACAGATCAATCTCCTGTTGGGCACCAGCCAACTCCATCACCAGAACATGCGCCTCTTCCTGAAGCCGCGCATTTTCCTTTTTGAGTTCGATCACGACGTCCATCCCGGCTGACTGCCCCTGCTGTCCTGAACCAGAAAATCCCGGCGTCCCGGATTGCTGGTCGGTCTCGTGGGTGCCTTCCTCCTGGGCATCCCCGACCTGGGATTCGTCGTCTATCATCGACGTCTGTTGGGCCAATGCAGCCCGGGCCTCGTCCAGTTCGGCCCGCAGGCTGCGCACCAGGGAATCAAGCTCTCCCCTCTTGGTCCGCATCCCGTCCAGTTCCTGCTGGGCGCCTGCCAGTTCCATGACGAGGATCTCCACCTCTTCACTGCGCTTTTGCCCCGCCTCCAATGCCTGGTCCAGGCTCTCTTTCAGTTCATCGGCCTTTGCGGAGAGGGCATCGTAATTCCGCTGCATCCGGGCCATTTCGCTCTCGAGTTCACCCACGTTCTTCCTTGCGGCATCCCTGGATCGACGCAGGTCTTCCGACCTGGCCTGCAACGAAGCGACCTGCCGACGCAGTTCATCGACCTGCCCGGATTGCGAACTCTGGCGTTCGAGCTCACCCACCTTCTCCACGAGCCGCCTGCGTTCTTCCTCCAATTCCGCCACCCGCTCATGGGCCCGGCCGGCCTCTTGCCGCAGGTCGAATTGCTCACGTTCCAACTCGATGATCCGCTCTCGGACGGAGACTGCCTCTTGCTTGGCCCGTGACAGGACCACTTGGAGATTCTCGGTCCGACTCGACGCTGCGGTGAGGTTCTCGCGGGCCTCGGCCAGTTCCCGTTCGAGCTGCAGGCGCTGCTCGGACCACTGGGAGTCACTGCGTCCGGCATCCTCCTGGAGCCTCCCAAGGGACTCTTCCAGTTCGATCACCCGACGCTCCGCGCCTTCGGCTCGTTCGCGCATCCGGATCTTCGCCCGGTCGGCCTTGTCCAACCGGTCCTGGAATCGGCGGGCCTCTGCCTGGGCATCCCGCAGTTGCTCGGCCAGTTTCTCTGAACGACTCTCCGCGGCCTCCAGTCGCTTGCGCAGGGCCACGATTTCGTCCCCTGCCTGCTCTGCCCTGGTGAAACGACGATCCTGCTTGTCCAACTGCCTCTTGAGCTGTTTAATCCGCTCCTTGCGCGCCTCGACCTCCTCCATGGCCTTGCGCGCCTGATCCTGTGTCGCCACGAGATCCCGGCGCAGTTCGACGACCTCGGCACTGGCCGACTCCCACTGCTGCGTCGCAGCCCTGAGCCGCCGCCCCAACTCCACAGTCTCCTTGCGCTGCTCATCGAGACGCACCTGGGTCTCGGAAAGCTGTTGATCGAGCCGATCCAACTGGTCCACGAGCTGCTCGATCCGACTCTCCTTTTCGAGAAGCTCGTCACGAAGCCTGGAACGAGCCAGCCGGAGATTTTCTACTTCCTCGGCCAGCTTTCGATTCTGCTCACGTTCCGCCTCCAACTCGGCCTCCACGGCATCGAGTCTCTCACCCCTCGGACCCGCCTCGTCCTCGAGTTCAGCCAGCCTGCGGCCGGACCGGAACAGCTCCTGCTCCATGACCACCAACTGCTCATCGCGCTCTGCCACCAACAGTCTCAAATCCTCGATCTCCCGGTCGCGACGGCGAATTTCCTGACGAAGTTCCCTGGCCTGGGCCTTGCGCCCCTGAATATCGCTGCGCTGCCGGTCCACGACCTGCTGCCACCGATCCAGGGCGGCACGCGCGTCTTCCAGGTCCTCGGTGCGACGCCCAAGCTCCTTTTTGAGTTGTCGGATCACCTCGGTACTGCGCTTGAGTTCTCGGTACACACCTTCCAGGCGGCCCGTCAATTCCTCCACCGTGGTCGACATCTCCGCCGAGGCATCACGCACCGCTTCGTCCATGGCAGCGGCGATGTTTGCGACCAATTCCCTGGGATTCGAGGCGGGAGCAACGATTCCGTCGAGTGCCTCGGCAAGCTCCTGCATGACGAGATCGGCCCTGGGCTCCGTCCTGGCAGCCACAAGGTCTGCTTCCAGCCGGAGGATCCTGCCTTCGGCCTTCGCAGCCCTGCTGGCATTGATATTGGCCCGGCTGACGGCATCCGAGAGACGCTCGTCCAACGAGGCACAACGCGCTTGAAGTGCCTGCCTGTCCGCCGCCGCACGCTGGAGGTCTTCTTCCAACGATTCGATCAACGCATCTTTGTCCTTGCATGCGACAAAGAGACGATTCCTCTCCTGGACATGGGCGAGCGCGCCGGCCCGCATTCTCTCCAGTTCACGGTCACGAACTGCCATGTCCGATGACATCGACTGCAGCCTGTCACGCAGACGCTGCAACTCCTCTTCAGCAGCTTCGAGAGCCTCTCGTTGCTCTCGATGCCCGGCCCGGGCCTCTTCGAGCTGCCAGGTCAACTCCTCGACCTTCCAACGAGCATCCTGTTCGGAAGCCTTCGTCCTGGCCAACTCGCCGCGCAGGGCCTCGGCCTCGGCCTGGATCGCATCTGCTTCCGCCTGGGACAGTCCGGCCTTGGCAGCCTGCGCTTCCTGCGCAGCCAGTTCGTCGGCCCTTCGTTCCGCATCCAGCGCTCGATTCCGCTCCTCTCCCAGTTCCGCCAACAAATCGTCGATACGAGCCTCGGCTCCGGTCAGGCGATCCTCGAGACCCTCCTTGACCGCTGCCAGCTCAGCCATGAGCCTTTCGATGTCTTCCTTGTCGCGAGTGACCGACTCGACCTGTTTTGCGGCCTCGCCCGCCCGGTGTCGCCAGGTCTCGAGTTCGGCCAGGACCTCTTTCGTTCTCCGGCGTTCCTCTTCCAGGCGACCTTCCATGGAACCCAGCGATTCCTTCTCCTTTTCAGCCTGCGCCACGAGCGTCTCGAGGGCCTGGATTCGAGACTCCAGGGCCAGCCGGTCCCGTCCCCAAGCCTCCCGATCGGCCTCGAATCGACCTTCTACCTCCTGGAGTTTCCGGACAGACTCCCTGTCCGCCGCCTTCCTGACAGCGGCAAGTTCCTGCTCCACATGCACCAGGCGCTCGGCCAGGTCCGAAGCCTTTCCCGCCTCGCTGCCCGCCCGTTCCTCGGCCTCGTGGGCCCTTGCTCTCCAGCTCTCCAGCTCTCGCTGCAACCTGCTGCCCGTGGCCTCGGCCCGCCCCAGACGTTGGGCCATCTCCGAAGTCGCGTTCTCCAGACTCTCACAGCGAGCCAACAGCCTCAGGCGCTCTTCTTCACCAGCCACTCGTTCTCTCTCCACGAGCCCGAGCTGGGACCGGAGTGCATCGTAATCTTTCTTGGTACGAGTCGCTGTTTCTTCTGCAAGACGCCGGGCCGCCTCGGCCGTCTCCAAGGCCGCCTGCATCCCGGTCAAGCGCTTGGAGAGTTCCGATCGCTCCCTGCGCAGCGTCTCGACCTCGGCCCCGAGACGATCCACCTCTGCCCTGGTCGCGTCCAGATCGCCCAGGCGACCGGCGGCCTGCTCCAGATCGTTCTTTTCTCGGAGCAGGGCATCGAAACGTTCGTTGGTCTCGTTCAATTCCCTCGATAGGGAACCCACCTGTCCTTCGAGGCGATCCACCTCGGCGCGCAGGGCATCGCGCTCGCTCGCGGCCGAGTCCGCCTGTTCCTTGGCCTTTTCCAACCCCGCCGCCAGGCTTTCCCGTTCCAGCCTGAGCCGCGACAGCTCTCCTTCCGTTGCGGCAGCCTCGGCCGCCAGGGTCGCATGGTCACTTTCGGCCTTGGCCGCACGCTCCCGCCACTGGATCGCTTCACGCTCGATGTCAGCCAGGCGCTCGGCCGCCTGAGACGCTTCTTCCCTGCGGACAATCTCGGCCCTGGATTCCGCCAGAAGGCCTTCGAGTTCCGCCACCCTGGCAAGCAGGCCCGAACGCTCCTGCTCCAAAGAGGCGACCTTTTGCTTCCAGGCCTCCTGCTCTTGCTCCAAAAATTCGATGCGGCTGCGATCCGTCTCTCGATCACCCGCCTCTTCGGCGGTCTTCACCGCCAAGGCGAGTCGTTCCTCGAGAGAAGCCAATGCCTGGGACCGCTCGGCGAGTTCCGCCTCGAGATCGCGAACCTGCGACTCCAACGCCTCCCTGTCTGCCGCATCCGCGGACAGATGCCCAGCGGGCTCGTCTCCTGAATCCAGCATCCCGGCCAGGCGCCGCTCCACTACCGCCATGGGTATCTGAACCACGGCTGCGGGCAGCAATGCGATGTCCCCCAAGGAGCACAATGCAACGTAATCGCCGGGATCTTCGGTTTCACCATCCAGGAGGGAATCGTCGAGGGCCAGGTCCGGTTCGTCGGTGCGGGGAACGAACTCCACCAGGGAAAAACCGAGGAACAGACTCTGGCTCACGGTCACGACCTGGGGAAAGGCCTGTTCCAGGACATCGATGAGATCGTAGTACGAAACAGCCCCGGGCGATTCCTCCATGTCACCGTTGCGCACTGACAGATACAAGAGTCCTTCCGGCCCCAATGCTGTTTTGATCGTTTCGAGCAGCCCGGGCCTGGCCAGCCAATCGGCTGCCTCAGGTATGCAAATGACGTCGAACCGTCCCGGCGCGGCAAGGACGTCATCCACCGTCCCGGAGAGAAACTCCAGGTTGTCGCGGTGGTACCGCCCACGGGCCCGCGCCACCTTGGCATCGTCTGGATCGAAGCCCACCACGGACCGTGGACCGGAAGATGCGAGAAAATCCGCGCCAAGGCCGACACCGCACCCGATTTCGAGAACGTTCTTTCCCTTGAGCATTTCCTCGATGAACACGTACCTTGGAAGCCGACGGAACCAAGGGTCCAGCAGGCGGTGATAGAGCATGGAACCTCCAGAATCACGATGACTGCCCCACCGGCGAGCCAGCACAGTGGACAGGTTGTCGAAAAAATGCCGCCTGTACCGGGCCGATGACTCAAGAAATCCGACAAGGTCTTTGCGACGGCCTTGCGGCTTTCGATTCTAAAGGTCGAATGGTATAAGAGATAGTCGCTGGATGCAACATCACGGGAAAAAACTCACAAGAGGTTTTCATGCGGCAATCCGACATTTACATACACCAAACGGCCATTGTGGATGAAGGGGCCCGGATTGGTCGAGGCACCAAGATCTGGCACTTTTCCCATGTCATGGCAAAAGCCACGATTGGAGAAAACTGCGTGCTCGGTCAAAACGTCTTCATTGGAAACGTTTCTGTGGGCTCACGGTGCAAAATTCAAAACAACGTCTCCATATACGACGGTGTCATCCTGGAAGACGGAGTCTTCGTGGGGCCATCGGCGGTCTTCACCAATGTGCGCACGCCCAGGGCCGAGGTGGACCGTCACAGTGAATACAGCCAGACCCTGGTTCGCCGGGGCGCGACCATCGGGGCCAATGCCACCATCGTCTGCGGTGTGGAGCTGGGAGAATACTGCCTGGTGGGAGCAGGAGCAGTGGTCACCAGGCCGGTGCCGCCTCACCGTCTCGTGCTGGGCGCGCCGGCCCGGCCCACCGGATGGGTCTGCCGATGCGGCGAGGTCCTCGACGTCGTTGACAGCCAGACCGCTGTCTGCAAAAGATGCAAAAGAGCCTACCGTGTGGAAAATGAAAGGCTCGTCCCGTCGAACCTCCACACAGACGAGGGATCATGAGAGTTCTCGTACTCACGACCAACACCGTCCGGATGGCAGCCACCAGACTCCGCGTGGCTCAATACCGACGGTTGTGCCAACAGCAGGGCATTCAGATCGAAATCCATCCCTTCCTGACCAGGGAACTCGAAGACGCGCTCTACCGACCAGGCCATAGCCTGTCGAAAATGATGCACCTGGCTCGTGCCGCGGCCAAGCGATTGCTGGACCTGTTCGAGGGGCTGTCGGCCGATGTCATCTATGTGCTGCGCGAGGCCTGTCTGTTCGGACCGCCCTGGATGGAACTCATCCTGGGCCCCTTGGCCAACAAACCCATGGTCTTCGATCTAGACGACCCGATCTGGTTGCCGTACGCATCGCCCACGTACGGCAAATGGGCCATGTTGGCCAAGATGCCGATCAAGACGAACATCCTCTGCCAGATCGCCACCACCGTGGTGGCCGGCAACGAGTATCTTGCCGCCTTTGCACGACGGTACAATGACAACGTCGTGGTGATCCCCACGGTGGCCGACACCGACCAGTTCCTGCCCGCCCCCATCGAAGAAGAAGAGCAGGCGCTCTTCGACGGGACGTCCCACCTGCCCACCGTGGGATGGGTGGGAAGCCACTCGACCACGCAATACCTCGAATCCATCCTCCCGGCGATCAGGGAAGCCGCCCGAATGGTGCCCTTCCGCCTCAAGGTCGTGGGCGCCAGGCCCATCAACCTGGGCGGCTTGGATGCGGTTCAACAACCCTGGTCCCTGGACCGGGAGATCGAGGATTTCCAGAGCCTCGACGTGGGGCTCTATCCCATGGTGCCAAGCGAATGGGCCATGGGCAAGAGCGCACTCAAGGCGGTTCTCTACGGTGCGGTGGGCATCCCCACGATTGCCTCGCCCATCGGGGCCGCCGCCAAGGTGGTCATCCCGGAAGAAACAGGGCTGCTCGCCGGCACCGACAAGGACTGGACCGAGGCAATGGTCCGGCTCGTCTCCGACGCGAGACTCCGGCGCAGCATGGGCACAAGGGCCAGGGACCATATCGTTGAAAACTACTCATTGGAAGCCTGGGGTGAGCGATGGATCGCCACACTGGTGGAAACAAGAAACAGAGACCGCTCTCACTGGTAGGCACCAGGCCATGACATCCATGCACCAATCCCTCAAGCAACCCAGGCTTCGACTCCCGCAGACATCGTCTCGACGCAGGTGGCTGCGCCCATGGAGTCTTCTGGCCGCAGCCGCGACGTTGAGCACAGGATGTTCCCTCCACTTTCGGACATGGACCGATTACGGCTACCAGACACTGTCCCACCGCAGGGTCACCGAACAAATGCCCACCAAGACCTACAGCTTTACCCTGGAACACAGAGAAGGTCTCTACTGGCTCCGCTTCGAGGCGCACCGGCTCTGCCGCGATGTCACGGTGCGCAGGGTCCGCGAACAGGCCAAAGTCACGCTCAAGGCTCCGCTGGCCCCATATTATCTCGCCATCGGAGCGGTCCTGGCAGCCTGCTCGATCCCGTTTTTCTACATGGCGGCCAAGGCAAGCTCTTCTGCCAGGAAACGCAACAACGCCCTGACGGGAACCTTTGCATTTCTCACGCCGGGCTTGTCCCTGGTGGGATTTGGCACCTACCAAAAGTTGGTGGAAGGAACCACGACGAAAGACCTGGGCATCGTCGAGCGCAAAGAGCCCGGGCAGACGCATTCCTGCGGTCGGTCACCGGCCTCCGGCCTGTCCGTGAAAGTGGGCACCAAAACCGGGGTGGTCTCCTTGGGCGTCACCGACGCCAAGGGCAGGGTGCTGTTGCCCCACAGCCAGCTCCAACCGCTCATACGCAGAGAGATGGGCAAAATCGTCAAGGTCTACCTCGACATCATGGTGGAAGACCAGGACCTGGGCGAACTCAACGTGCCCTGGCCTTTGGATCGAAAATGGCTCCGGGACTAGGCCAACCCTCACGGTCATCTGCCATATTCGTCACCAACGCATCCAACACCAACCAAATCGACTCCACTCCACCGAAAGTCCCGAAGGCTGCCGTCACATTTCATCGACAGACATCTCCCATCAGGGAGCCTTACCCAGCGCGATGGCGGCAAGCGGGATCCTGCGTCCATCACCGCCAGCCATCCGGTTGACGGCCACGAGCAGGACATTGAGCCGATCGATATCCAGGACCCACCTGGGGTCTGGTTCCCGATCTGAGAAATTGAGAGGGCAGTGATCGATACCACCGCCCACTTGAACCGCCAATCCGTGGCTTCGGCAGATGAGCGGCCGTCTCTCGTAGACGAGACAGCGGCCCTGGTCATCGAGAAACACGCAATGGTGTCCATGCCGGGCCCGCTCCGCGGCTCTCTGCCGGTCCGGTGCAGACAAGGTGGCGAAAAAGTCCGCCAGGCTCTGGGCCTCCACTTCGAAGACCGACAGGTCCACCTCGCAACAGCCGTCACAACCGGGAGCACAGAGAAACGCCCCCGGCTGTGCCTGGACCGCCTCCTCGAAAAAACCATCCACCTTGGCATAGAGCCGGAGGAGTCCTTCGTAGGCCACATTCTCACCCAAGGCAATCTCCTTTCACGGAATGCCCTTGCTCGCCGGTCCCACAGGATCGGTCTGCTGGACGCCTCCCGACTTGGATTCCAAAGTCGAGCCATCGAGGTCGGCGGCCGAGGACTCGAAATTCCTTGTTTCCCGGACGAGATACGTACGCTTGCCCTGAGACTCGTGGTAGACGCGCACGAGCAGTTCGGCGAGCAATCCCATCGAAAACATCATCATGCCCACCAGGAAAAGAAACACCGCCAGGAGCAACAGGGGATTTTTGTGAACCCAGGCGCCCGTGGTGTATTTCTGGACCAGGGTCACGATCCCGGCAGCGATGCCCCCGAGACAGAACAAGGTCCCCAGCCCACCGAACATGTAGAGGGGCTTGGTGGAATAGTCCCCCAGGAACTTGAGGGTCACCAGGTCCATGAGCACCTTGAAGGTCCGACCCAGGTTGTATTTCGACTGGCCCGCCGTCCTGGGCCTGTGATTCACCGGAATCTCGGTGACCCTGGCCCCGGCCCACTTGGCATAGATGGGAATGAACCGGTGCATCTCACCGTAGAGGCGCACCGGATCGAGCACGTCCTTTCGGTAGGCCTTCAGGGTGCAGCCGTAGTCGTGGAGCCGCAGGCCACCGGCCCAGCTTACCAACCGGTTGGCCAGCATGGAAGGCAGCTTTCTGGACCAGAACCGATCCTTGCGGTCCTTGCGCCAGCCGGACACCACGTCGTAGCCTTCCTCCAACTTGGCCAGGAGCCTGGGAATGTCGGCTGGATCGTTTTGCAGGTCTGCGTCCATGGGCACGATCACCTCCCCGGATGCTGCCTCGAAACCCGCTGTCATGGCGGCAGTCTGCCCGAAGTTCCTACGAAACCGGATCAACTTGAGATACAAACGGCTGCAAGCAGCTTCGACCAGGCGGTCGTATGTCCGGTCCGTGGATCCATCGTCTACCACGATGACTTCCACCGAGCGACCCGACCGGTGAAACTCCTCGACGAACCGGTCCAATTCCTCGACGAGGCGCTCGACCAGTTCCTCTTCGTTGTAACAAGGCACCACCACCGACAGGTCCAAGACTCTCACCTCCTGGTTTCCGGGCTCCCCGGCTCCCTGATTCTCTATCTTCCCTCTCACATCGTTCCTATCTCGTTCCCAGCCCGTCGAAGGTATCCTGCGAAAAGCCGTCCCACTCTATGGACGGATCGAAGGCATCCGAAGAATCCCTGTCTCCGTCATTCAATCCTGCCTTGCGGCGCAACGTGGCATTGGCGGTGACCGTGGGCGAGGTGCCCCAGGCGGAACCAGGGTCGTAGCCGACCTGGCCGAAGGAATCCACCAAAATGCCATTGCAATATACTTCGAGGGCGTCGTCTCCATTGAAGCCCGTGGGGTTCGAGTTGAGTTCGTCGCAGTGGGGCTGCAACGCCGATCCCGCGTTGCTGTTGCAGACAACGTAGAGGGCGCCGGCATCCAGGGTGACCGTTGGAAACGTATACGTGGCGCTCGGGGCGGCATTGCCGTTGTTGTACCTTTTGACCTGACAGGCACTCAAATCCACTGCCGTGCCGGTGGGGTTGAAAAATTCGAGGGCCTTGTTGCTGGAACTGCCCTCCACGTATTCACTGATGATGATCCTGGGCGCCTCGGTGGACACCAGGTTGCCCGCTGAACTCGGATCATAGGCATCGCTGGGGGTGTTGCCCGACCCGTCGCAATACATCCAGGTGATCCCGCTGTCGCCCGAGACCCGGAAGGCAAAGTCATAGGGGCTGCCTGAGGCAGGGGGCACCGGCAGATCACCCATGTACTCGTCGTTGCTGTTGTCAACGAATCCGGAATTGGGAACCGCGTCGTACCAGGTCCATCCTGCCGGGTCCTGCGACGGATTGGAGCCGTCCGGGCCCACTCCCACCTGCATGATCACCTGCGCCATGGCATCGGGCCCGCTGGTCTGGTCGGTCACTCCGGCGATGTAGACACGCCCGTAGGTCGTCTGGAGGCTGCCCTCCGCGAGCGTCGAGTCCAAGGGCCATTGGAGATTGCACCAACCCACGGCAAAAGAACGGCTGATGGAAATGGATGGGTTTTCCATGGAACTGTCGTCCGAGTCGGTGAAAAACGCAATGAGGTAGGTGCTGCCCGCGGTGAGGCTGACATGGGCCGCCATGTCTTTGCCACCGGCCTGGTTGCAAACCAGCTCCGTCCCGTAGGGGTTGCAACTGGTTCCATCGAAAACCGCCAGGCCTGACCCAGCAGTCCCCGCCGTCCCGTTGGTCACCCCAATACCGTACTCTCCGCTCTCTGGAGCCTGGTACTGGAACCAGACCACGTTCGTGGGACTCGATGCGCAGGAAAAGCCACTGGAGGGATCGTCACCGAACGTCCCGGTGAGACTCAATGGAAAGGTCTCTGCCGTGATGTCTCGGGCATGGGCGCAGTCTCCCGCAGGGGGAACATTGAAACACCCTGAGGTCACGAGGGCGTCACAGGAACCGTTGCAGGCCAAATCGCCGCCGTCGAACCCCTCGGTGGCACAGGTGGCGCCGCCCAGATCCGTTCCGTCGCAGACTTCGGACCCATTGATCACCCTGTCGCCACAACGACCGCCACATGTCGAAAAATCGTACCCATCGCAGGTCGCGTTGCAGGCCAACCGACCTGGGTAATAACCCTGGCTCACGCAGGTTTCACCCCCAAGTGCCGTCCCGTCACAGGTCTCACCATTGTCGATCAACCCGTTTCCGCAGTCGGTGGTGATGCAGCCGCTCTCGTCGTACCCGTCGCAGGTCGAATTGCAGCGCAAATCGCCCCCGTCGTATCCCTGAGTCTCGCAGCTCGCTCCCCCAAGCGCCGTCCCGTCACAGGTCTCACCATTGTCGATCAACCCGTTTCCGCAGTCGGTGGTGATGCAGCCGCTCTCGTCGTACCCGTCGCAGGTCGAATTGCAGCGCAAATCGCCCCCGTCGTAACCCTGCGTCTCGCAGGTCGCGCCTCCGAGCGCCGTCCCGTCACAGGTCTCACCATTGTCGATCACTGCGTTGCCGCACAGCCCCTGACCGCCGACACAGCTCGCACCGTTGCGGTCCTCACAGGTTCCCCCATCCTGGGAACAGTCCTGCTCGTCACTCCAGAAGGCACAGCCGTCGGCATCCTGGATGCAGCCCTGGAGCATATCTCCCACACATTGGTGTTCACCAGGAATGCAGCGGTCGGTGCATTGACAGATGCCCCCGGCACAGGTGGCATGCTCGCCGCACGTCCTGGTGTCGGTCCAGACCAGGCAGCCCTGGCCGTTGTCTCGACAGGTCTGCAGGGTCTCTCCGTTGCAGTTGGTCGCTCCCGCTTGCTCGCAGGCATTGTCGATTCCAGCGCAGGAACCATTCCCATTGTCATCGTCGCTGCAGGCCTGCCCGCCGAGCAAGGACAGCAAGAGCACGAGCAGCCACACAGACAAGCCGGCCGAAGCCGGCACAGCGGTCTCCTTATTTCTCGAAACACGGCCCATCGTTCACCTCCATTGTCCACCTACCCTGGCAACGACCCGCCCCAAGGCCTTGGATCGCCCATGATTTTTTCACGACACTTTTGTGAATGTGGCACCCAAAATAAGGATCGTCAATCCGCATCGAAAGGGTCTCTGCGCAAGAGCGTCGATGCGAAGCCTGCATCCTTACCGGCCTGCAAGACAAAATCCCAGCCATTGAAATCCGATCAGCGTTTCACCGGCCGGGATAGAATTGACAGACTCTTCATATGGAACGAAAACTCAGGCAACGAAATCCAGACAGAGGAGTTTTGTCATGTATCGGACCCATGTCAGACCAAGTGGCACCGGATTGCCTGGCCGCTCGACCATCGCCCTGATGTTTCTGCTCACATCGAGTTGCGCTCCCACGCCCAAAGAACCAAGAGTCGTCGCGACACCAGGCAGCTCGCCCAATCCCTCCCGAAAAACGTCTGAAACCGCCACGCAAGCCAAGACCACTATTCGCACTGCCCCCCCACCTTCCGGCCGTACACGAAAGTCAGGGTCCTTGGCTCCTGCTTTGGCCCGTCGCGATCACCAGGTGGAAACCATCCATGGCGTCCAGGTGGCCGATCCCTACCGGTGGCTCGAAAACGCAGCCGACCCGAAAGTAAAGGCATGGGTCCAAGCCATGGACCGATACAGTCGAAGTCTGCTGGCCAAGATGCCGGGACGAGATGCCCTGGCCAAACGGCTTGCGTCCTTGAGCTACATCGACACCATGACTCCACCCATTCGCCGCGGGAAACGGTTTTTCTACTTTCGACGCCACCACGACAAGGAGAAAGCAGTGGCCTACTGGCGCGAAGGGGAACATGGTCCAGAAAAGGTGCTCATCGATCCCAACGCTCTGAGCAAGGAT
>CAZIJS010000052.1:0-22382 GCA_964539505.1 uncultured Myxococcales bacterium
AAACCTTCGGACCTGGTTCGCGTACCCGGGATTGGCCGAAAGACCTTCGTCAAGATCAAGACTCACGTGACGGTCAGCGGGCCCACCACCATTCGTCGAGTCACGTCTGTCTCGGTTCGAAAAGGCGCGGGACGACGGACTTCGGGAAAGTCATCCAGGGCCCGGCGCAGGACCAGGTCATCGAGCAAGACGAGGCACGACCGGCGCTGACTTTCCTGGACTGGGATCCAGGGGTGACTCGTTGTGCCGGTAGCGCAATGTTGGGATGGTTTTCGTGCCGGTATCCTGCTAGGTGACCAGGACACATTGAAAGCTTCGATCATTTCATGAACAGATCGACAGGGGGGGATTCAATCGGATCGGTGCAGCAAAGCTGCTCAATCACCAGGCTGGTCGGCTGGGGGGGGCTCAGGGCCCTCTTTTTCGACTGGCTGGTCTTCATGGAGATTCCTGGCGAGCTGTTGTCTCAGTTTGCCGATTTCCGCTTCCTTGAGATCGAGGGCCGTGAGACTTGCTGCCAGGCGGGCAGCGTTGCGGCTGGCTTCGTCGGTGAGTTCCCAGATCTCTCCTTCGCGTTGTTCGAGGAGACGGACCGCTTCTTCCATCTCCACGGCTCGAACATCGATCTCCATCTGGAGACGGTGCATGGCGGCCTGGGCCGCCTGCTCCATGCGCTGCATTTGGAGTCGGAGTGCCTCGATGTCCTGGGCCTGGTCGGTTTTGGATTCGGCGAGACGAGCCTTGGTCTGGACGAGTTCGGTCCGGGTGGCTTCCAGTCGTTTCCTGACGGCTTCCAATTCCGCCATCCTACGACCTGCTTCCGTTTCTCTGGCCGCCAGGTGCCGCTTGAGTTCCAAGTTTCGGCGTTCGGCTTCTGCCAGGGCCTGTTCCAGGTCTTCGGTCCTGTTGGCCAAGGCGGATCGCAGCGATTGTGCTTCCGCCAATTGATAGGTCAAGACCACGTTTTGCAGCGCCGTGGTCTCACGCCTCCATTCGCCCGGTTTGGTCAGTTCCGCGCGATCCGGCGCAGGGGCCGGGGACGCGGATGGCCCAGCGTCTGACTGAGCAGTTCTGGAGGCCAGGTCCATGGCTTCGACGAGTTCTTCGCTCAAGGCGGAGAGTTGTCGTTCCAGGGCCTGTTTGGTGGTCCGAAGCCTGTCGAGTTCCTCTTCGGCATCCCTCCGGCGAGCCCGTTCGGTTTCGAGTCTTGATGCCAGTGTGGCGATTTTTTCCTCGAACGCTTGTCTCGTCTGTTCCAGCTTTTCTTCCTGAGCCCTGGCACTCGCCTGTCTTCTCGCCTTCTCTTCGGCCAGATTTTCTTCGAGTTGGCGAATGTGCTCGGCGAATGATTCGCGCTGGGCCTTTTCCTCGGACTGCCGAGCTTCGAGTTCCATCTGGAGTGACTGGAGTTCCGCCATGCGGGCTTTCCGGTCTGCCTCGAGAGCCTCGCGCCGCTTGGTCTCCTCGGCCCATTTCGTCCTGGTCTCGTCGAGCTGGATGTCGAGTTCCGTGATTTCGCGGGTCAGGTCTTCGTTTTTCGAGCGTGAGAGCCGTGTCTGGCTCAGGCTTTCATCGAGACTCTGTTTCGTTTCGGAAAGCTGCTTGGAAAGGAGCTGTACCTTTTCTTGGGAGTCTGCTGCGCTTTGGCGTAGCTCATCGAGGGCGATGGTTTTCTTTTCGAGGGATTGTTCGAGCTCTTTGATTGTCTGAGTTTTTTCCGCAAGTTTCTGTTCGACCTCGGTGGCGTGGCCTGCGGTTTCTTCCAGGCGTTCTTCGAGTTCCGAAATCTTGCGATCCCGACTCTCTATGAGTTGTTGGAGTGTTGCTGCATCGGCATCTCTGTCTACCAGGTGGGCAACCTCTTCTTCGAGGCGGGCCACCTGGTCATCGCGGGCCCGTAGTGACTCTGTCAGCACGGTGATCTGTTTGCGGGTGTCCAGCAGGGCTTTTTCGAGATCCGCCTTTTCCTGTTCGAGCTGCTCCTGGTCGAGTTGCACCCGCTGCATCTTGACCCGCAGGAGATTGGTTTCACTTCTGGCATCGGACAGCTTCGATTCGAGTTGCAATATCGTGGCGTTCGTTTCGGCCAGTGCTTCCGCGCGTTCTTCCAGTTCGTCACGGAGCCGGTCTCTTTCCGTCACGATAGCCTGGATGAGGCGGCCCTTCTCCACGCCTTGGAGCGCTCTGGCCCGGAGAGCTTCGTTGTCTGTACGGACCTGCCTGAGTTCCTCGGTGAGTTCCTGGATCCTGGTTTTCGTGGAGGAGAGCTCTTCGGTCTTGGTGGCAGCCTGGGCGACCTTCTCGAGCATCTGTTGCTCCAGTGCATCCAACCTCGTCTGGCGTACCTCGAGTTCCGATTCGAGACGCTCCGCGAGTTCTCTGGCACCAGACAGTTTGGCCTCCGTGACCTCTGTTCGTTTCTGTTCGGTGAGGAGTTCCGCTCGGAGCTCTTCGATACGGCGCCGTCCCTGTTCTCGTTCCCGGACCAGGGCGGCCTCGGCTTGGTCTGCTTTGGCCTCTGCTTCGTCTGCCTTGGCGTCGGCTTTGGTCACTCGGTCTCGAAGACGCTGGATCTCTTCTTGGAGTGAGACGGCCTTTTCTTCCAGGACGGCAGCCTTGTTCGCCTGGGCTTGCAGTCGGCGGACTTCATCCTCCAGGTTCAGGATGCGTTCCGAGACGGCCTCTCGTCGATTCGAACCACTTTCCTGGACCGCCTTGAGGGCTGCGAGTTCTCTGCGAAGAGCCTCTGCTTCGTCGCGTTGCGCCTGGGCCTGCTGTTTGGCCTGGGATGCATCGTGGCGGAGACGCTCCATGTCGCGGGCCAGCGCGTCGGCTTTTCTCGTCTGCGCCTGGAGTTCCTTGCGGGAAGCCTCCAATTCCCGTTTGATGTTGGCGACTTCCTGGGTACGTTCCGAAAGCCGCGCTTTCAGGGCAGCGATTTCGCTTTCCTTGCGTTCCAGGCGGCTCTGCATATCCGCCACGTTGCGCGAGGTCTGTTCGACTCCCTGTTCGGCCCGCTCTTTCCAGGAGGCGAGTTCTGCATCCAGACGGCCCATGAGTTGCTTGGTCGCCTGCAGTTCCCCCTCGAGATTTTCCGCGCGCCGTTCCGTGTCGATGGCCAGGTCCCTGAGAACATCTGCTTCTTCCGACTTTTCCGTGAGCTGCGATTCGAGTTCTCTGGTCCGGCTCATGAGTTCAGACTGTCTGGCTGCACTTTCGGCCTTGTGTTCCGCCAGTTCTCGCTCGAAGCGTTCGGAGAGTTCCTTGGCAGCCCTCAACTCGGTGTGCGCCACCTCGACCTGCTTGGACAAGTCGGCGATTTTTGCCTGGAGCCGGTCGGTCTCATCTTGCTTGAGTCCGAGACGTTCTTCTATGTGGTGAATCTGGGAAGCTCTTTGCTTGAGTTCCTCATCGAGACGCCTGAGGGTTTCGTCGCGCTCCTGGATTCGGACGGCGAGTAGCTCGCGCATCCGGTCTTTTTCTCCCACGAGGCGCTGGAGTTCCGAGACTTGTCCCTGGCGTTCTTCCAACTCCTCCTTGGCCTTCTCCAGCGTCTTTTCCAGGTGTTCTTCACGAGATTTTGCCTGTGCCAGGCGGCGATCTCGTTCTTTGACCGCTTCCTTCAGGTCGGCAATCTTGTCCGTCAGAGTCTGGAACTCAGAGTCCTTGTTTTTCAGTTCCTGGGTGACCGAAGCCGCCTGTTGTTCGAGACGGGCGGCTCGCTTCGTCTCTTGGTGCATTTCCTGCACGAGACGGGACCGTTCTTCTTCGAGACGGTCGATGCGGCGCTTCAGTTCCGTGGTTTGTTCCCTGGCAGCTTCGGACTCCCGGCGCATCTGGTCGATTTGAGCTTCCAGGTTGGCTCGGTGTTCCGCCAGGGCGGCCGCTTCCATGAGCCGACCCTTTGCTGCATGGATGTCTTTTTCCAGGAGGGAAATTTTTTTGGCCAGGGAGTCTCTTTCGGACACCAGGGTCTTGTTTCTGTCCCTTGCCTGGGCCAGTTCTTCCTGGAGATTGCTGCGCTCTGCCTCCAGATCGGCCATCCTGGCCCGCAGAGCGGAGAGTTCTTCCTGGTACTTGGTACCCTCCACCACGAGACGTTCGGTGCGTTCGCGGGATTCTACGAGCCGGTGTTTGGCCTCATCGAGTTCCTTGCGGATTTCGTCGTACCGCCCCGCGAGCACTTCGTGTTCCTGACGGAGTTCCCTGAGGGCTTCGATGGTCCGATCGCGATCCGAAAGGGCCTGATCTCGTTCCGATGCCAGGTCGAAGAAGGCTTTTTGATTTTCGGCGTTTTTCTTTTCCAGGTCCGAAACGGCCCGACGGGCATCGGCCAGTTCCGCATCGAGACCACGAGCCCTGTCTTGCTGGGAGGCGAGGATCTGGTTTGTTTCAGTCAGCGTACTTTCGAGACGTCGGTTTTTTCTGCGCTCCGTGTGGAGTTCGGTGCGCAGAACCGTCAGATCCGCGGCCAGTTCTTCTTTCTCTGTGTTCAGACGTTCGATTCGGGTCCTGGCGTCTTCGAGTTGCCTGTTGGTTCGTTCCAGGTCCTCTTGGAGGGCGGCCGCTCTGGCGCGTTCTTCTTCCAGGCCGCGTTCCATCCGGGACAGTTTGGCCTGGCGTCCCGTCAAAAGCAGTATTTCCGCCTCGAGAGCCCGTTTGTCTTCTTCGAACTCGGCGAGTTTCGACTCGAGTGAGGCGATGATGCCGGCCGAGTCCATGGTGGCCTCGGAATCGGTGGGATTCTTGTCTTGCGTCACGCCGGAGACCTTTGTCGAACCATCTGATTTTTCGTGTTTTCGGTAAAGCTTTCGAATGTGCAAAATCCTAAGTCAAAGCCGAAATTTGGGCAACAGTTTTGCCGGCAGGGGCATTTGTGGAATGCAGAAAGGGGCGGCTGGGTCGGCTTGGGCTGGTCATCTCATTTTGACAAGTATCGCCGGGGAGGGCAAAGATGGAAAGACGCCATGGAATCGAGCCGTGACGCGAGGAAACGAGATGGTTGAATCCACCGACAATCCTGAGAGTCCAGGTGCTCCGTCGGATTCCGGGAGCGCTCCGGGACGTCAGGAAATCGAGATCGCCCTGGAGCCTCACGGCGCGTCGCAGCCGAATTCTTCCAAAGCCGCCTTGCTTTCGTTGCTCAAGGCACTGATACCTTGGGTGGTGGGACTCGGAGCTCTAGCCTATGTTGTGTGGTGGGTACCCATCGGGCAGGTCTTGTCGCAGTTGGGACGGACCCAGATCATTGCTGTGCCCCTGGTGGTGGGACTGGGCGTGGCGGTACTGTTTCTGGCGGACTGTTACGCATTCTTCGTCAATATGAGGCTCTTTGGGGTCCCGCTTTCATATCGGAAGGCCCTCAAGGTGCGTGGTCTCTCCTATACTTTGGCTGCGGTAAACTATCATTTGGGGCAGGGCAGCCTGGTTTACCTTTTGTCTCGGGCTTCCGGCAAGGACCTCGTGGTATGCAGCGGGGCCGTGATGGGTGCCATGGGCGTGCAATTCATGGTGCTCTTCATCGTGGCCCTGGCAGGCGTGGTTGGGGACAGTTCGGGTGCCCTGGCACCGTTGAGGCCCTATGCATTGGCCGGAGCCTTGGGAATATTGGTTTTTTTCGGCATCCTGGCGAGGCCGCCTGCATTCCTCGAATCTTTCCGCTTGACCAGGCCGGTGGTGGCAGCAGGTCCCAGCGGAATGCTGCGGGCCATGGCTGCCAGGGTGCCCCACACAGTGGTGCTCTTCGGACTCAATTGGGTGGTGATGGCTCTGTTCGGGATTCATCCGCCCCTTGGAGAGGGCCTGGCGCGCCTCTCGGCGGTGTTTTTCGTGGTGGCGCTGCCCATCAGCGTACAGGGTCTGGGCACAGGGCAGGCTGCGGCGGCCTTGCTCTTGGCGCCCTATGCGGAGGCCGGCCGTCCTGCGGTGGTGGCCTATTCTCTCTCTGTGTGGGCTCTGGCCCTCCTGTTTCAGCTTGCCATTGGGATCCCGTTCCTTTTTTTGGCGGCGACTCGCGGACCGGGCAAGGCGAAGGCCGCTGCATCCGTTGACCAGGACAGGGTTTCCCCCTAGGATGGTTCGTATGGCACAACACGATGTTTCGACATCTTTTCATGGGCAGTCTCCCTTCGGAGGTTTTCTGGGAAACGCTGCTTGCTTCGTGGGATGGATGGCGACGGTCCTGATCCTCGCCGGTTTTCTGTTGCAAGGACGAGGAAGGAAAGGTAGCGCAGACGACATCGTCAGTGATGCTGCAGTGGTTCGGACGGAGAGGGGGAGCGGGTCGGCCCTGCTGTTCGGCCGGAGGCGGCACAGGTCGCGCGCGAGGCACAGACGACGTGGCAGACATGAGAGACGTGCGCGGCACAGGCGGCATGCGCGAGCGCGGAGTCGGCGCCGACATGGTCTCCTTGGGCATCGACGGGCCCAGGGGCATCGCTTGGGATCCGAGCCGGGTGGGCGGGCTGGCCGGGAAGCTTCCGGGACCTCCGGGAACGCGATGAGACAGGTCAAGATTGCGGTGGTCTTGGCGCGGCCTGTCGAGGATTTCCTGGCAGTGGCCGGACTTTTGGCCGATAAAGCGCTTCCTGGCTGCCGTCTCGTCTTGCGGGTCTTTCGGTGGGACCAGGACCGCCGGTCCCTGGTTGGCGCCGTGACGACCTGGGCTCCAGACGGCATCCTGGCCATGGGTGAGCTGCCTGGTTCCTTGCTCGCACATTGGGTGGGCCTGCCCATCCTGGGGGTTGCAGTGCCTGGGGCAGAAAGGACCTCGACGACCAATGCCCGCATTCGTGCCTTGCCCTTGGGGCCTACCCAGGAGGATATCCGACGGATTGTCGTGGCCGGTACAGCCGTGTCTGGGCGCAGGATTGTCTATATCGAGAAGAGGAAGTCCGCGGGTCCTGCGCCAGCAGTGGGGCGGCAGGGACATTCCGTTGCCGGGGCGGGTCGGACCTCTGCTCCCAGCCAGTCCTCAGGGGACCGGGCAAAGGCTGCCGAGTTGTATGTCTTGGCGGATCGTCCCGATCGATTGGTGGCAAAATTATTGAATTTTCCGTTTCGCCCCGGGGATTTGGTGGTGATGGGCCCCAGTCCGGATCTCTTTCCCGAAGTGGTGGTCCGGCTCTTGGTGTCCCTGCAGTTCGTCAAGGGAATCGTCGTGGTAGGCTTCAGTCGCAGGCATGTGCTCTACGGGACGGCCTTGGCCATTGGTTCTGCTCCCGCTGCCTGGAGTCGGGCCTTGGCTCGATCGTTCGCTCCCTTGTGCGGGGCATCGAAGCAGAGGGGGCACATCCAGGTTTTTGGGCCGAAACACACCTGGTGGTATAACCCGAGAGTCTTGTCTCAATTGAGAGACAATAACGTGGTCCTGCGCAAGGCGGTGGGTTGGATTCCACTGTCGGGCGGTTTGGCTCGGTCTGGGGCAGCGCACAATGTTGTGAGGCGATGAACGTAGGCATCGATGCAACCATTCCCAAGTACCCGGCGAGGTTTCGGGCCAAGGTCATCGGCTCGTTGCTGGCGGTGACCGTCGTATCGGCCTTGGCCGGCTCTGGGATGTACGTGATACGCCACCGCAGGCTGGTGGCGTCGGATTTTTCGGACCGTGGCCGGTTCCTTGCGTCTGGGTTGGCGGACCGGGCGGTCCTCGGGCTGCTGTCGGGCAACACCGAGCTCCTGGATGCCCCGCTCAGAGACGTGCTGTCTCAAAGGGATGTGGCCTATGCAGCTCTTTATGACGAGACCGGCACCGAACTGATCCGTCGCGTGCGAAAAGGAACCTGCAGACCGCGTGAACTGTCGCAAGATGTCTTGGACAAGGTGCGCTCGGAGTCTGTCATGGAGGTCGCAGGAGGGGATTGCCACGATTTTCTCCTGGCTGTGGTGTCGTCGGGCCGGGACGGCGAGATGCTGGCTTTCGGCGGGACCGGTCCTTCGAAACCGAAACTTCTTGGCTGGGTGCGCGTGGGGATTTCATCAGCCTCGTTGAGACGGAGTGTTCAGGGGTCGCTGATCGACAGCGTCTGGTTGGCGGGTGCGGTCCTGGCCGTGGGATTCGTGACGGCTTTGCTGGTGGGATGGCGTTTGTCTGCGCCCATTCGTCGTCTCAACGAAGGTGTCGACGCCTTGAGGAAAGGCAGGTTGGACCATAGGGTGGAAGTTCAGTCCAGAGACGAATTGGGTCAACTCGCCGATTCTTTCAACCGGATGGCATGGAATCTGGAAGACACGTTGTCTCGGCTCGAGCGGCTCAACAAGGGGCTCGAAGGGGAGGTGGCCAAGCGGACGGATGCCATCAGGAGGCTTTCTGATTTCGTGAAGCTGCTCAACGGGCCACGGCACCTCGGGCCCTTGGTGACTGAGGCGCTGGCGGGCGTGGCGGAACTGGTCCGGGCGCCCGCTACAGCACTCTATCTGGCACAGGGAGAGGGCCTGGAACTGGCACGAGCGCATGGGGTCTCCGGTGACCTGTTCGGACCCACCAAGGTCCCTGTCGGAGAGAGAAACGTGGGCAGGGCTGCCAAGGGCAACGAGCCGTTGTCCATCGACGAAGTCCCCACGTCCGCGGGATTGTCTCGTGCCCTCGGAACAAGGCCGGCAGGGCTCGTCTACTGGCCGGTTCGCTTCGGTGATCGTCTCGAGGGAGTCCTGGTGGTGGCGCTTGGCGAGCCGCTGGATGAGTCGAGCCGGGACATTCTCGGGCAGGCGGTGGGACAACTCGCAACGGCGCTTGCCAATGCCCGTGCCTACGAGGCGCTGGATCGGTTGGCCAAAGAGTTGGAGGAACGAAACAGGGCCCTGGTGGAACAAAGAGACATTTTGCAGCGCCAAAAAGAAAAACTGGAGGAGGCCAATCGCCTCAAGAGCCAATTTTTGGCAAACACCACCCACGAATTGCGCACGCCCCTCAATGCCATCATCGGATACACGGGCCTCATTCTCGAGGGCGCCTACGGTTCTGTGGGGTCGGAGCAGGTCGAAGCCCTGCAGGCCATAGACGAGAGTGCCCAGAACCTGCTTGCCTTGATCAACCAGACGCTGGACTACTCGAAGCTCGAAGCGGGGCAGATGCCTCTGGTCACAGACTCAGTAGACCTCGTGGCCATCTGTCGGGACCTGGTCCGGGCCTCACGGGGGTTGACCAAGGAGCGTCCCTACGACGTACAGTATCAGGGGCCGGAGGGGCCGTTTTTGATTGAGACGGATGGCTCCAAGGTCAAGCAAGTCTTGTTGAACTTGCTGTCCAACGCGGTCAAGTTCACGCAGGAAGGCTCCGTGGTTCTGACCCTTCGTGCCCTGGGCGATGGGGGAGCGGAGCTCTCAGTCCAGGATACGGGAATCGGCATCGCCGAAGAGAACCAGCGACTGATTTTCGAGGCCTTCAGGCAGGTGGACGGATCCACGACCAGGGCCGCGGGAGGCACGGGACTTGGTCTGGCCATCAGTCTCGGGTTTGCCAGGTTGTTGGGAGGCCGAATCGATGTGGAGAGCGAACTTGGCAAGGGTTCACGCTTCGTTTTCAGGTTGCCGCCCAGGCCGCCTGCTTTGGGTCTGGATGCATCGCAGGCATCTGTGGGTGACCTGGAAGCCACCATGGGGGTCGTCGCGGACAACGAGGATTCTCCATTGGTCCATGATCTCGATGCCCTGGCGTTCGGTCTCGATGGGGTGGTGGGTTCGGACCGGGACCTGGGGGCGACATCGGTTTCAGGACAAAACGAGCAGCCCTCGCCGGACCTGGGGTTGGTCGATATGGACGAGTTCGACTCTGGAGAAGATTCCTTCCTGTCTTCTGCCGGCAGCGACCTGTCGGATGTGTCGGGACTGGAATTGATAGACTTGAACAGCACCGGCCTGGGTGATACCAGTGCAAAGAAAGTGGGGAGGGCCGAACAAAAACACGGTCCTGGAATGGTGGAGTTCGATTTCGGACTGGTAGACCCAGGAAAGGGAGGGGGGAAAGGCGGATCCGAAACGGGATGATTTTGGCGAGTTTGTGAGTTCGCGGCTCGTTGACAATCGAATTTCGCAATGGGATAACGATTCTTTGGATGTGTCAGTTCCCGGCCCTGGCCCGGTGAGTACGCGAGAGCCGTATGCAGACTGAGAGGGAAGACATCACGCGCCGTCGATTCGGGCGGTTCCAGCTTTTGTTGGAATTGCAGCGGGGTGGTATGGCCACGATTTTCGTGGCCAGGATCGTTGGTCCGGAGGACTTCCAGAAACTCGTGGTGGTCAAGAGAATCCACGATCATCTGGCCGAGGAGAGGGAGTTCGTGGACATGTTCCACGATGAAGCCAGGATCGCCGGTCTCGTGCACCACCCCAATGTCGTGACCATCTTCGATTTCGGAATGGTGGAAGGCTCTCACTACATTGCAATGGAGTACGTCCACGGTCAGAGCCTGGTGGAGTTGATGCGCACTGCCAAGCGAGTCACCGGGTTGTTGCCCTGGCCTCAGGTCGTCAAGATCGTGGCGGATGCTGCGGCGGGATTGCATGCGGCACACGTGCTCACGGGGCCTGATGGGGGGCCGCTGAACGTGGTGCACAGAGACGTTTCTCCTCAGAACATCTTGCTGTCATACGATGGAAACGTCAAAGTGACAGACTTTGGGATCGCATATGCAGCCCAAAGGATCGCGCATACTTCTACCGGGATTTTGAAGGGGAAGCTGGCCTACATGTCTCCTGAACAGGCCATGTCCAAGCCGCTGGATCGACGTTCCGACGTGTTTTCCTTGGGAATCGTGCTGCACGAGGCGCTCTGTCTCAAGCGGCTGTTCAAAGGGGACAATGACGCTGCCACACTCTACAATCTCTTGGAGGCCAAGGCCCCGCGCGTGACATCGATTCGTCCCGACGTTCCAAAGGAACTGGACCGGGTGGTGCAAAAAGCCTTGGCCAAGAATCCAGACGAGCGTTTCGCCTCTGCAGGGGAGTTCGAGGATGCTCTCAACCAAGTGCTGTTCAAGGAACAGGCCATGGTGGGACATCGAGACATCGGCGAGCTTATGGAACGCTATTTTCGGGATCAACGACAGGTCCGGGAGGCGCAGCTCCAGCAGGCCATGTCCACTCCCATGGCCGAACCGGTGCGTGTGCATGCTGCCCGACCAGAGGAGAGCAGCATGGGGAGCCTGTCGCGGAGCGAAGGGATGGAGGACGGCTTTCGTCGGGTCTTGCCGCTTTCTGCGCTGGTTGGTGCCGGGATCGCGGTATTGGCCCTGGTGGGCCTTTTCGTTTTGATGATGACGCGTTCTTCAGGGTCCTCTGCAAGCAAGGTGAAAAGTTCCGTGCCAACCACGAGACCGGTCCGTGATGCGAAGGGTTTTGCCCCGGATTCGGGACCCAGTGTCCCCCGCAAGCCGCGCAAGGTGCATCTCACCGTGGATGTCTCGGGCCAGACGAATGGGGTGACCATCCAGTTCCGCGGCAAGGTCCACAAGACCGCTCACTTGGACGTGGAGGTGGAGCCTTCATCCAAGCCGGAGGATATCGTCGTGAAATCTCCCGGGGTCAAGACCAGGGTGCTTCGGGTGGTGCCCGACCGCGATCGTTCCTACTCCGTGGACATGGTGTTCGTTCCAGTTCGTCCCAGCAGGCCCTTCGTCCGTCGTGGGCCGCGGCGTGTCCCCAGGAGGTCCAGACCCAGGATGCGGCTCAAGCCTCTGGGCTTTTGACAGGGCCAGGAGGCCCCTGTCTCCACCCACTGGTCGGTCCTTTGGTCATTGGAGAATATGGGCGACATTCCTGTTGAAGGAGAAAGCCCGTTGCGGCATTATGGCTCCATCGACGCGATGGAGGGCTCTACATGAAACGTTGTGCGTGGTTGCTGGTCGTGGTGATGCTTGCCTTTTCGGCAACGGCTCTGGCCCAGGAAGACGATGCCTTCAAGAGGGCCAAGGCCCTCTACGTTGAAGGGATGACGGCTTTCAATCAAGGACGATTTTCCAAGGCAGCGGAGTCCATTCTGGCAGCCCGCGATATTTTGCGGTCCCGCTTGAAGACGCTGGATGCAGGACCGATCAAGACCAAACTGGAGAAGGCTGTTCGGTCCGCGGAGTTTAATCTGGCCATTATCTATTACAAGATGCATCGGCCTGAGGAATCGGTGCACTACTTGCGTCATTTTCTCAAGGCGGCGACACCCAAGGAACGCAGCGACGTTCCGGCAGAGGTCATGGCTCAGCAGTCCAAGGTGGGGGTGCTCATTGTTCGGGCGCCGAGCGACGAGGCAACGATCTGGGTCGAAGGGCGGTATGTGGGCCAGAAAGAGATTGAACTCGTGGTGCCCCCCGGGACTGTCCGTGTGGCGATCAAAGTGAACGGGAAGACTGTGGCGCGCAAGAGTATCGAGATTCTTGCCGGCACCCAACCTATTTGGGATGTGGCTGCACTCTCACAAGCCGCCGTGAAGGCGGTGCGTGGTGAGTCATCTTCCGGTGGTCAGGGGAAAAATCAGGTCGGCGGCTCGAACCCAGGTGGGGAGAAAGGGGATGGAGGCTCGCCGGGCCGCAGCAAGCGGCGAGGCCTTCATTGGGCCTATTTTGCGGCGGCGGCGGGTCTGACCGTGGCACTTGGGGCGGCAACGCTCTACACGGGCCTGGAGACTCTGAAGATAAAGTCCGACTATGACGAGGCGGCCTCCGGCAGCCAGGAAAAGCAGGATCTCGAGGACAAGGGCGTCCGGTATCGCACAGCCACCAACGCGCTCATTGGTGTCACGGCGGCCTTGGCTGCCGGTGCCGTGGCGTTGGCCGTATTTACCGAGTGGAAGGCTCCCGCCAAGAAGGAGACCGCATCTGTGAGTTCCTGGCGGATCCTGCCGACGGTGGGTCCCAAGGGTGCCATGCTCACGTTCGAATGGAGTCACTGACCCCCTTGCGCTGACCCCCTTGCGATGACCCTCTTTTTCTGACCATGTCTCCCCGAAACGCTGCTTTCCCCGCCAACACGGGGCTCCTGCCTGCCCTGACCGGCCGCTGGTCCCTGCTGCTCTCCTACGGACTGTTTGCCTTTTCGGCTGCCCTCGCCAGCGGCCTGGTGCTGCGTGAGACCATGGTTACGTTCCATGGTCTGGAACTCGTGGTGGGGGCCTACTACGGGTCCTGGTTTTCCTGGATCGTGGCAGGAGCCTTGCTGGCCAAGCTGGGATCCAAGGCGTCCGCTGGTCGGCGCTATGCCGTCGGGATCCTGCTCTTCCCTCTGGCGGTGGTGGGGGCGGTGGTTGTTGCCAGGACATGGAAAGTCGTCTGGGGACTGGGTGGTGACCGGATTCTTCCCCTGGAGGGAGCTCTGTTGGGCACAGTGGTGGCCACTGCTTTGCCTGCCCTGCTCGTGGGGTATCTTTTCCCTACGGTTTCGGCCATGCTCGATGCCGCCAGGCCGGTGAGTGCAGCCTACCTCGTCGAGGCCTTGGGCAGTGTCCTGGGCGGAGTGGTGTTTTCGTTTTTCTTCGCCCTGCATCTCAAGCCGTTCGTGGCTCTGGGGGCCATCGGGATTCTCAACGCCGGTGGGAGCGCCTTGTGGCTCCTTGCTACCAGAAAGTTCCTCGTTGCAGGGACTGCAACCGTAGTGGCCCTGATTTTCGGAGGTTTGGCTGGACCGATGGGGACTGGCCTCGACCGGGCAGTGGAATCGGTCCGATGGTCGCGTCTCCAGAAGGGCTATCGATTCCTCGAGTCGGAATACACTCCGTACAGCCATCTTGCGGTTGGGGTTTCGGGGAAGGAATCCGGCCGAATCTATGGCCTCTTTTCCGACGGCCTGCTCGTGGACGTCTTTCCCGACCAGCGCAGATTCGCCCGCATGGCAGCCCATATTCTGGCCCAGTCGGGCAGAGCACCGAGACGCATCTTGTTGATGGGCGGCGGAATGACCGGCCTGGCCGGAGAACTGCTCGCGTCGGGGTTGGTGGAACGGCTCGACCTGGTTCTTGCGGACCCATGGGAGACGAAACTCGTCCGCAGTCTCCTGTCATCCTCTCCAGTCTGGAGTGATCCCAGGCTCCATCTCCACCTGGCGGACGCCAGGCGGTTCGTGGCGGAACAGGTCCGCAGGTCGGCCCGGTACGATGCTGTGGTTTCGGTGCTCTCGTTGCCCAATACCTTGGCTGAAAATCGGTTCTTTACGTTGGATTTCTACCAGCTCCTGGCCCGGTTGCTGCCCACCGGGCCCTTTGTTCAGTTCTTTTCGCGTGATGAGCAGGCCACTGTTCCGGCAGAAGAAAGGGCCGCCCTGGCGTCTTTGCTCCAGACCATGGCGGCCGCCTTTGGCCGGGCGGCGGTGATCACCGGGGACCTGGACTACATGGTGGCCACGAGGACGGGATACCGAACCAGAGCCGCAGCTTTGAAGGCATCGTATCTGGCACTGCATCCAACACAGTGGCCGCTGCCACCGAAGGCCTTTCCCGGGGCCGGTTTCAACGCGGACCTCTCCAGTTCTTTGACCGCCAAGCTGCGTGGATTCGAAATTCCACTCAATCGAGATGACAGGCCCCTGGCGGTTCTCTACAACCAGGCCTATGTGGGCCGCTTGACCCGGTCCAGAATGGGACCGATTCTGCTTCGCCTCGCCGGATCGGTCCGGGGCGTGATCTGGCTGGCCCTGGCGTTCCTTGCGGGCATGTTCTTCCTGCGTCGGTTTTCCGATCCGGACCCTGGTCTTGATGGGGACCGGCGCGCCACTTGGGCGCTCGGTTCAGTGGGCATGGCTTCCATGTCCCTGGAAGTGGTGCTCCTGGTATCGTTCCAGCAGCATCAGGGCGCTTTGTATCGTCAGGTGGGGTTGCTTGGCGCCGCCACCATGGGTGGGTTGGCCCTTGGTGCCATCGTTGGACGATTCTTGCTCCAGCGTTTCCGTGATGTCTCTCTTTTGGGCCTGTTGGCCGCTGTTGCGGCGCTGGCTCTTTCCTACCCCTGGCTTTTGGCCCAATCCAGCCATTTGGGGCAAGCCGCTCTCTGGGGGTATCTCGGTTTGGCCATGGTGACGGGTTTGCTGACCGGCGCGGCTTTTCCCGGAGCTGGATATCTTCTCGATCCCTCGGTAGACAGGCCCAGGACTGCCGGCGTCCTTCTGGAGGTGTCCGATCACCTCGGAGCCGCCTTGGGGGCCGGGCTGACCGGGGTCCTGCTCTTCCCCGTCCTGGGCCTGCAGGAGACCAGTCGATTCGTAGCAGGGGTCCTGGCCCTGGGATCTCTGCCCTTGGTGGTCGAATCTATTTTGTCCCGGGTGGGACAGGCTCACAGGGCCGTGCCCACCAGGCGCTGGAGTTTTCCCTGGAAACGGACATCCTGGATCCTGGCTGCTGTGGTTGGTGCGTCGTTTCTGGTGGGCCGTGCCCTTCACTTTTCGAGTGCAGCGCAGGCAGCCGGCACAGTCCTGGTGAGCGAGGCGCTCGATGCCAGGATGCTGGAGCTTTCGTCCCAGGGGTTCCAGGTCAAGGAAGTGGCCCATCCTTTCGTGCATCTGGAAGCCTTTCGAGCTGATTCCATGGAGGCCTTGGTGGTCTCTACGAGAAACACGGCTCCGGACATCAGGGGCTATGCCGGACCAGTGGAACTCATCGTGACCTTTGGCAAGGATGGGACGTTGCTCGATGTCAGGCTCGGGGCGAATCGAGAGACGCCTTCCTATGTCCGCGAGGTGCCGGGATGGCTGGCAGGTCTGAAGGGCTGGAGGCCGGACCAGCCTTTGGTTGGGACTGGTGCTCCCGATACCCTGACAGGCGTGACGGTCACCACGTCTGCGCTTCTCCAGATCCTGGACGTGACGCGAAGAAAGGTGCGCTCTTTCCTGGCAGGATCTCCGGAGAAACAGGGACGACGGCGGGCTGAAGAGTCTGGAAGAGGGGCAGAGAAGACATCGATTCCCTTGGCGATTCCCATCTTCGTCAGCATCTTGCTGGCAGCCTTGTTCGCCTTGTCTCTTTTTGGAGGAAGGACGCCACGCCTGGTCGGTTTGATCACGTCCGTCGCGATCCTTGGGCTTTGGCTGAACGTTCCATTGACGTTTCTCGACCTGTGCCTCGCCGTGACGGGAACCCTCCCCGCCGCGGGGGTCAAGTTGGTGGTCTTTTTCGCCGCATTGGCTTCCGCGCTCTTGTTTGGTCAGATCTGGTGCGGCAGTGTCTGTCCGTTCGGGGCGCTCCAGGAAATCATCT
This sequence comes from uncultured Myxococcales bacterium, assembly GCA_964539505.1. GTDB lineage: Bacteria > Myxococcota_A > Polyangia > HGW-17 > SLPX01 > CAZIJS01. The sequence continues at coordinate 16,169 of CAZIJS010000052.1, forward strand.
GGCTCCTGTCACATCCCAAGGGAATGGACGCAGCCCGGGGCGAGGGACAGGCGAAGAGGATTTCGAGGTCATTTGAGCAGGCGGCCCGATACGTAAAATACCTTGTTTTGGTGCTGTCGGCGAGCCTGTTTTTCCTTTCGGCGAACCAGGCGTTCATCACCTTCGATCCCATGGTCTGGACCTTCACCCGGCATCACAGCTTGTTCCAATTGCTGCTGCTCGGAGCGCTCGTTTCGGCGTCCTTGCTGCTCTATCGGCCCTGGTGCCGATACATGTGTCCCGTGGGGGCACTGTTGTCGCTGGGCAACAAGACCGCCTGGCTGGACCGTCCAGGCAGGCGATGGATTCCCTCCTGTGATCTCGGGGTGACCTCGGCCAAGGACGTGGATTGTATTCGTTGCAACAGGTGCCTCAAGGATCGATAATCAGGTCCATGGATAAAGGATGGACGTGGTCCCAGGGCAGTTTAGGAGATGTCATGGTGTCTGCAAAGGTTTCTCCCTGGTCGGGGCTCTCATCGGGCCTGGTCCTTTTGTTTGCCATGGTTGCTCCTGGTTGTGAAAACACGCCGGGATCCTACGCATCGGTCTGTGACAGCGCGGCTCATCCTTCCAGCAGGGTGGCTGCGCCGCAGTTCGTGCGCAACCTGAGTATTGGAAACACGGGCTGGTTTTCTTCTCCTGTGGCCTACGATTTGACCGGGGATGGACGCAAGGAAATCATCGCGCCCTTCTACGATATCGCCGTTTGGGATGCAGACGGGCAGTTGCTTGCACGCAAGGACCGCGGGGATCACAAAGGACGCGTGTATGCCCCGGCAGTGGTGGCGGACCTGGAAGGTGACGGGGTACCCGAGGTCGTGGTGGCCGCAGGCGAAGGGACGGTGGCGGCCTACGAATGGCGGGATGGAGACCTTCACATCAAGGCGGGTTGGCCCGCCAGCACTTGTGCCAACGGACAATGTCCCGAGAATCGGTCCCTGGCGGCGGCGGACCTGGACGGAGATGGCGTGATCGAGGTGGTGGTGGCTTCCACCCAGACCGCCGGGGAAAATCACATTTTCGTGTTCAACCCGGACGGCCGGCTCTACCAGCCGGCGGGCACTTCCTGGCAGGCCTGGCCCAGGTACAATACCGACAGTGGTGAAGGCGGGGATGCGGATGTCAATTGTTCGGGCCAGCATGGATACGGCTGCTATGGTCTGAACCTGGGGATTGGAAACCTGGACGACGATCCCGACCTGGAGATCGTGGCCACCTACGACAACCACCAGATCCAGGTTTTCGATCCTGACGGGATCGCTCTGCTCGCGGACAAAGACCTCTATACCAACCGGTCCAGCGAATGTCGAGACAGTTCCATGTCCTGGGGGCAGTTCATTCGTTTCATCGACCCAGCGGTGGAGGAGGAGCACTATCATCTGCACCAGGGAGAATGGCCGGGCCCTTCCTGGACCATGTGGGCCCAGTTCACCCAGTCGCCACCCACTGTCGCGGATGTGGACGGCGATGGACGCAACGAGGTCGTGGTGGTGCCCAATGCGGAAAAGGACGAGCCTTACCACACCTATCACCATGCCTTCTTCGTGTTTCGCGGCAATCAGGTCATTGCGAACGATCCCGACGATCCCTCTGGCGACGGTCACGGAGCGAGCCGGTTGCCGGGATGGGAGTATCCACCCCTCTCCGAGCATCCGCTGCCAAACGACGACTGGTATCCACCGGACACGATTCCTGCACCCACGGTGGCGGACATCCGGCCCGAGAAACCATCGACTCCTGAAATTCTCGCGCCCGTCAACGATGGCTATGTGTATGCCTTCGATGCCAAGGCCAGGTTATTGTGGAGATACGACTACACAATGGGCCGACCGCTCATGTACGGGTCCGAGGTCGTGGTGGCCGATCTCAACGGCGATGGGAGCCCGGAGATTCTCTTGGGAACCTGGGGCGAAAAGGTGGGCGACGGGCACCTGGTGATCTTGTCCAGCTCGGGCAGGCTCATCCACAGTATCGAGCTGCCCGGGCAACGAGAGGATGGCAACGGCATCGGGGCGGCGGCCGCCCCCACCGTGGCGGACCTGGACGGAGACGGCACCTTGGAGATCTTGGTGTTGACCATCGATCACGGCCTGGATGTCTTTCACGTGCCGGGATCTTCGGACAACTGTCTGCCCTGGCCCACGGGCAGGGCGAATTACCTCAGAAACGGCCAGGGGCCGGCGGCAAAGCCGTAGCCCGAAGGCGGCAGAGGCCAAACCTTTTGCTCAGCAACATGACCATCAGTCCATGGAGTCTTGGAGCAGGCTGATACGATATTCGGTCCGGTCCAAACCGGGAGGTTGAGGAATGTTCGACAGCTTGCTCGACTGGATTGCGCATCATCCCCAGCAGGCCCAGTGGATTCTCATGGGCATGGTTCTCTTCCTGGGCCTGGTGGTGTTCCGTGTCGTTTTGTCCCTGGTTGGGCGGGTGTTGCTCGTGGTGTTGTGCCTCGGCCTGGCCCTGGGCGGTTCCTATGTGCTCGTTCGAATTCGGCAGGGGCGGTTGACGAAACACAGTCGAATCAGCCTGAGGGCCAGGGTGGTGAAGAGTTCCTGGAAGAAGGCCGGCAGGCGTTGCCGCATCGACCTGGATATCGAGCACCTGGCACTGGAGACGGTGAGTTGGGGCTGTGGGAGGTTCGAGCCGGACAGGACGAGACTCCTTCCGGCATCCTGTCGCCTCACCTTGCGGTGCGGCAGGTGGCTTCGGATCATCGAATCCGGGGGGACCTGCCGTTTTGCCTCGGGCACTGGTCGGGTTTCCTTCACCTGTAGTCACTGCCCGCCCGCCGACGCAGTATCCCTGGACCAGGAGAACGGGGATCTGATCTATTCCGAAGGGGGGCGCAGGATCGTTGCCAAACTGAGTCTCTGAGAACCGGCGGCTGCCTTGTCGTCACCTGATCTGGAGTGTCAACTCCGCGTCTCCCGAGAGGGCCACGGTCCGTTCGGTTCGTTCGATGCGTCCATCGAGTTTTTCGGTGCGGAGCACCAGCCGGTAGCGACCGGCGGGAAGGGAGAAGGTTCTCCCCTGGGATCCCGGGGTGCCCTCCAGGCGCACCTCGCGGAGGGGGCCGGCGTCTCCGTGAGAGGCTTTGTCGAAAAGTTGGATGGTGATGGATCGAACCGGAGCTTGTTGCAGGACCACCAGGGTCAGTTCCACGGTGCGGTCCCGGTTCCAATGTTTGATGAGGACCACCAGGGCCGCCAGGATGGCCAACGTTCCGACGATTCTGCGCCAGTTGGGGCCATGGGGTCCTGTGAACATCCCAAGGATTCCGGAACCCTCGACCCGCCTGGGGTCTTGGTCACCTCGTGTTTCCTGGTCGGCTCGTGTTTTCGTGTTGTCGGGGTCGCGGTGGCTCATCGTTCACGTGGTCTTTCCGGGCGTTTCGGGATTCGGAACATGGACACATGGGTTTTTTTTAAGGTGCGGCCGAGTCTCTCTGCTGTCAAGAGGTGGACTGTGGCGGCTGTCGATGGGGCCGAGAGGGTTGTGGCTTGGACCGAGAGGAGTAAAGTATGTCGAGTCGCCCTGCCAACGGCAATGGGGCGAAGGGAGGCACCATGTGCCCGAGATTTGGGAAAAGGGATGAAAATGACTGTTTGGTTGGATGACGAAAAGGTCTCTGTGAAACGACCGCTGCGGTCGGCTCGGTCCGGCGCTGTCTTGATTTGGCTGATGGTTTCTTTCGGTGGACACTGGACCCTGGGCTGCGTTCCTGATGCTGTTCCTCGAGCCAGGGCGCGCCTGAAAGCGGGCGACATCGCGGGGGCCGAGCGCATCGTTCGTGCTGGGCTCGAGCGTCATGGCGGCAATCTGGACCTTTGGGTGCTCCGGCTGCGAATCGACTTGATAGAAGGGAAAAGAGCCGACGCGGTGGAAGTGCTCCATCGCATCGAGACACTGGCCACCCGGCGTGAGTGGAAGCGGGTTCGCAAGATGGTCTTTGCCCATACGATCTGGGAGGCCCTGGGAGACGACCGGGCAAGGACCCTCGGCCTGGACGAGGCGCGAAGGTACCGGTTTTCCACCCTGAGGGCACGACTCGATGCGATCCTGACCAAGGGAGAGCCGGCCCAGAGGGCTGCGGCCGCGGGTGCATTGCTGCACACCAATCCCGATGCGGAGCGGGTGCTCGCGCAGCTCGCGGCATCCCGGGATGACGGGGTTCGTCTGGCGGTGGCCCATGGGTTGTCGGCCCCATGGTCAGCAGAACTGTGGCAATTGGTGGTCCGACTGTCCCACGATCCCAACCCCGAGGTGCGGGGCGCGGTTTTGGAGTCACTGGCCGCTTCCATGGCAGGGAGCAGAAAGCCGGGGAAGTGGATGCAGGAGATCCTGGCCCTGCTCCTGGCCAACCTTCGAGATCCCTCTGGGCCGGTCCGCGCGGCCGCCGCCCGGGCGCTCAAGAAATTGGCTCCCCAAAGGCTGTCTCGTCTCGCTGCTGCGGATCCGGAATTGGCCGTGCGCCTGGCCGCGGTACGGGCAGGTCGCCGGGACCGCGGATTCCTGTTGGCCCAGGCGCATTCGGACAGGCCGTTCGTGGCTTTGCGGGCAGCAGTGATGCTCTGGAAGTCGGGTGTCATGGGTGGAGACGACGTGGTTTCCCGCTGGATGGCAGACGGACAGTGGCAGGTTCGGGCCGCGGCCTGCAATGCGGCTGTGGTGATGAAGGGCTCCAAGAAGGCCTGCAAGGCAGTGGAACAGGCGCTCGGGGATCGGGACAGAAGGGTTCGGGCCGCGGCCTGCGGGGCCGGGCTCCATTTGGGCTGCGACGAGAGTCGGACCCTGGCTGTCTGTCGAGGACTCGCATCGGGGACGGCCCTGCCTGCGGCGGCGGCAGCCTGGGACTTGGCTCGCAGGGGACGAAGCTGGGGGCTGGGCCGCCTCGAAGTCCTGGCTCGGCATCCTGGTCCGGGGAGACTGTCAGCCATGAGGTCTCTTGCCATGCTCAAGAAGGGACTGCCTGCGCTGATGTCTTGTTGGCGGACAGGCCCCTGGCGATGCCGCATGGCCGCGGCCCGTCTTTTGTACGAAAATTTTCGACAGCCATCGGTTCCATGAGCGTGAAACAGAAACCGAGGCTGGACCAACTCCTCCTGGATCGGGGGCTGGTGGAGTCGCGCAGCCGGGCCCAGGCTCTCATTTTGGCAGGCAAGGTGCGCGTGGCAGGAAAGATCGCGGACAAACCCGGTCAGCGTTTCGATTCCCATCTGGCCATCCAGGTCACTGGTCCGGACCATCCTTATGTCTCCCGGGGAGGACTCAAGCTCGAACAGGCCCTCAATGGTCTCGACCAGGTGGATTTCGTCGGACTGGACGTGCTCGATGTGGGTGCATCCACCGGTGGGTTCACCGACTGCCTGCTCCAGCACGGTGCTGCCCGGGTGATTGCTCTGGATGTGGGATACGGCCAACTCCACTGGAAGCTGCGCAGGGACGAGCGGGTCGTCGTCATGGAACGCACCAATATCCGGCATGTGCGCCGCAAAGACCTTCCATTTCCACCCCAGGGGGCGGTGGTGGATGTCTCCTTCATTTCGTTGCGCCTGGTGCTTCCGGTGCTGGCACGGTTGCTTTCCAAGGGTGCGCCGGTGGTGGTCCTGGTCAAGCCCCAATTCGAAGCGGGACGCGGGCAGGTGGGCAAGGGGGGAGTCGTCCGGGACGAGGCGGTGCGGCGGCAGGTGGTGGCTTCCATTCGGGAGACTGCCGAACGGACTGGTTTTGTGGTCCTTGGTCAGACCCGGTCTCCCATTTTGGGGCCCAAGGGCAACGAGGAATTTCTCCTGGCCCTGGAACTGACATCTCCCCAGGAGGAGGTCCCGGACGACGATACCCATCGAGGGGGACGAGGAACAGGGAAAGGCCGCGAAGGGGGTGGGCGGCAAGAAGGTGGTGCAAGAGGCCGTGGACAGGGGCGGAAGGCAGCGTCGAACAGGCAGAAGGGACGCTGGAAGCGCGGCAGGGAGACGAATCGTGATCAGTGATTCGGGGAGCGTACAAAGGAGCAGCAGATGAAGGTTTTCGTCACGGGAGTTGCTGGGTTCATCGGGTCGCATGTCGCCGAAGCGTTGCTTGCCAGGGGGCACGAGGTGTGGGGGATCGACAATTTCGATCCCTACTATGACCGTGGGATCAAGGAAGGAAACGTGAGGATCCTGGAGCGT
>CAZIJS010000053.1:0-21935 GCA_964539505.1 uncultured Myxococcales bacterium
TCATATTGGCCGAGTTCGTCAAGGAAGCGATGCCCTCGATGCTCTCAGGCGTTCGATGTTTTCGACATGCCCTCCTTGAGTCCCCTGCGCATTTCGACGCCCGCGAACGAAAAGGTGGGTTTGTCTCATGGACCGCCATGACGTATCTTCGATATCGAGTCGAGTATCTTGGACCGAGGAGGCTCTTTGGTGATCCCACGATTGGTGCTGCTGATACATGGATTCCTTCTGATGGGGCTCCTGTGCAGGGGGGCACAATCGGCCTGGGCCATCCCTCCGGGAAACTCTGCCCATCATGAAAAGACCTCGGCCATGTGTGTTGTGCCGCAGCCCCTTTTCGTCATTTTCCCGAACGCTTGTAGACTCACTGCGGAGACCGGGTCGACGGGTGTCCCTCTCTGCCTTTCGGCCCTGCCTTGGATGACCGACCGTCTGTTGGCCGAAGACCTGCTGGCGTCTATTTTCAGAGAGTTGGGGCGCATCCGGACAGGACGAGGCAGGCGTTACCGCTTGCCGATGGGGATCGACCGGTTCCACTACGAGTTTTTCGTGGACGTGGTGCGGACGGCCAAGCAGTTCTACCGGAGTTTCACTGCGGACAAGGATCGGGTGTATGCCACGATTGGCCAGTACGTGGCAGTCTACAGAAGGGCGGTGGAGCCTTTGCCGGGAAACTGGTGGGAGGAACATCTCGCCTGGTCGGTACGCGTCTACAAACTCGGTGTCTCTACGCACCGGTTCACACACACGTTTCGTGGAGGATGGGCTGCGGTAGAGTGGGATTTCTATCCCCTCGTGGACCATGATGAGCGATTGTCGCTTTTCGTGGGGCCCTTGGGCTTGCTCAAAGAGACACTCAATGATCGGGATTCCGGGATCAAGGGCAAGACATGGATCGGCGAGGCCGTGGCCGGCGTCGAAGGGCAATGGCGTCGAGGGATTTTCCTCCCGACCGTGAGATTGTTCTGGATGCCCAGGTACGCCAAGACATACGCCCATCGCATCGAGTCTGAGTTCTCCCTGCCGGTGCGCATCGGGGCCTGGATCCTCGAATCGGACTGGGTAAGCGACATGAGGGTGGTGCCAAAGCTGACCTACAACTACATTTCCCAGCCCATCGTCGTGAAGCCGAAGCTGTCTCGAAAGGAAGCCCTGGCTGTGTTTTTGTCATTTTTGCCATGGCTGAGATTCAAAAACAACTTCACGTTCTACGTGCAGGTGGAGTTTCGGCTCCGTAAGTAGGAAGCTCGCGGGTTGTGCCTGGGGCGTTGCTCTCGACTCAGTCGATGCCGAGAATTGTGCGGACTCTTTCGAAAAAGCCTGCGTGCTTTTCTGGAAAATCAGGATCAGGGGGCAGCATGATGGCATGGGTCAGGAAGCTGTGCGCGGTGTAGACTTCTTCGAGGATGTCGTCGAACCGATCCAGGAAGAAGGGGATGTTGTCCCAGTCGGGATAGGGCTTGGTGTCTCCTTGGACGTGGAACATGGGTTCGCCCCATCGTTTCACCGCGGCCCGGATCATGGCACTGTCCATGGGATCGAGTCCCATCTTGGAAGCCCCAATCCAGTCGAGGGCCAGGATGTCTTTGCAGGCCAGGATGGTTGCCGTGTTCACCGGTGTCTTGTCTCCACGAAACCCAAAAGCCCCATCGGCACTCCACCAGGCATCGATGATTCCAAACTGCAGGGGGAAGGCGTCCAGGATATCCATGACCACCTGGTCCCATTCCATCTTTTTGTGATAGACGAGGTACTTGTTCCATTCCGGGGTCACCCCGAAGATATTTTTCAGAGCCAGGGTGCAACGGGCCGCCGGGTGGGTCTTGTTCTTTGCAAAAGAGATGCGAAAATCCGCCTCGGCCCAAGTTCGTCCGATCCGATGGGCGCCGAGCACTCCTCCAAAGTCATATGGGATGGTGTCTTTGGCAAGGTCCACCAAGGTGTAGAGATCGGAACCATAACCGGCTGCAGCCGCCACGGTGGCAAGGTCGCGGTTGTGGTACCAGTTGGACAGTACGTTTTCCGTCTCCACCACGGAAATGTGCTCCACTCCCTGGGCACGAATACGCCGGACAAGATGTTCTACGAGTTGAGGATCCGTGTGTGCGCTCGGGTCTTTGCGGGAGAGAAAAACCATGAAGTTGGGCTTGATGGCGACTGAAAAGTCCGCTGGGTTCTTTCCGCTGGTCTGGATGGATTTTTCGAGGGTTTCGTCGAACCCGGAATCGTCGAGAGCCTGGTCCAGCGCAGTGAACTTGTCTCTTCCTGTTGCAATCACCACCAGGGGTACTTCAGTCATCGTTCCATTCCTTTCATGTTCCGTGTGGGTTGCGGGCATCCATGGGAACTTGCGTGCCCCAATGCGCAGGGGAGAAGTCTGGGGGCTGGCGACCTGGCGGGTGTCGCTGCCTATCGGCCGGGAGGATGCGGCGCTGGTCCGGGATCGTGCGGTGGAGCCTGGGTTGCATCGAGAAGCCGGCTTTTTCAGGAAATGCCCAATCTCAAGGTCAGGTTCTTTGCCATGTAGCCGAATTTGTAGACGTAGTTGAGATTGCCAATGACCTCCACAGCGTCTTCGAGCACGGAGTTGAGAACATCTTGATCGTCACTGAAGAGGAAGCTGCGCAGGGCCTGGGCGTCTTTGAATCGCACCCGGACCGTCGGGTCCGCCACTGCGTCTCGAGAGAACTCCATTTTCCCCGGGGTAAACAGCGCAGAGGCCGCGACCTGGCCGTCTGCCGATTCGAACACGTACCGGGCAGAGAACTGGGTGAGGTTTCGTTTTCGAAAATCGCGACAGAGAACCGAGGCCGTCTCCATGCTGAACAAGAGGCCCTCGAGAAACATGTCGGTGGCTTTTCCCCGAAGTCCGTCCACCCACTTTCGACAGAAGAATCGCGCCGCCACGTTTGCCATCTTCCGGGAGAAGAGAAACGACAGGATTTTCAAGACGAGATGTTTGATGGTTTTCATGGCTTCCTCCACAGATTGGGGATCTCAAAGGGGGCGTGGGTCACGGCCTGGCCCGTGGCCAGTTCGTACTCGGTCCTTTCGATGATCTCCTTTTGCATCTGGGGGTTGAGGTCGACAAAGTAGGCCGTATAGCCCGAGACCCGCACCAGGAGTTCGCGGTATTGGGCAGGATTCTCGATGGCTTCCAGGAACGTCTCGTGGTCTGTGATGTTGTATTGGATTTCCATGCCTCCCACGACCCCCTTGGACGGCTCGAAGTATGCGGTCACCATGTCGGCGAAGTGCTGGATGAAGTCATCGTCGAGAGGTGGCACACCGCCTTTGGGCGGAGTGTATTTGATGTTGAGTGCGATGCCGTCGGCCAGGGCGGTCCTGGGGAGTGCCGCCACGGAGTTGAGGACCGCCGTCAGGCCGGGAGTCTCTCCGGAAACCGGCGTGATGCCGCTGGCAAAGTTCTCCCAGGCCCGGCGACCATTGGGCAGGGCGCCTACCAGACGTCCGAGTCCGGCATGGTTCGTCATGGTCCAGTAGCCGACGCGGTAGGTGCCTCCCCGGTAGTTTTTCTTTGTAGAAAAGATGTCGTCGAGCATTTCGACCAGGGCAATGGCGTTCTTTTGTGCCCTGGGGTCACTGTTTCCGTACTTGGGAGTCTTGTTCGGATTGGCAAGGAGCGTCGCCAGGGCTTCGTGTCCCTCGAAATCGTTCATGAGCGCTTCGAGGAGTGTCGCAGCCGTCACCTTGCCTGAAACGAACACATGCTCCTCGATGGCAGACAGGCTGTCGACCACATCGGCGAACCCGATCATGGTGGCGCCAGACGAGTTGATTTCAGCTCCCCCTTCGATGAGATCTTTGCCCTTTTCTATGGGGCCTCGAAACAGGGCCGACAGGATTGGGGTAGGGTAGAGGGCCTGGTGTACTTTGCCCAGGGCATTGTTGACGCCGACAGCCTTGTCCGCGAGCCATTCGACCTGCTTGCGGAATGCGTCAAAGAAGTCTGCATATGTCGAGAAGCTGTCGAGGCGTCCCGTGGCAGGTCCGAGCTGCTTGTCGAGGCCCGTGTGGCGGTGCCGCCCGTCGAACAGGGCCATTTCCAGAGCGGAGGTCAGATTGACGAGCAGGGCCCCGCTGTGTCCATAGTGCCGGCCTTGAGCACAAGGCTCGACGCAGCCCACGACTCCGTAGTCACGAGCCTGGTCCAGGCTGTCTCCCTTGGATGTCAAGGCCTCGAAGACCGCCGGGTCGTTGTGAATGGCCGGGGTTGCACGAGTGGCAACATTGACTTGGCAGAGTCGTTCGAGATACCGGCGTTCGTTGACGCGGGGATGATACCGGGCGTTGAGATTCGGGTCCCGTAGGAGCATAAGTTCGATGGCCCGCAGGATGACATAGGTCAGGTCGTTGACTGCATCGTCCCCCTCGGCATCCACGCCGCCGATGGTGATGGCCTGGTTCGATCCAGAGCCGCCGAAGAGTTGCTCGCCCGCCTTGGGCACCATGGGGACATGGTCTCCAATCTTGAGCCAGAGCATGGTGAGCAGTTCTACCGCCTGCTCGACATCCATGCGGCCAATCTCCATGTCCTTTTTGTACAGACCGTAGAGAAGCTGATCGAGTCGTCCCAGGCTCAAACCGATGTTGGCGTTTTCCAAATGGGCCGCCACCCAGCACATCCAGACCGTGGTCACTCCCTCCCTGAACGTGGTCGCCGGCAATTCGGGCACTCGCCGGTGGATTCTTGCGATGTCCTCCAGTTCCTTTCGTTTCGTCTCGTCGCGCTCCATGGCGGCGAGCCGTTTTGCCTCGTCTGCGATGTGATGCGAGTAGGCGATGATGCCTTCCAGGGCGATTTCCACGGCCCGGTAGAATTCCCATCCCTTGCGATCTTTGGTCTCTTCGGCTTTCTGCCTGGCCCGATCGATCATCCGGCGCATCCCCATGCTCACGGCCCGGGAAAAATCAGGGATCGTGTGGGAGATACAGGTGGGTTTGCTGGCAAGGAAGAAGACCAACTTTTCGAACAAGTGGAAGTCGGCTCGTCCAGAGAACCGCATCTTTCCCTGTTCCAGGATGGTTGTCTCCAGCCAGGCGGGAAAGACCTCTTCGTTGAGGATGTCGGCATCTCTCGGAGAGATGTGATAGGGGTTTGCCGGTCGGCGGCTGATGGTTTCCAACTCGGGCCATATGGCGAGACCGAGCAATTCCGGGTAGATGGGCACGCCCTTGAACTTGGTGGTCGTGGAGCCGGCCAGCAAACTGCGCCCCTGGATCTGGAAGACTTCGTGGTGTCGATTTATTGCCGACCCATGCCAGACGATGGGCTGTTTTCGTTCCAGGACATGGGCCCAGACCCGTGCCTTTTCCAGCACCGAGATGCGATCTTTCCCGAAAAGATCCAGTTCCCGGTAGGCCTGGGTGACGAGTTTGGGCCGTTCGATACAAACTTCGGGCAGGGCGTCGAAGTAGGCGGTTCGGAGCGTTTGCTTTCTATTGCTCAGTTTTACCTCATTCAAGTTGATGTTCTGTTATTTTATTTTGGGCATCGATCATACTCCCCCCCCCCTGTTCAATGTTTTTGCCGGTCTATTCCTGCAGCACCCCAGGCGACAACACCGCCGTGATGCCAGCCGGATTCACCACTCCTTGCCTCCGGAAAAGCTCGTCTACGCGTCTTGTTTCGTCTTTGTCTCCCACGATGATGGCTCTGCTGCGCCTGGCCGCCAGGGCATGCAGCCCGACTCGTGCCGCTTCCAATGCATTGATTGCCCTCGAGAAGCGGGCCGCCGCCTTGGGAGCGTCTTTTGTTTCGATCCAGAGCCGTCCTGCTTCCAGATGCTCGGCCCAGGCGTCGGTAAACGAGTACCCCTCTTTTCTCAGACGCCGGACCTGAGTTGCCACGGTCTTGAGAAAACCACGGCGCTCTCCCGGTGACGTGGCACGGGCAGCCATGGCTAAGGCAACGCGGCCTTCCAACCGTGCCATTTCCTGACGTACGATACCCACCCGGTCCAACAAGGCCCGTTTCAGTTTTGGATGTTCCTTGGTAACCCACTTCCAGGCGTCTTGCACCTTTCCTTGATATAACATGAGTTCTGTTTTTGCGTAAAGAACATAGTAATGTTGTATTTGAAATCGGTTTTTCGGCCAGGTAAGGACTGCGTCGTCGATGAGTCTCGCAGCTCCGTCGATATCGTCTGACGCCAACCAGACGATGCCCATGCTCGTGGTCAGATTGGCACTCAAGAGACGGTCTCCCGTGCGCCTTGCTCGTCTGAGTTCCCGATGGACGAGGTCGGACAATTCCTTCATTTTTCCCTGCAACATGAGGGCCCAACCCTGGAACGACACCGATGCCGCGATCTCCCATCCCATTCCGTAGGACCGATTGCGGAAGAGATCCAGGGCCTCTTCGGTCTGCTCGATGCAGCGCTCCCATTCGCCGGTAAAATAGGAAATAAAGCCCTTGGCCATCACTAGGCGGCCCTTGATCCGGATGTCCTTGCTTTCTGCGATCAGGCTCTCTGCCTTGACGAGCATCCTTCTGGCCTCGGTCACTTGCGATGCTCCGAATGAAGCCCTGGTTCCCGCCTCGATTGCGAGCGCCACGGCGATGTAGTCGGGTTGGCCCATGTCCAAGGAGTCCAGGAGAAGCCTGGAGTGAAACCCTGCGGCCACCACCGGGTCGACGAGTGACAGGCTGGAGGCCAGGGTCCAGAGGACCTCGAGTCGGATGAGTTCTCGCTCGGACAGGTCCTGTCGTGCACGGACATCGAACTCGGTGCCGCGTAGTTTCATCCTGAGACGCTTTCCTCCCACGGATATGAGCGTCCACAATCCGGGGGCGGGCATCTTGAGGCCCAGTTCGTCGAGTACGTCCTGCAACGAGGACAGCCCCTGGCTGATATAACCGGCCTTGAATCGATTGGACGCTGCATGGATGAGAGCCTTGAGTCTCAATGAGTCGTCGCTGGATGCGGCCGCTCTGGTGAAGGCATCGATGGCTTCGGCCGGTCTGCCGTCATTGACCAGTGCCTGTCCGAGCTTCATGCGGAGTTGACAGCGCAATTCCTCGTCCGTCTCCATGTCCACGGCTGAAGACAGCAGTTGCACGGCCCTGCCGAAGGCCAGTTTTTGAATGGCTTGGTCGGCTGCGCGTGCGAGATATTCCTTGGCCCGGGAGAAGTCCTTTGCCGCGAGCCAGTGACGCGCCAGCCCTTCCGGATCGACTCCACCGGCTCGTTCCATGGCCCGGGCAAGGTCCTCGTGGATGGACTGCAGCGTTTCGGGACTCAGGAGATCGATCACGGCCTTCCTGGTCCGGTCGTGATAGGTTTCGATGATGTCTCGTCCCTTGAATCCCTGGTACCGAACGAGCCTGGCAGACCTGAGCATGGCCAGGCTGCGCCGCCACTGGCTCGTTCGAGGGCTGGTGCCCATGCTGTCGGCCAGCAATTCCTGGGAAAGCGGCTCGCCCGCCACTGCCACGTGTGCCAGGATGTCTCGGCTTTCCGGTGGCAATTCTTCGATGCGCCGGGCCACCACTTCGGCCATATCGATGATTTCGCCCCGCAGGGACTCTCCTTCATCGGCGCGTTGCTGGAGGAATTGTGCCATTTCTCCGAGGAGAAAGGGATTGCCTCCAGCCTCTTCGGCGATGGTTTCCACCAACTGTGGCTGTGGCTCCAATCCAGTCGACATGGCAGCATTGGAGAGCAGATACGTGACGAGATGCTCACTTTCCTGCTGGTCCAGCGGTCCGAGTTCGATGCGACTGGCGAGTGCTCTGCGCTCCATTCGATCGAGGGTCTCCAGCACGAAGTCCGGAGCGACACGGGGTCTCATGCTCGCCAGGATGAGGATGCGGCCCTTGCGCATGGGCCCCTCGGTCCAGGCTGCAACGGCGGCATCGAGCAACTCCATACTGTCGTGGTCCGCCCACTGGAGGTCATCGATTCCCAGGACTACGGGATGCTGCATGGACAGGCGCACGATCAATGTGCCGAATGCGTTGAAGGCCCTGCGCCTGGCCACGGCTGGGTCGCCGTCTTTCATTCGTGGGTATCGTGCATCATTGATGAGACGGATGCGGTTGAGCGCCGGGAACAGCGAGACGAGATACCAGATGTTTTCCGGAAGCAGAAAGGCCAGCTCTTCGTCCGGCATTCGGGAGAGTTTCAGGCTGAGCCGATCCACGACTGCGTCGAAGGCCTTGTAGGCCATGCTTTCGCGCTCGTAGCACCGGCCCCGAAAGACGTATCCCTTGCGGGCCTGTTCCCCGGCCAGAACGCTTTCCAGAAAATGGTCCATGAGTCGCGACTTGCCGATTCCCGATTCGCCTTCCAGCAGGACGATGCGCAGGTCTTCTGCAATGGCTCGTCCCCACTCCGAAGAGATTCTGGCCAACTCGGCCTGGCGTCCCACGAAGACCTCGGAAAGACTGAGCGATAAAAGTGGCCCGGAACTTCGCCTCGATGCGGGTCTGGCGATGCCATCGAGGACGCGCAGGAGCGTCGGGCCGTCCACCCGTTTGTCGGGATCGGGGTCGAGGAGCTTCTGGGCACAGGAAGCCAGCGCAGGATGACATTCCGGGTTGAGGGACTGCGGACTTGCCACCTGTTCTGATTGCTTCCTCACCAGGACTTCCAAGGGCGGCCCTTCGAAGGGCAGTCGGCCGGTCAGGGCCTGGTACAACAAGACGCCAAGGGAATACCAATCCACTGCCGGGCTCACATCGCCACCGGCTGCCAACTCCGGTGCCATGTAGGGAATTGTTCCCGCCATATCCCCCACTGTGTCCATGCTCAGCTCGTCCTGGTCGATGGCCTTGACCAGGCCGAAATCCAGGAGCACGACCCGCCCCGCCTTGGTCACCAGGACATTGCCCGGCTTGACGTCTCGATGCACCAATCCGGCATCGTGGAGAACCATGAGGCCGCGAACGAGTTGGCCGAGAGAGTCTACCAGTCGGAGTTCGTCGTAGCCATAGAACGGCCGCCCAACCTGTCCCGATGGCATGGTCGGTTCTGTGCCCGCGTCTTCACTGTCGAAGGATAGATCGTCTTGCCAGGCGGGTTTGGGACAGACGTAGCTGATGAAATCGATGCCTTCGACGAACTCCATGGTAAAAAACCATTGGTCGGCCTCCGAACTCAACTCGAAGAGCTGGATGAGATTGTCGTGGTGCAGGTCGCAGAGGGCCCGAAATTCCCGTTTGAAGCGCACGAGAGCGTTGCCGCCCACGCCGAACACGAGCTTGAGGGCGACCCGATCTCCGGTGAGGCGGTCTTCGACTTCGTAGACTTCACCCATCCCCCCCGTCCCGATGAGGCGAATGGGCCGATACCGCTTGGTTCCTGTGAACACCATGAGTTGGCTGACCTCGATTGAATGCAAGTATACAGCCTGAAGGACAGGATTTCCATCATCCTTTCAAATATGCATGTATGCGCGATGCGTTCGGGCATGGCGTGACAGGGGCTGAGGCATGCCAGGCGGTATGTCTGGGGGCGCGAGGCATGCTGTGGTCAGCATTTCTGGACCTGAGGCCCCCTGGCCGGCATGGGCGTGTGCCTGGGGAGACGATGGTGTGTCAGTGACGGAACGGGGCGTGAATGCGTGGAAAGGCGTCGAAGCAGAGAAAAAGACTACTCGACGGGGTTGATGTAGTCGAGGTTCAGACCGCCGGGATAGAAGTAGCTGGTGTAGCGGGCAAAGCCGTAGACCATGATGCCGAAGGGCTCTGACCCCTGGATGATGTGGGCGGAGTCGGCGCTGTTGGACAGGTTGACCCTGGCGATTCCATATTGACCGACGCGACCCTGCTGGAAGTTGAGCACCTGGCCGTCGAGTGTCACGTTGCCCACGTTCTGGCCGTCTTCACCCACCCGGGCGATGACGTTGACGTAGTTGTAGGTGATGGTGCTGGGGGTCAAGAACGTGTAGGAACCTCGATATTGCTCGAAGGGCACCACCAGGGCGAAGGCCGGGTCCCCCCAATACTCCGTGTTGTTGGTATAGAAGTTTTGTCCCACCAGGAACTGGGCCACCATCATGGGCTGGGTGCCGGTGACACGGAAGTTGTCGCCCGTGGTGAAGGTGATGCTCTCGCCGGCGTTGAGAGTGACTGGATCGTGGACGGCAGGGGGATCGAAGGTGATGGAGTTTCCATCCTCGCGGCTCACGATTTTGATGACGTTCGGCTCCGGGTTGCCTGGAGACTGGGGCTCGGTCCTGGCCACGATATAGTCGCTGCCCCAGGCTTCGGAGGGAATCATCTGCTCTTCGAGGTGGTCGCAGGCCCAATAATTGTAGGGCACGAAGTCGCAAACATGGCCCGAGAAGACCGCCACCGGGGCCGATGACTCGATGGCCGTGCCCGTCATGTCGTACTGGGCCTGCATGTCACAATAATAGCAGGTGGCAAATCCCTGGCCCTGTCCATTGCAATCATCTGAAGACTCCTGTCCGCTGCAGTTTTGGGGGTCTCCGTCCGCGGAGAGGATCTGGAGCACCTGGCCGCGATTGAGGGAGAACTGGGCGGTGTCACCCGGGTTGTAGGCCTGGACGCCGTTTCCAGCCAGCGTGTGGGCACTGAAATGCACCGTGACCACCGTGTTGTCCTGGGTGGCCACCACGGAAAAATAGCCGGGGATATAACTGTATTGGTAGCCAAATCCCTGGTCTATTCCCACACCGAAACTGGGCCTGCTCATTATCATATAATGTGTCGAAAGCACGTGTGTGGGGAGCAAGAGGGCTGCATCGTTCGTGTACGAGTGGCAGGGGCTTTCCAATTGCCCCGAGTCGTCTTTGTGGGAGACACAGGTGCGGTTCAACTCGAAATTGAGCGGATTGAACTGGTAGACGGTCACCGGCATGGTAGACGTCAAGTGATAGGCTCCCGCGGCGGCGCCCACGACCGGCCAATTATACTGTCCCGTGTTGGTGTCGAACGAGCCCTTCAAGGTGGCGTCGTAGGCCAACTGGATGGTCTTGAGTTCCCCGGCTGCTACTTCTTCCTGAGCCACCTGGGATCCGCCCTTTTCGACAGTGACCGTCACTGGTTGGTCATTGGCATTGTGCACCACCACCGCAAAATCATTGTCGAAGGCCTCGTCGAGACTGGTGTTGGCCACTGGGGTGGGCCAGTAGTCACAGCCGATATAGGAATTTTGTTGCTCGGCAATGTCGCAGGGGCTCACGCATGCACCGGCGGTGCAGGTCTTGCCGGCTTCACAGGTTTCTTTTGGCGTCCCGCCGTTGCCGTCGGCATTGCATTGCATCACCTGGTTGCCCTGGCAGTACTGTGTATTGGGCTGGCAGACCACGCATTGTGCATTGAAGCAGAAGGGCGTGTCGCCGCTGCAAAGATTCTGGGTGGTCCAGGAATTGTTCACGCAGGCTTCCACTGCGGTTCCGCTCACGTCACAGCGTGTCTGGCCTTCTTCGCAGCCAGAGTTGTTCGTGTTGTTGAGATTATTTTGGTTCCATCCGTTGTTGGATTGCGGGTTGGAGGGCCCGCAGCCGATCCCAGCCAGGACGAATCCGAGAACGGACACGAAAGCAAGTTTACGTCGCATGATTGTACTCCTCATCGTGACACCCTGTTCCATCCGAAAATGTGGGGCTTTCGATTATTGAGTCCCACATTTCCATAGTCGGCTGAATAATTGCAGAAGCCGACCAAAGGCACAACAAGAAATTGGACTGATCCTGGTCTGCGCTTTGCCATGGGTTTTGGGAATTGCGGCACGAGATAAAGGGGCTTTACTCGCCAAAGAAACGGGGGTTTACTGTCACGGGATCGGGTGCTAAAAGACCCCTTTCAAATCGGCCCCAAGTCGCCCAAAAAGGTTTTTTGGAGATCCCATTTGCTTCGTTGGCCGTCGAAGGAATCTCTTTCGGAAAAAACAGTCGAAGCGTTTGGGCAGGGCCCTGGACATCGAGTTCGATATGCGGATAAAACGTCTGGAACTATCGGGTTTTAAGTCTTTCAGCGATCGGACGGTCCTCACGTTCGAGCAGGGGTTGTCTGCTGTCGTGGGGCCCAACGGTTGTGGCAAGTCCAACGTGGTGGATGCCCTTCGCTGGGTCATGGGCGAACAGTCGGCGAGGCACTTGCGGGGACGCACGGCACAGGATCTTATATTCAGTGGATCTGAAGCCAGGGGCGCGGTGAGCATGGCCGAGGTGACCATGGTTCTGGACCTCACAGACGGCGTGGCTCCTCCCAGGTATGCCGAGTATTCCGAACTGGAGATCACAAGGCGCATCTTTCGGGACGGAAAGACGGAACACTTCATCCAGAAGATTCCTTGTCGCCTCAAGGATATCACCGATTTGTTCCTGGGGACCGGGGTGCATTCGAGGGCTTATTCCATCATCGAGCAGGTGCGGATCGGGCAGATCCTTACCGCCAAACCCGAAGAACGTCGCGCCGTGATCGAGGAGGCTGCCGGACTGACCAAGTACAAGCAACAAAAGGCCGCTTCGGAACGCCGGATGGAGAGGACTCGCCAGAATCTCGAACGGGTCAATGACATTATTTCCGAGATCGAAAGGCGGCTTCGTTCCCTGCGTCGCCAGGCCAAGAAGGCCGAACGATACGATTTGTATGCCGCGGAATGGAAGGAACTCGATCTCTGGCGCATGGCCCACCATTTTCTCGATTTGGATCTCCAATTGGGATCCACGCGAAAGACTCTGGAGAGCAACGCCGACTCCATGGCCGATTTGGCAGATGCCCTGGCGGCGGCCGAGACGCGGATGGATGCCCAGCGGTTGGAACTGACCGCCGCCGAGACGCGCCAATCGGATGTCCAAGAGCAGCTCTACGAGACCGAAAATCGGCTCAAGTTGTTGGAGAACCAGGTGGCGTTCAAGGAACAGGAACGCGTTCGGCTAGAACAAGAGGGACGGCAATCGCAGGAAGAAATCGAGAACCTGCGTGGAGACTTGGAAGCCCTGCAGTCTGAACGCAGCAGCACCGAGGCGATCCTGGCGGAACTCGAAGCGTCATCCGACCAACGAGAATTGGTGGTGGCGATCCGTCAGGAAGTGACCGAGGGCTTGCGCCGGGAACTGGGCCGGATCCGAGGCGAATTGGAGTCTGCGCGACGTGAGGCGGCCGACCTCGAACGGGTCATCGCCGGGCAGGAGGGTCGCACGTCTGCCTGGGAGCGACGCAGGGTGCAAGTCCGCGACCGTCTCTCTCAAATCGATCACGACAGGGACGAGTTGTCCGGGCGGCTCGATCGTGCGAGGCCTGACAAGGAGCGACTCGAAAATCTTTTGTCCGAGAAGCAGGAAGCAATCCAGGATCTCGAAGCACGCAGAGAGCATCTCGAAGAGCGGATCGAAGATTTGGACGCATCCATTCAGCATGGAGAAATCAAGGTGGAGACCCTGCGCTCCCAGCTCCACCGGGCTCGGTCCCGCCTGGCTTCGTTGGAGGAGATCCAGCGCCGCTACGAGGGGTTCCAGCAGGGCACCAAGGCCATCATGGAACGGCGGGACGGCAACGGCGCGTCCAAGGGGATCTTCGGGCTCGTGGCGGACATCGTTTCCGGGCCGGCCGAGTTGGAGCCTGCTCTCGAAGCAGTCCTCGGGGAACGGATCGGAAACGTGGTGGTGGAGAGCCAGGACGTGGGCGTGGACGCGGTGCGATTCCTCAAGCAAAAGCGCCGGGGACGTTCCAGCTTCATTCCTTTGGATGTGCGTGCCCGAGGGGACGAGCCGACCATGGAAACCACGGATGGGGTGCGCGGGCCGCTCATCGATGCGGTGGAGGTTCCCGATCGATATCGCACCGTGGCTCGGTACCTGTTCGGGGACGTGGTGGTGACCGAGGACTTGCCCGCCGCCTTGAGGGCTTGGCGACGGGTGGGGGGGAACGCTTCCTTCGTGACGCTCGACGGGGAACTCGTGGATGCCTGGGGTGCCATCAGCGGAGGTTCCGCTGGAGACGAGGGCGCGGGAATCCTCGGCCAGAAGCGGGAGATACGGGAGTTGCGCAACGTGGCCGAGGACCTGGAACACCAGGAACAGGAAGCCATGGCGTCTCTTATGGCCGTAAAGCAGGAGCGGGCTGCGACGGCTCAGGAACTCGAACTGGTGGTTCGTCGAATCCATGACACCCAGCTTGGACTGCTCGAAGCCCGAAAGGATCTGGCCGCCCTCGTTGCGACCCTCGACGAGACCAGCCGAAGGATATCGGCGCTCGACCAGGAGAGAGAGACATTGGTTCGAGCCCTCGACGAGGAGGGTGCCCAGGTCGAGGAATCATTGGTTGACGTGGAGCGAAAACGACGCCGCATCGAGGAACTGACGGAGGTGCAGTCTCGACTCGAGGAGGAACAACATCGGCTGGGCCGGTTGCTCGAAGATGCTTCCACCGCGCTCACCGAAGTGAAGGTGGAGGCTGCCCAGGCTGGGGAGCGACGCAGTGCAGCGGCCCAGGCGCTGCGGCGTTCCATCCAGGAACGTGAGCGACTCGAGTCCCGGATTGCCGAGCTGACCGAGCGAGTCCAAACCGGCCACCAACGGATCGGTCGGCTCGTTCAGGAAGTGGCAACCTCCCAGGAGGAAGTTTCGAGCTTGGCCGCGCAGGCCCAGAAGTTGGCCGATGTCTTGTCCAATGCGAGGCAAGAATGCGAACGCCTCAGAACGGGACTGCAGGAAAGTGAGTTGTCCGTCCGGCGACTTCGTGAACAGATCTCTGCCGAGGAGCGTACGAGGTCTGCGACGGAACTCGACCAGGAACGGTTGCTCCTGGAACGTGAGCACCTGCTCGAAGAAGCACGCAAGACACACAGGCTGGATTTGGTGGGCGTGCTCATGGACTACCATCTCCGACCGGCCTGGTCCGGGGAGCAGAGCGCACGGCTCGATGAACTCGAAGGCCTGTTGGACCGGATGCGACAGGACTACAATCCCATGGCGCGCAAGGAATACGAGGAACTCACCGAGCGCCACGAGTTCCTCACCACCCAGCGTGCCGACATCGAGGAAGCATTGGAGCGCCTGGGCAAAGCCCTGGTGCGGGTCAACAAGGAGAGCCGCGCCCGGTTCACCCGCACCTTCGAGGCCATCAACGAACGGTTTACGAGGGTCTTTCCGAGGCTGTTCAAGGGAGGGAAGGGCGAATTGGTGCTCACCGAGAGCAGTGACGTGCTCGAATCCGGAGTGGAGATCGTGGTCCAGCCTCCCGGCAAGAAACTCCAGTCAGTAGAGCTGTTGTCGGGCGGCGAGAAGGCCATGGTGGCCATTGCGCTCATCTTTTCGGTTTTCTTGTATCGCCCCAGTCCCTTCTGTGTCCTCGACGAGGTGGATGCGCCTCTCGATGATGCCAACGTGGAGCGCTACAACACGTTGATCCGGGAGATGGGGCGTAAGACCCAGTTTATCGTGATCACGCACAACAAGCGTACCATGGAGATGGTCGACGTGCTCTACGGCGTGACCATGGACGAACCCGGCGTTTCGAAGATCGTCCGGGTCAACCTGAAAGAGGCAGCGGAGATGGCTGCCTGAGACGAGACATCACTTGCTCGTCGGTTGGAGGCCTTTGCCGGCAGGGGATCTTGTGGGGGCGGATCGACGGGCTGCTGGGCCGATATGGACCGCCGCTGGGGTTGCCGGGGATGTCCGGCCTGCCATGCCCTGGATGGTGAAGGTCTGGCTGCGGGCCGTCTTGCCGTTGAGTTCAACGACGACTTCGTACTTTCCAGGAGGAAAGCCTTGGTTCGGCCTGCCCAGGCTGAACGCGATGCGTCCGGCTCCCTGGACGGTCTTGAGTACGGGTTTGTCGATGACCTGGGCGGGTGGGGCCGCGGAAGGACCACCGAGGTATTTCCACGTTGCCTTGATTTTCGTATTCTTGGGGCAGTTTTTGTATGTGATCACGTAGTAGATCTTCTCTGCCGTGGTTGAGAAGACGTCCTTTTCGCCAATGGCCTGGACTTTGTCGGAATCCACCTTGTCGGTCAAAGTCGCCCTGCTGATCGTGGCGGTACTGAAATGACAGGAGCAAGACGTCTTGGCTCCCAGGCTGGCAAGTCCTGCAGCCAGCAGTACGGCGAGGGGGATGGTTTTCGTCGTTTTCATGGTGGCTCCTCGGTTCCAGAGTCGAGAGAAAAGACGCAGTCGTCATCGTACGTTTCGACGATGCAGCGGTTCATCGTGTCGCGGCGAGGGCTCGATGCATGCGATTTGATACGATGGATGAATCAATTTATGTTTTTTCCAGAGGGCATCGTTTGTCAACAATGGCTTTCGTCCTGGGGCGTTTTGGAGAAACGATGAGAGAAGTGTAGGAGAGATATCCCTTCGATGTTTGCCTGCAGTGATTCTGGAGGATAGGGGCAGGATTGAATGAAATGGATGGCCGGATGAGAAAATTGGCTCGTTTGGTTTTCCGGAAATGCCGTGACTGCGCTTGACACCCGGCGAGCGGTCCCTAGGATTGCTTTCGGCCTGAAACTTCGATTCGGCGGCCACGGGTCGTCCGGACGGGAAAGGAAGGAACCATGACGGATCAGGAATATTTGGACGTTTTCGGACAGTGGGTGGCCGGCTTGCCCAAGGACGCAGAGGCTTTGAAGGCCGTGTACGAAGGCGAGAACGTGGACCGTGAGATCAAGCTCATGGCCGTGGGTGCTTTGGCTTATTTGCTTCGCAAGATCGATATCGTCCCCGATTACCTCGGCGGCCTGGGAACCGTGGACGATGCCATGGTCCTCCGGTTGATGGCCAAGAAGGCCCTTCCCAAGGGAATCGAGGGTGTGGATGCTTCCGTGATCGAGCATCTCCAGAAAATGGCGCAGGACGTGGCGGTCATCGAAGAGTTCCTCGGCGAGGATTTTTCCGCCCTGGAGAAATACGTTGATTCCTTGACGTCTCAGCCGGTGAGGAACCGGACGCCCGAGAAGGTTCTCGACGATGCCGAGGCCGCCGAGCAGTTTGCATACGAACTCAGTGATGAGTTGCGTGCCTACCAGGTTCGCTCCATCGATGGGGGGGAACGGGCCCTCAGGGAACTGCGTTCGTTCATTCGGGCCAAGGTGAACAAATAGGAAGCGCAGTCGTATCTGCAAGATTGCTCTGTTCCACAAAGAGCCGGGGAATGCCCCTGGTGTCGTGATGATTTCGAGTCTCCCAGCATTGTTTCTGATTGGAGACAGGCTCCGTATCGAGAGCCCCAGAGGAGGTGCATAATGAAAGATTTTTTGAAGACCCTCGGCATCCGAGAAGAAAATTCCGGAGCCTATGCGGGTGGCTGGATCGACAACCCATCCGGTGGCATGCTCACGTCTCTTTCCCCGGTGGACGGCGAAGTCATTGCAAGAGTCAAGATGGCGGGACCGGAAGATTACGAGAAGGTCGTTTCGTCTGCGCGGGAGGCGTTCGAAAAGTGGCGCATGATGCCCGCTCCCCAGCGCGGCCAGATTGTCCGAGAGATGGGCGAAGCCCTCAGGGAATACAAAGAACCCCTGGGCAAGCTGGTGTCATACGAGATGGGCAAGATCGTGGCCGAGGGCATGGGCGAGGTCCAGGAAATGATCGACATCGCGGACTTCGCAGTGGGGCTGTCACGGCAGCTCTATGGCTTGAGCATGCATTCGGAGCGCCCCGGCCATCGCATGTATGAGCAATGGCATCCCTTGGGACTGGTGGGAATCATCACTTCGTTCAATTTCCCTGTTGCGGTCTGGGCCTGGAACTCCATGATTGCTGCAGTGGCTGGTGACGCCATGATCTGGAAGCCTTCTTCCAAGACGCCCCTCTGTGCGGTGGCGGTTCAAAACATCATGGAACCGATCCTCAAAAAGCACGGCGTGGCCGGCATCATGAACATGTTCGTGGGCAAGGGGAGTACCTTGGGAGAGACGTTCATTGCGGACAAGCGTATTCCTCTCATCAGCGCTACCGGGTCGTTCCAGATGGGACGTCGCGTGGGCCAGGTGGTGGGGAAGCGACTCGGTCGGACATTGCTGGAACTGGGTGGCAACAACGGCATCATCGTGACCGGTGATGCCGACCTGGACCTGGTGGTCCGTGCCGTTCTCTTCGGTGCCGTGGGCACAGCCGGGCAGCGTTGCACCACGACCAGGCGGCTGTTCCTTCACAGTTCCGTGCACGACGAGGTGGTGGCACGACTCAAGAAGGCCTATGCCCAGGTCACCATCGGAGATCCCCTGGATGAGACCAAGCTCATGGGGCCGCTTGTGGACAAGGGGGCGGTGGAAACCATGATGAGTGCCTTGGAGCAGATCACGGAACAAGGCGGTGAGATCCTCTACGGCGGCAAGCGGAAGGAGGGCGCGGGATTTGAGTCTGGTTGCTACGTGGAACCTACCATCGTGTCCGCAAAGCCCGATCTGCCCCTCATGAAGCACGAGACCTTTGCTCCCATCTTGTACGTGGTTCGCTACGATGACCTGGAAGAAGCCATCGCATGGCACAATTCGGTGGACCAGGGACTGTCGTCGGCCATCTTTACCACGAACTTAATTTCCGCCGAAACGTTCCTGAGCGCACGAGGATCCGATTGTGGCATCGCAAACGTCAACATCGGCACCTCTGGTGCGGAAATCGGCGGAGCCTTTGGTGGCGAGAAGGACACGGGCGGCGGCAGGGAGGCTGGTTCCGATGCCTGGAAGGCCTACATGCGGCGCCAGACCTGCACCATCAACTGGTCCAAGGAACTTCCCTTGGCCCAGGGCATCAAGTTCGGCGACTGAGCCTCGTCTGGGCGAGTGATCCTCATCAAAGCAGCTCGATTCCTTTCATGATGACGAACCGGCTGGGGAGGCGTTAGCGGATGTTCGCTTGCAGAGCCAATCAGAGAGTATTTGACAAAATGGCCAATCAGGGCATATCCATATTTATGAAACAAAGAAACCTTGCTTGTGGCACCAGAAATGTCCAGCCCGGGTAAGGTCGTGTCAACGGAATTGCGGCCCCGTTGCTCATACGGGGGCCCAGTAGAGGTGAAGTCATGACTGTAAAGTCCGAGTTTAAGCGCCAGGCCCGGGTACTCAAAGCTCTGGCCAACGAATCGAGGCTCATGATCGTCGATCGCCTGGCGCGTGGAGAATGCACCGTGGGCGAACTCGTGGACCTGGTGGGTTCGGATCAATCCACCGTGTCGAAGCACTTGGCAGTGCTTCGCAGCCATGGCATCGTCGAAGATCGGCGCGACGGAAACTTCGTTTATTATCACCTGGTGACTCCCTGTGTCCTCAATTTCTTTTCTTGCGCCACGGATGTGATCAATTCGAGATAGGTCCTTTTCGGTCCATTGGGTACTGAAACAGCGTTGCGACAGTGCGACTCTGTGACTCGGAGTCAGTTGCCAAGGGGCCTTCGATTGGGTATTGTGCTCATCGATTGGGAGCCTTGTCTCGTTCGCCGATATTTCGGTGTCTCCGCAGGCTGGGCCGCTGGGCTGATGAAACGTCTCTGATTTGGAGAGGATTCGTGGACGACCGTGCGTATCGCCAAAAGCTGGTCGAGGATCACATTGCCCTTGCTCGGAGTGTGGCATCCAAGACTTTGCGTTCCTTGGGCTTACCGGGCCATTTATATGAAGATGCGGTCAGTTTCGCCAACGAGGGACTGGCCGCTGCGGCCACCCGCTACGACCCATCCCGGGGGATCGCTTTTTCCACTTTCGCCTACTACAGGATCCGCGGGGCCGTGTTCGACGGGCTTCGCCAGATGGGGGCCATTCGCAGGCGATCCAGGTCGAAGCTTGCGGCACAGCAGGGGGCTGACCTGATCTTGGAACAGCGTGCCACTGCCGGTGAGAGCGCGTCGACGCTCGAAGACGCCATCTCCGAACTGTCCGAAACCTTGGCCCAGGTGGCGGTGACCGACGTGCTCGCCGCTGGTGACAAGGACGTGGAAACCCTGGCCGACGACGACAGGAACGCCGAGGAGTTGGCAGAGACGTCGGAACTGTCCGAAGTCATGCGCATGGCACTGGACCGTGTTCCCGAGAAGGATCGAGAGATCCTCGAGATGCTCTATTTCCAGGGGCTCAGCGTGTCGGAGGCTGGACGGAAGCTGGGGGTCACCAGGTCCTGGGTGAGCCGCATGCATGCCAAGGCCGTGGAGCGTCTGCGCCGCTCGTTTTTGACTGCCGAAACGCTTCGTGGCATGCAAACGGCTTCGGGCACCGCAGATCCGGCACCCGCCTGAGGACGTCGCCTGTCCGCTCCCGCCCAACACATTTCCGCTTGTGTCGGTCTCGTCCGAGAGCAGGTTTCTCCTGTCCACTGGCCAGCGCATTTTCGTCGAAGGCACGACCTGCTTCGATGATTTTGTCTCTTTCTGTGTCCGCGGGAAACATTTTCCACCATGGGCCGATAAACCACCCGAGACAGCAAGGTAACGGGTCTGCAGCGGGCGCTGGACGAAGGCGCCTCGCACATGCATGCCCAATGGACGGAGGCAGGGGTGGAACAGATCAGCGCACGGGTCTGTCCGGTCTCTGTCCAGTCTTTTGTGACAGGCCCCAAAATGGAGGATGAATCATGCGCATCGGTACTTCCGGACAGTCGGGTTTGGGGGCGGTGAATCAGGAAAAACAGGACATCGGCAATGGTCCAGGCCGGGGCAGCGCCATCGACGGGACGGCAAAGACGACCCCTGGCGAGCAGGGACAGATTCCAGCGAAAGACGACCTCCATCCCAGCACATTCGGGAATCTCCTTTACCGCCCCCAGCCCACCAAGCCGGCGGCCGAGCCGTCCAAGCCCGGCCCCTTGCGCAAGATGTTGGACCAGTCCCTCAAGTCCGAGCAACGCTTGGATCGATACCTGCATCGTGCCATGCGCGGTCACGTTTCCGATCTCAACGAGTTGTTGGCCCTCCAGATGCAGGTCTATCGATACACCCAGCAGGTCGAGGTCCTCTCCAGGGTCGTGGATCGCTCCACTGGCAGCATCAAGCAGATTCTCCAGACGAGGCTATAGACAAAGTTTCGCTGTGTTGCCAAGGATTCATTCAGGGAGGGGAACCGTACGCAGTTTTTCGTAGAGGATGCGGAGGGAACCAAACGACCTGAAACACAAGGCTGCAGACCGTTCTTTACGACGGGCCGGTGACTGGCTATTGTCACCCAGGAAAAAATGGAGGGTTGGGTGCTGGACCCTCCCTGGGGAAGCTTCCCGGAAAGGCGGCGGTGGAGCGGACTTTCGAGCCTGCTCGAGGGATGGTCCTGGGCGGTTTCCATAGCGTTGTGGTGACAGGAACGGGAGTAGTTCCATGAAGCATTCGTTGCTTTGTACGGTGCTGGCGGCGGCTCTGGGAGCCATTGTTTCTCTGGCAGCCTGCAAGACGGAAATTCAGCATGGTCTGGACGAGGCCCAGGCCAACCGAATCGTCAGTGAGCTGCGCAGGGCGGGGATCGATGCCCACAAGGTGTCCGAAAAGGGGCGCAAACCCACATTTGCCGTGGAAGTGCCCAAGGATGCGGCGGCCCGGTCCTTCGAGGTGCTCTTGGCCCGCAACCTGCCTCGCAAGAAGCACAAAGGAATCTCGGATGTGTTCGGGAAGCCGGGTCTGGTGCCCACGAGCACCGAAGAACACATGCGTATGGTCTCAGCCCTGTCCGGTGAACTGGCAGAAACCCTCTCTCGGATGGACGGCGTCCTGGATGCCAGGGTTTTGCTCGTGATCCCGGAGAAAAAGCCCTTCGAGGAACCCAATGCTCCCAAGGAAAAGCCCAGGGCCTCGGTGTTTCTCAAGGTGGCTCCCGGGGCGGAGGCTCCCTCGGTGGAGCAGGTCCGGGCCCTGGTGGCCGGTGCCGTGCCGAACCTGTCGGTCCAGGCCGTGACCGTGGTTTCCCAGACAGGTCCCAAGCTGCCCAAGGTCGATGCGATTCCAGACAGCGGCGGTTCCTTGTTCAAGTACATTGCCTTGGCCAGTACCGCTGGTCTGGTGGTCCTGGGCCTGCT
>CAZIJS010000054.1:0-21917 GCA_964539505.1 uncultured Myxococcales bacterium
ATGGCGGATGTGGTGCGGCGGATCCAGGCCGCAGGAATTCGAGTTGCCGCCGCAGACCCGCTGTGAGGACTCGCATGGCGTCTGGCGCAAAACGAGACGAGCGGACCATCCGGAAAGTCTCTGGTCTCGACTCCATCCTGGGGCAGGATTCAGTGGTGGATTTTCTCTTCACCGGATTGGACCGGGGACGGTTGGCGCATGCGTTGCTCATGAGTGGTCCGCAAGGGGTGGGCAAACACTCGACGGCTCTGGCCCTGGCCCAGGCTTTGAATTGTCCGACGGCTCCCGGCAAGGGATGCGGAACATGCAATACCTGTTCGAGGATTCTGCGTGGGGTGCACCCAGACGTTCTGGAGGTTGAACCAGACGGCCGCTGGATCAAGATCGACCAGGTGCGAGCCCTGGAATCACGGGTGGAAAGCGGTCCCCACGAGGCTGAGACCCTCGTCATCATCTTCGACCCCGCCGATCGGATGAATGCCGCGGCGGCCAATGCCCTGCTCAAGTCACTCGAGGAGCCCAAAAGATCCGTTTTGTTTTGTCTGGTGACGTCAGCGCCGCACGCGATTTTGCCCACGGTTCGGTCGCGATGCCAGGGCCTGCGGTTTGGACCCTTGTCCGACGATGTGCTCACCGACCTGGTGAAGAAAACCGTTCCAGAGGTATTCTCCAGTCTCGACGCGGCGGCCGCAGAGCGCGTCGTGGGATTGTCCGAGGGAAGTCTCGGAAGGGCGGTGGAACTGGCGTCCGACGAGCGCTTCGGTGAACTGCTCGACTTGGTGGACCGCACGATTCGTGCGGCAATGGCTCCGTTCGATCCGGTGGCGCATTTTGCGTTTGCCGCCAAGCTCGCGGAGTTGGGTCGGGAGTTGGATCGATTCCTGGCCATGATCGAGTTCGAGGTCCGCCGGCGCACGAGGCTGACGGTTCTGGCCGAAACCGATCAGGTCCCGCCTGAAGATTCCGCATCTTCCGGCTTGCTGTCGGCTCGAGTCACGACGGGCTGGTTTCGGTCCATCGAGCGAGCCAGGGCTCGTTTTCGAGCCAATGCGAACCGAAAGTTGTTGTGTGAGGCCTTGATCCTGGACATGACCAGAGCGAGTTCACAGGGTCGGGCATGACCCCGGGCGAAGGACGATACGATGTCGTGGTGGTGGGAGCCGGCCCTGCCGGAACTGCCGCTGCTCTCCAAATGCGGCTCGCAGGGTTTCGGGTGGCGATTCTGGAGCGCGAGCCTTTCGATGAGCCGGAACACGACTGGTACGTGGGGGTACCCAGGCGGATGCTCCAAGAGAGTCGCTTGGACCTGCCCGAAATCCGTGATGCCAGGTCGGTGGGCACCTTCGTCATCCAGGGCCCGTCGGGCCGTGGGGGGATCAGACCTCACAGAAACCCTGTCTGCGAACTTCATCTTGGTGAACTGGTGGCGTCCCTGCGTCGGCGTCTCCAGAAGGCTGGAGTGGACTGTTTCGACAGGGTGGCGGTGGACGGCTTTGCCTTCGAGGGAGACCGGCCGGTGCGGCTCTACGCCCACAGGACGAACCGGGCCAGGTCCGTCCTCTCGTTGAGTGCATCCTTGTTCGTGGATGCGACGGGATTGTCTGCTGTGCTTCGCAGGCGCGTACCGCAGCTTGCCGCCCGCTGTGCCGTGGTGGGGCCAGACGATCTCTGCAGTGCGTTTCAAGAAGTCCGGGAGATTTCGGATCCGCAGGCAGCAGATCGATTTCTGCGTTCGCGCGGTGTGGGCCCGGAGGAACACCTGGCCTGGACAGGCCTTGCCGGGGGATATTCGACACTCACGATTCGGGTTTCTCCAAGAAAGGATCGTGTCTGGCTCTTGGCCGGGGCCGCCCTTGACGCTCAGGGGATGCCGGGACGGGAGATGCTGGTTCGTTTCAGGCGGGACCATTCCTGGGTGGGCGGCCGGATCAGCGGCGGCGGTGGGCTCATCCCCATCCGCAGACCCTATGGGACCTTCGTCTGCGAGGGCCTGGCTCTCATCGGCAATGCTGCATGCCAGGTTTTTCCCACGCATGGGAGCGGAGTGGGTGCCGGCCTGGTGGCAGCGCGCTATCTGACCGAGGCCCTGGCTCGACGCAAAGATCGGGACCCCGGTGGTATCGAGACACTCTGGGCATACCAGCACCGATATCAGCGGAGCCTGGGTGTGGTACAGGCCGTTCACGATGCATTCAGACGTTTTGTGCAGGGACTGGATCGTGACGCACAGGATCAGCTCTTGGATGCGGGATTCCCGGCCCCCAGTGCCCTGGTTGCCTCATTGGACCAGGAATTGGGCGGAGCAGGACCAGACAGTTTGGCGGCTCTTGTGCGCCTGACGCTTCGAGATCCCAGAGAAACGGCCAGGTTGGCCGAACTTGGCGTCCGATCGGCCGCACTTGCCTTTCTCTATAGGATCCATCCCACGAATCCTTCTGTTGACCTTCAGAGGCGTTGGGCACAATCGGTCGAGTGGCTCGTGGAAAGAAGGATTGGGATTTGACTCGAGGCCCCAAGGGGGACTAAATAGGAAATCTTCGTGGGGTCGGCGCAAGTGGCTTCGTCGAGAAAACAGGCCCCATCGGGAACGATACAATCGAGAAAACAGAGGCGGCGCATCCGTCGCCTTGGAGTCCTGAGATGAGTGAAGAGAACAACAAGCCGTCGGGCTCGCAGGGAAAGTCCGGCAACAAGCGGGGACGCCGTTGGGGCAGGCGCAGGCGTCAATCCCCGGGGGGCGGTCCTGGTGGCCAAGGTGCCAAGAAGTCGTCACAGTCGGGCGGTCGGCAACCAGCCCAGAATTCTGGAGGGGCTGATGGGCCCAAGACTGGAGGGCGGCAAGGTAGAGATTCGGGCAGGTCCGGGGCTTCCAATCGTTCCGACGGTCGTGGCCGACGCAAGGGCAGGAGGCGCAGTTCCAGGAAACGTGGCGGGGGAAGTGCCGAGCGAAAAGTTCGCGGGGGAGATTTTCGTGGAACCCGGTCGACAGAGAGCATTCCAGAGGACCATGAACCCGGAGTCCTGCAATTTTTGATGCCGGACTGGGAAGGGGATCCAGACGGCGAGGACGTGTTGGCCTCGGTGGAAGAGTCCCTCGAAGCCCTGGATGAGTTTCCAGATGGGCCGGTGGTGGATCTGGCCTGCGTCCATATGCAGGGCACGTTGCCCGTCGAAGACGTGGACAGCGCCGAACTGACCCTCGAGGCCGGGGACCGCGTGGTGATCTCCACTGACAAGGGACAGGTATCTGGGACGGTGGTGTCCGGCTCCCTGCGTCGTGTCCGCATAGCGGGCAGACTGGCTCGGGTACTGCGCCGATTCGATCATGGTGACCTGCGACAGGAAGCCAGGAATCGCCGGAAGGCCAGGGATGCATTTTTGGAAGGGCGCGATCGCATCAAAGCACGATCGTTGCCCATGAAACTCGTGGGCGTCGATTTCCTCCACAGTGGGAACCGGGCCATCTTCTATTTCACGGCAGAGGGCAGGGTGGACTTCCGGGAGCTCATTCGGGATTTGGCACGCCGACTCCGGGTGCGCATCGAGATGCGCCAGATCGGGATCCGGGACCAGGCCGGCCTGGTGGGGGGCATGGGGACCTGCGGCAGACCCTTGTGCTGTGCCACGTTTTTGCGCAAGTTCGAGCAGGTTTCCATCAGGATGGCAAAGGACCAAAACCTGGTGCTCAATCCCCAGAAGATTTCCGGTCAGTGTGGCCGGCTCAAATGTTGTCTTTGCTATGAACACCGGCTCTATCAAGAAATGGGCAAGGGCCTTCCCCGCCAGGGGAAGCGAGTGGTCACACCGAAGGGCCGGGGACGGGTGGCCGAATTGGACGTGTTGCGAAGAAGAGTCCGGGTGATGCTGGAAGACGGCGGGTCCGAGGTGTTTTCGGCCGACGATGTGCGCCGTCCGGAACGCTGAACCCCGATAGAGAGTCGAGGAGACCATATGCCCTGGGGAGTCTGGAAATGGCGTCCCGTTGGTCAGGCCGCCATTCGGGACCTGCACAGCGATGATGCTCGGTCCAGGGTGCGCGCCCTGGAAGAGGTGGCGGCCTGGCGGCATCCCGACGATGGGATCCTGGAAAACGTGGTGGCCTTGCTCGACGACAGGATCCGGGAAGTCCGCCTGGCTGCTGCTGGCGCGGCTGCCAGGTTGCGTATCGAAAAGGCCCGGACCAAACTCGTAGACATGCTCGATCGGGAGGACTCGGAGATCGTCGGTGTGGCGGCGCATGCCCTGGCTGCCATTGGCGGGCCCCAGGTCCGCGGGATACTCGAAGGCCTCCTCGATCGCGAGGAGGGCACGGTGCGTTGCGAGGCTGCCGTCTCCCTGGCCGAGCTCATGGGATCGGAGGCCGGGCCCATCCTGGTCCGCCGGTTCGATGACGAAGACCCCTATGTGCGGTGGGGGGCCATTGCGGCGGTGGGGGACGTGGACTATCGCGACGCCATCGAGCAGGTGGCCGCTCGTCTCGATGACCCCCACGAGGAGGTACGGTTCGAGGCGGCATACACGCTCGCGAGATTCGGAGACTCCAGGGGGCTGGAGATCCTCGGCGGATACGTGACCCACAAGGTTCGCGCCTACATGTGCTGTGAGGTTCTGGGCCGACTGGGCGATCCCAGGGCTGTGCCGTTTTTGCGCAAGGCATGGAAGAGCTGGAGGGTGCATCCCATCGTGCGACTTCGTGCCGCCGCCTCGTTGGCCATGTTGGATGTGGCAGATGCCAGACGGGACCTGCTCAAGAAGGCCCTGTCTGGTCGCATGGCACATCGGCAGGTGGCCCTGGATCTGCTTGGGGATGTCGGTGGCGGAGATGCAGTCGGCCTGTTGGAGCAGGCGGTGCGAGAGGGCCGTTTCGCGTCGGTGGCCGTGGAATCCTTGACCAGATTGCACGACGATCGCGCCAGGGCCTGTCTGAAGCGGCTCCAGGGGGCCGCAGGTCTCGATGCCGAAGCTCGGAACCTGGTGCGTCGTGCCCTGGACGAGATTGCGTCTTCGGCCCCGCAAGATTGAGTCCACCATTCGATGGGGAGCGTTCGCCGTTTGGCATCATGAAATCGACTGGTTGGCTGGATTGAGTGGCCCGGTTGGCCGAATCTGCATGCCCCGTGGCTGGATGGAGGCGCCCGTTGGCTGGTTTGGTGCTTCCCGTTGGCTGGTTTGGTGCGCTCCGTTGGCCGGATGTGCGCGCCCGTTGGCCGGATGTGCCTGTCTTTTGATGGCCGAGCAGGGAAAAAACGTGGATTTTCGTTGCGCCGAGAACAAAAAGGCTCTAAATATCCCTGGCTTGAAAGAGCATCGAAAGCAATGAAAGTTCGGCCAATCGAGGGCCTTGGTTACCGGCGTATGAGGATTCGCATCTCAGAAATGGACGATGGACCCATTGTCCGTCGCTACGAGTTGTCCCACGAATGGATGATGGATGCTCTGTCGGGGGTCATGTCCGTGGACGGACGGGCGACTGGGAGCGTTGCGGTGACTGCGGCTTTGAGCGGCACCACGGTGACAGTGACAGGCGAGATGGATGCGACGTTCGATGTGCCCTGCAGTCGCTGCCTCGGGCCCGCTGAGGTGCGGGTATCCGGGCGGTTTCGTCTCGTGGTTTCGAAGGGGCCCGGTCCCAGACACCAGGAAGACGAGCTCGAGTTGGGTCCCGAGGACCTGGAACTGGCTTACTACGAAGGGCAGGAATTGGATCTCGCGCCCCATTTTCGTGAGCAGTTGATTCTGTCGGTGCCCATTGCGCCGTTGTGTCAGCCGGATTGCTGGCCCGAATGGTTCGACGGAACAGTAGCGGGTGGAGATGCAGCCGTCCGGTCTCGAGATGGGCAGCATCGCCATGACCGAAAGGACGACAACGACAAAAAGATCGATCCCAGGTGGGCAGCGCTCGTGAGGCTGTCGGAAAAGGGGTCTGGGGGTTGACTCGCGGCCCAAAATGCGAAAAGACTGTGCAAACCAAAATGGCCAAAGTAGGACTGTGAGGTCCGCAGGTATCCTGGAAGGAGTGAACCATGGCGGTTCCGAAAAAGAGAAAATCCAAATCGAAAAGAGATATGCGTAGAGCTCAGCACGACTGGGTGGCTGCGCCCGGACTCGTCCCCTGTTCCAACTGTGGCGAGATGAAGCTGCCGCACCGCGTCTGCCCTCATTGTGGGTATCACGGCGGACGCAGGGTCATGGATGTGGAGACCGAGGAAGGCTGAGGAGTCTATTCCCCGAGCCGATGTGTTTTCTGTCCTCGCGGCGGATGGCTCCCACCGCGTGACCGCTTTGCGGGAGGGTCTGCATGTTCGATGGCACGTTGTTCGTGGGCTCGGACCATGGGGGCTTCCAGCTCAAAGAGGCTCTTGTGGCCAAGGCCAGGGAAGTCGGGCTGCATGTGGAGGACCTGGGCACCCAGGACGAGACGTCCGTGGACTACCCCAGGTTTGCCGCAGCGGTATGTTCGGCAGTGTTGGCGCAGCCCGGGGCGCTTGGGTTGCTCATCTGCGGCACGGGCATCGGGATGTCCATGTCTGCGAACAAGGTCAAGGGCATCCGGGCCGCTCTGTGCAGTGAGCCCTACAGTTCTGCAATGGCCAGGAGACACAACGACGCCAATGTCCTTTGCATGGGGGGCAGGGTCGTGGGGCCGGAACTGGCTCTGCTGACGTTGGAAACGTTTCTCGAAACGGAATACGAGGGGGGCCGTCACGATCGTCGTCTTGGTTTGATGGCTGAAATCGAAGAGTTCGGCCCGAAGAACCTGTCTTCCGGGGCCAAGTGACATGAAGTGTCCTGGCTGCGGTGAACTGGACAGCAAGGTCATCGATTCACGATTGAGTCGCGACGGGACCGCGATTCGTCGCAGGCGGGAATGTCTGTCTTGCGGTCGTCGGTTTACGACATACGAGCGCATCGAACTCCAGATGCCCGTGGTCGTCAAAAAGGACAGTCGCAGGGAGGCATTCGATCGATCGAAGATCGTATCCGGCCTCAAGAAGGCATTCGAGAAGCGACCCGTTCCAGTGGAAACCATCGATGCGTTGGTGGAGGCTGTGGTGCGGGACGTGGCGGAACTGGGTGACAAAGAGATTTCATCGACCTATATCGGCGAACGCATCATGGACCGGCTTCGCACCATTGACGAAGTCGCCTATGTCCGATTCGCCAGTGTGTACCGTTCCTTCAAGGATTTGGGTCAGTTCGTCCGGGAACTGGATGAACTGTTGGAAAAACGCAATCCGTCCCGCTAGGAGTCGATAGGAATCATGGGGTCCAATCAGAGTGTGGGGGGGCGGGACGCAGCCTATATGCGACAGGCTCTTCAACTTGGTCGCAAGGGGCTGGGGCGGACGAGCCCGAATCCCCCGGTGGGCGCAGTCATCGTGCGTGCCGACCGGGTGGTTGGAAAGGGCTGGCATCGACGAGCCGGTTTGCCCCACGCAGAGGTGGTGGCATTGGAGCAGGCCGGGCCACTCGCCAAGGGCGCGGACCTGTACGTGACCCTGGAACCATGCAACCACCAAGGACGGACCCCCCCCTGCACCGAGGCCATCATTCGGGCCCAGGTCCGGCGCGTGATCATCGGCACCAGAGATCCAAATCCATCGGTGTCCGGTGGTGGGGTGGAGCGGCTGCGCGAAGCGGGCATCGAGGTCGTCGTGGGCCTGGAGGAGGAGCGGTGCCGAAGTCTCATCGAGGGATTCGCCACTGCAGTGAACCAGTCACGTTGCCACGTGACCATGAAGGCTGCCGTGACCCTCGATGGGCACCTGGCCACCCGAACGGGTGATGCCTTCTGGGTGTCTGGACAGCAGACCCTCCGGCTGGCCCATCGTCTGAGAAACGAACTGGACGCTCTGGTCCTGGGAGCCGGTACGTTGAGACGTGACGATCCACAGGGGACATGCAGACTCTCCAGGGGACGCGACCCCATGCGGGTGGTGGTGAGTCGAGGGTTCGATTTGCCGCCCGATGCGAGATATTTTTCTGCACGATCCCGGAGTCGGAGGGCGAGGGTGGTTTTGGCTGTTCCAGAGACGGCTCGGGGAGACGCCGGTTTCCTGGAAGACAAAAACGTAGAAATCTGGTCTCTTCCAGCAGAGCAGGGGCGGCTCTCCATTCCAGAACTCTGTCATCGGCTGTGGCGAGAGGGGGTAAACACCGTTCTTCTGGAGGGCGGGGCAGAGTTGCACGGGGCCTTCTGGGATGCAAAAATCGTGGACCGCGTGGTTTTCGTGGTGGCACCCAAGATCGTCGGGGGGCGGGATGCCGTTCCGGTGATCGGCGGTCTAGGGATTGATCGCATGGCCGATGCGGTGCGGCTCTTGGACAGGGAGGTGCGACGCATGGGCGAGGACCTGGTCATTCAAGGCCGGCCGGACTGGCATTAGAGTAAGATGGTGCAAGACCGTGGGGGGCAGAGCAAGACGTTTTCCTTCCATCGGCGTCGCCGTCTGCCGGTGGTTGGTCAAAGATATGGTTTTTTGTGACAGTCGGGGTTACATTCAATCTATTGGGGAGGCGAAACTGAGCCGATGCAATGGGTAGAACTTGGCGCATCGGCTGTTTGATGTCAGGTGTGCCATGAGGAATTTGGACAGAGCCTCAGTCACGGTAGCGAGCCTTCTTTTTTTCGCTTGTGGTTCGGGGAATCACTCGGATGGCGACATTCGCGGTGATGGTTCGGTTGTCGATGCCGGCTGGGATGCCGTGCCGGTTGCAGATGCCAGAGCTGATGCCATCGGATGCGAGTGGTCCACAGACGGCTCTTGCGACGCCCAATCGCAAGTCCTGGATGCCGCCGAGTACGACAGTGGAGTCCCCGCAGAAACAGATGCCGATGTGCAGGCGTCCTGTATGGATTCGTCCACGATTGTTTGCAAGACTCCAGACTTGGACATCTCCCAGACCGGAGGAGAAATCCGCTACATAGACAGGCCGGCGGGGATCACCCACGTCTACACGATACCACCAGGCAATCGTGTTGCTCGGTATTATGGTGCCACCATTGGGCTGCGTTACGTTACTACCCCAAGCTTGCCGGTGACGATTTCTCTCAGTGAGTTCTTCGACCAGGATTCTTCTGACAGCTACTGCACCGTTGTGGTTGATAGAGAAGAGGGTGCTCAGATAGGTTATTCCGAGCACTATGAATATGCCTGCTTGCTGGACCCAGCGAAAACCTATTTTTTTCGAGTCAGCGGAGCGAAGACTGGCAGTTACTGGCTGGTTTGGTAAAGGGGGACCGTCGACACGTCTGTCGTACGGAATCATGTGAAGAGGCGGCTTGGTCTGTTCGATACGTGGACCTTTCGAGACAGATGGAGCGCTGCAGGTGGAAGGTTGCGTTGCGGGCCTGGTGGTGCTAGGAAAGGGCCGATGTTTACCGGGCTCATTCAGGACGTCGGCAGGATCAAGGCGCTGCGCCGCACAGGTCGGTTTGCGGTGTTCGAGGTGGAGACGAGGCTTGCCGACGAGGGGCTGCGCGTGGGTGACAGCCTGGCGGTGATGGGCGCATGTCTTACGGCGGTGAAGGTGCGGCCCGGTGTGGTAGATTTGGAGGCGGTCGCGGAAACATTGTCTCGGACGACGTTAGGACGTTTGTCCGTGGGCGACAGGGTGAATCTGGAACGGGCGCTTCAGGTGTCGGATAGACTGGACGGCCATATCGTTCAGGGGCATGTGGATGGCACTGGGATCGTGCGATCCCTGAGGCGGGACGGGCCTGCGTTGCTCTTGGAAATCGGTCTTGCGCCGGATTTACTTCGCCATGTGGTGGAAAAGGGCTCGATTGCCGTGGATGGAATCAGTCTCACCGTGGCAACGTTGTTGCCCCAGGGGTTCGTGGTGAGCATCATTCCACACACGCTTGGTCAGACGACGCTGGATGAACTGGCGGTGGGGGATCGGGTAAACATCGAGACTGATATCCTGGCCAAATACGTGGAGCGCTTGCTGAGCATCGCCAGGCCTGATATCCGGCAGGCTGGCAACGGTGTCACGTTGGAAATGCTGGCTCGAAACGGATTCATCGAGTAAACAATGGAGGTCGGACTGTGACGGATCCTGCCATCGAACGGGTCGAGCGGGCTATCGAGGCCATCAGAAACGGTGGGATGGTCATCCTGGTAGACGATGAGGATCGGGAGAACGAAGGGGACCTTTGCCTGGCGGCCGAGATGGTGACACCGGCACACATCAATTTCATGGCCAAGGAGGGTCGTGGGCTCATTTGTCTCAGTCTGCGTCCGGAGAGAGTGGAGCAACTCGGTCTGGACATGATGACCGGACGGAACACGAGCCGGTTTGGGACTGCATTCACTGTGTCCATCGAGGCGCGTCGGGGGGTCAGCACGGGGATCAGCGCGGCAGACCGAGCCACCACGATTCGGACGGCCATTGCACCCGAGGCGGGGCCGGAAGACATCGTGACACCAGGGCACGTCTTTCCGCTTCGGGCACAGCCCGGTGGGGTCTTGGCGAGAACCGGCCAGACAGAGGGATCGGTGGACCTGGCCAGGCTGGCAGGCCTGGAACCGGCCGGTGTGATCTGCGAGATCATGAAGGATGACGGCACCATGGCCAGGATGGCGGACCTGGAACAGTTTGCCCAGAAGCACGATTTGCTCATCGTGTCGGTTGCCGATATCGTTCACTATCGACTCCAGACCGAACGGCTGGTCGACGAGGTGGCCCATGGACCCTATTTGCCTGGCGTTGAGGACATCGATTCCAGGTTCGAAGCGCACGTCTATCGATCCAAGGTGGACCGGTCCGAATTCATGGCCCTGGTTTTGGGAGAATGGCGGGAGGATGAGCCGGTTCTGGTGCGCGTGCATTCAGCCTGTATCGGAGATGCTTTCAATTCGCGACAATGCGACTGCGGGCAACTTTTGAGACGGTCTTTGGCCATGATCCAGGAAGAAGGCAAGGGCGTGTTTCTCTATATTTTGCCAAACCGCGTGCGGTTGGCCGACCAGTTTCGAGCGCACGTGCTCCACGAGGATGAAAGACCGGAAGATGCATTGGATCCATCGGATCCCGATTTCAAGACTCCAGTTCGAGGTTTTGGACTTGGTGCGCAGGTTCTCATGGACCTGGGGGTCCGCCGAATTCGACTCCTCACCAACAATCCCAAGAAGCTCGTGGGGTTGGCGGGTTTCGGCCTGGAAGTGACCACCCGCGTGCCGGTCCCCGTGCCCCGGACACCGGACAACGAAACATACCTGGAGCGAAAGCGACGCAGGGGAGAGCACGAAGACTCTGCGGCGAAGGAAGTGGTTGTGCAGGCCCGAGAGGGCAGGGAGGTTCTGTCATGAAAGTCATCGAGGGACATCTTGGAGCGCAGGGACGCAGGTTTGCACTGGTGGTGTCCCGATTCAACAGTTTCGTCACCGAACGGCTCCTGGCTGGTGCGCTCGATGCCCTCAAGCGTTCGGGCGCATCGGATGAAGACATCACCGTGGTGCGCACTCCCGGCGCTTTCGAAATTCCTGCGGTGGCCAGCCTGGCTGCCAGGTCCCGAAATTTCGATGCAGTGATTTGTCTCGGTGCGGTGATTCGGGGGGAGACGCCTCATTTCGACTATGTCGCCGCTGAGGTGGCCAAGGGAGTCGCCGCGCTGGCGGCACAATCGGACATTCCAGTCACTTTCGGGGTCCTCACCACCGACAACATCGAGCAAGCCATCGACAGGGCGGGGACAAAGGCGGGTAACAAGGGCTACGAGGCAGCCATGGCTGCCATGGAACTTGCAGACCTCTATTCCCACTTGAAGGCACAGTGATTTTGGTCCCGATGCAGGAAGTTGCCTACCGAAGACGTTCCAGACAGCGAATCTTGCAGTGGCTCTATGCGAACCACATGTCCGGAGGTCTGACCGAGGCCTCCATGGAACGGATTCGCCGTCATTTTCCCGACCTGGATGGTGAGGATCCGGATGCCCGGCTGACACCGGAGGATTGGCGGTACACCAGCCTCGTTACCGACGGGTTGATGGAGCGGCTGGCAGCGGTTGATTCCCTGATCCAGTCTGCATCGAAACGATGGCGCATCGAGCGCATGGATGTCGTGTCACTGAGCATATTGCGGATCGGGACCTTTGAACTTGCTTTTGTTCCAGACGTCCCTCCTGCAGTCATCTTGTCGGAAGCTGTGGCACTTTCCGAGCGCTACGGTGATGGGCGCTCCGTTTCATTCGTCAATGGCCTACTGGAGCAGGTACGGCGTTCTCTGAGCGAAGAACCGAAGGGCATTGGTGACGATTGATTCCCGCCCTGGGCCGGTTCATATCGACGTTGCGGGGGAGGGAGGATGCCCGTCGGCTTGGAACACCTCTGTCGCAAAAGGGGCAGTGTTTACGTGACAGGCGCGAAGCGCGCATGGATAGACGAACTGAGAATCGAGACCGGCTGCTTGGGCGACATCGTGCCGACAAGAGCACCTGGATAGTTTCAAAATCGGTTGTTATGGGGATTTGTGAGTTTCTAAACGAGCATGTTCCCAGCCCGTGCTGAGTAACGCCACGGTCCTCCTTTGTACCGCATAAAATAACGACTTGCCAGCCTGCCCTCGTCAAATGGAGGAGAGGGATGTGTCCGCCGTTTCAGCCGAGAAAAGTTTTTCTCGAAGCGGTCTGGGCCGATGGGTTGATGTATGGATGCTTCATGCCCACAACATCTCGTGGGCTTGTGACATCTGTTCAGTAGTTTGAGGGGACCGGGCGGGAAAAATTAGTTTGCGAAGAATCCATTCAATGGATTACTGTGAGTGCATCCATTCAATAGAGTCTGCTAAACAGATCGCATTAAGACTAGTACAACAAACAGAAGAAAGTCCAAGAGGACGGAGGTCGTGTCGTGGATAGTCGAATCGAAAGGGACCTCGAACAGGCGGCGAAGCTCTTTCCGGATGGTCTGACATCCCAGGAAATCGTTTCGTTCTTCAGAGCACGGGGGATTGCGCTAAGTGAGTCTGTATTTCGGAAGTACGTCCAGTTGGGGCTGCTTCCTCGCAGTCGACGAATCGGAAGCAAGGGCAAGCACCGTGGATCGAAGGGGATCTACCCTGTGCGGATTCTGGAGCGTATCTATGGGATCCGGCGGCTCATGGAGGATGGCTACACCATCGAGGAGATTCAAAAGGGCGTGATGCGGTTTCGTGGGCGTCTCGACGACGTAGAGCGCAGCATTTCTGATCTCTTCGGTGAGTTCGAACAGGAAATTCGGAACCCTCGGTTCGATGCTGGTTTCCGGAAAACGGTGGAGGGGGAGTTGGCAGCCGCGCGAGAAACCGCGTCGGTCTTGATGCAGCGCTTGGAAGGAGTGGAGAAGCTGCTGACGGAGTCGGAGCCAAGGGCGGCCTCGGAAGAAGCCGAGAAGTTGGTGCAGTCGGCAGATCGCCGATTTTTCTAAACGGTCTCACGGTTTGGAGGAGAGAGTCATGAGCAGTTCACACGACGACGAGAGAAGAGTGCGGCGGATCACCAGGCCTCGGCGCAAAAGGACCCGCCCGAAGTCCAAGACCATTGCGCCCAGGCGTTTGACCCGGGAGGAAATTCGGGTTCAACAGGAGCTGCGAGATTTCGACTATCAAAAGCCCCGGTCTCGATCCGACTGTCGTCATGGGCTGCGGCCTTGCCCATTCGTGAGTTGCAAGTACCATCTCTATCTCGACGTGAAGGAGTCTGGCGCGATCAAGATCAATTTCCCGGACTTGGATGTCTGGGAACTCGAGGAAACATGCGCCCTGGACGTTGCAGAGAGAGGTGGCGTGACTCTCGAGGAAGTGGGTGAGATCATGAATCTGACCAGGGAACGTATCCGACAGATCGAAGTGCACGGGCTGATCAAGCTGCAGATGCACGAAGAATCGGGACTTCTGGAGGAGTACCTGGACTAGAGACATGGGGCGGGCTGACTCCTCGTCTGTCACAGGAGGTGATGCAGGGTGGGTGCAGTGCTGAAGGGCGCTCTTGGTTTCCCTGCGGTTCGGAAGAGGGGAATCGCTGGTCCATGCAGTAGGGCGAATATTGAAACCATCCGAAATGTTTTCGGGGTGGCGAAATATCGGGATATCGGACTGTTTTTTTCAAAGATTGTCCGGGAGGACGAGAGAAAAACCACCGTCGGGGCGTAGCTGCGCCTCGGAGAGAAGGAAGGCACTCTCGGTGCAGTCGATCCAGTCCGCTTTGGTGCATTCTGGAGGAACCAGGTAGGCGCGTACCACGAAGCCCGTCACGGGAGAACCGTCGGGGGACTGAACCTTCCCTTTGA
Source organism: uncultured Myxococcales bacterium (assembly GCA_964539505.1). Taxonomy (GTDB): domain Bacteria; phylum Myxococcota_A; class Polyangia; order HGW-17; family SLPX01; genus CAZIJS01. The sequence goes on from CAZIJS010000054.1 coordinate 14,271, forward strand.
GGAGAACGGGAGATGGCATGGTCACTTGGACCGATGTGGTTTGAGCGTCGTCATCGATGGTGATTCCTGTGACCAACCATCTGGATAATGGAGAACCCGCCGGAGGGGTGAGTTCCAGGTCGTAGCGGCCGGGATCCAGTCTGAGATAGAAGCGCCCGTCTGCAGCGCTCGTTGCCGAGGGTGCATGCCCTGATTCCAGCATCATGGAGGCCGGCGTGGGATCATCTCGAGATATGGTGTTCACGATGGGTCTTGCGGATACCGCGAGATTCGGGACCGGGCCCTCGGTGACGGAGCGCACGGTTCCAACGATTTCAGTGCGTTGGGGGAGTTGGATCGTGGATGCGGCACCACCGCAGCCCGAGACGTCGATGGTATCGAGTTTGGCGGCATATGCTGAGTCCACGGGGGGCAACACCGCCACTCGATACTTGCGGGGTTCAGCATTGGCACCCGAGATAAGTGCCACCGAAACGGTGCCGTCCGGGGCTGTGACAGCATCGACCGAATGGGTTGCGATTCCCGTGCCGTCGTCCGTAAACTCTGTGGAGAAAGAAATTTTGGCTCCCGGGACTGGTTCGCTCGTCCCTGAACTGGATTGCCCCACGATGCGGAATTGGAAGCTGCATCGTTCGGTACGCAGCGGGGGATAGGCGATAGTACCGATATCCGTGTCTCCCGAGTCCTGCAGGCTGAGGGGAATTCTGAGTTGCGGCAGGACCATGGCCGCTGAATCGGCTGGTGTGAGCAGGAGGGTGTAGTCCTGCAATGGAGACAAGTCCTTGGGATAGAGGACCTGAAAATCTCCCTCGTTTGGGGCTGTCGCAGCCCTGGTCGAGAGGCGACGTCCCTGACTGTCGATCATCTCCACCTGGACGTCACCGAGCGGGGCACCCATGGCGTCGGTGACCCGACCCTCAACCGCTGAAAACTCTTTGGAAGAAAAATCAAAATCCTGTCGATAGGTTTCTGGGGCGTTTGTCAGGTCGAGGATCACATCTGTGCTGGGCGGGACGACATTGTCGTATCCGCTCTCGGGCACGGCTCTGGCCTGATAGGAAAAGCCTCCTGGAACCGTGAGACCATACTGCAACACGGCCATCCCATCGATGGGGGCATCGGTCATGTCGAATGTCAGGCTGGATGAATAGGTGACCCTGGGTCTGCCAGGAATGCGGGATGCGCGCCATAGCGTGACACGCGTCTGGAACTGAGAGAATCCTTCAGCCGCCAAGGGAGCAGAGGGGACCGACACCGAACCTTTGATGGGCACAGCAGGTTCGTAGGGGACCAACAACACTCCGGAATCGTCCAGTGAGAGCTGATCCGGGCCGTATTCTACCTGCACGAGGCTGTCTTGGGCGTCTTTGCGGGCTTCGGTGGGGACGAGTTCTATTCCGATGCCTGCTTTCGTGACGAGGATGGGGAGGCAATAGCCCTGGTCGGAACAGGCCCGGCCTGCGGGACATTCGTCGTCTGTTTCACAGGTGGCGTAAGACTCCTGTGAGTTGTACGTGGGCCCGCCTGGGCAAGCTGCCAGGATAAACGACAGCATCGTTGCGCAGAAGAAAATCGATAGTGGAGCTTTGAGGCGTTTCATGGTTCTTAACTGAGTCATTGTTGATCGAGCCCGTCCTGTCCGGGCATATTATTCACAGGTTACCGCAATGCGAATTTCATCACTGTGGCCGGTCAGGGCCGCCCTGTAGATGGGCGGAGCTGTGTCCTTGTCCCAGCCAGACGCCACCACGACGTCCACCATGTGGATAGTGTTGGGCGGTGTCGAGGCCGTACAGATTCCCGATTGTCTCATGGTTATACAGCGAAGCGATGGATCTCTCGTCGTGGCGTCATCGCCGGTGATGTCCAGATCTTGGACCTGCTTGGTCGGATGGCTCGACGTGTAGTCCAGGTAGACACGCACTTTCACGATGTCTTCCAGGTCGGGTTCGAATACGCATAGCGACACCGATAGCTCTGGGGACAGTTCGTTTTGCCCAGGAACCGGCAATGTTGCAGTGAACATTGGTTCGGTGAGGCTCCTCACTATTCTGGGTTCGGTATCGACAGTTGCAGGTTCCACATCCAACCTCGTGGGCCAGGCACAGCCCCCACCGACCGAGGACCAGGTGACCCATGCAAATATTCCAATAATTGGAGTACTGCAACGGTTGGGCCATTTATGAGACATTCGAAAACCTCTGAAATATTCCGTTGTTATAACAAGGCCTCTTGTTCTGCGGTTCCTGTGGTATGACATGCGTGCCTGTACGACGTTCGCGCTGACTAAACTTTGCATACCAGCCAGCCGGGTGAGGCCTTACTCAGCCCAGCGTCAGTCGGGTTCCACGGCTTGGTGCTTGCGCCGTTGTTCTTCTTTCTCCAAGTGCCGAAAGATGGTTCTCGGATCCACTCCGAGATCACGAGCAGTCTTTGTCCTGTTGCCATTGTTTCGCGCCAGGACCTCGTTGATATACCTTCTCGAGAATTCTTCCTTGGCCTGAGCCAGTGGTAAGATGGGCGCCAGGACTTCAGGGGACAACCCCAGGTCTTCGGGGGCGAGAAGAGACTTGTCCGAGAGTACCACCGCTTTCTTGATGTGGTTTTCCAACTGCCGGATATTGCCCGGCCATTCGAATTTTTTCAGGGCCACGATGGCGTTTGGCGAAAAGCCTTTGGTCTTGCTACCCAATTCCCGGACATATTTGTCCAGGAGATACTTGGCGATGAGGACCACGTCTTCTCCTCGTTCCCTGAGTGGGGGAAGAAAAATGGTGACCACGTTGAGTCGATAGTAGAGGTCTTCGCGGAAACGGCCTTCCGTGATTTCTTTCTCCAGGTCTCTGTTGGTGGCTGCGACGATCCGGATGTCCACCTTTTCCGGCTTGGTGCCACCGACCTTGGTGACCACGTGTTCCTGGATGGCGCGGAGGAGTTTGACCTGCAGGGAAAGGGGCAATTCGCCGATTTCGTCCAGAAAGAGGGTCCCGCCGTTGGCCTGTTGGAATCGGCCCGGCTTGGTTGCCACCGCACCGGTGAATGCGCCCTTGACGTGGCCAAAGAGTTCCGATTCGAGCAGGTTTTCCGGGATGGCGCCGCAGTTGATTGTGACGAACGGGCCCGAGGCGCGGTTCGACCGCCGGTGCAGTTCCCTGGCGATGAGTTCCTTGCCTGTCCCGGTTTCCCCGGTGACAAGCACCGAGATATCCGTGCCGGCAATCTTTTCAACTCGGCGATACAGGTCCTGCATGGCAGGACAGGCACCAATGATCTCTCCGAACATGATGCTGTCGAGTCGTTCGGCAAGAGACTTGTTGTCGAGTTTGAGTTCGTTGAGTAGCAGGGCATTTCGGATGAGCAGGGATCCCTGGGCCGCGAAGATGGTGAGAATTTCCAGGCCCTTTTCTTCGAAAAGGTCCACGACGCGGTCGTTTCCTACATAGATAATGCCCATGAGACTGCCCCGGTCCAGGAGGGGGACACACATTACGGAGGACAGTTTCAGGTTCATCACGGACAGAGAACTGGAGAATTCTTCGTGCGACAGGGCATCGGAAATGATGATGGGTTGTCTCGTCTTGACCACCTTGGCCACGATGCTGTCTGAAAGCTGGCTGATGGCGTCGGCGATGTTTTCCTTGCGCAGGTTTCGGGCGACTTTGACCACCGGGGTTTCGCCTTCCATCAAAATCAGGAATCCCTTGTCGGCATTCGTGATTTCGATGACCTTGTCCATCAGGTGCTCCAGGAGTTCGTCGATTTCGTAGGCTTGGAGAAGCTCCTGGGAAAACTCGAGGAGTTTCTTGTACGGATTGACCTCCACCATGGTGGGGGCCCCCTCATCCTCCTCCACTGGTTGGTCCTGGAGAGAAAACTGGATTTCGATGCCTCCAATCCGAATCACATCGCCTTCCTTGAGCCGATGTTTCTTTTTTTTGCGGCTGTTGATGTGAATCGGCGTGTGCCTGCTCAGGGCATAGACGACATGATGTTTCCCATCGAAATGGAGATGCGCATGCGTGTCCGCGATCAAGGGATCGGGCAGCAAGATGTCGTTGTCATCCGTCTTTCCCAGGGTCGTGATTTTCTTATACAAATGGTAGACCTTCGGCGTCTGACCCGGAACCATGACTCTCAGAGTTGCCATGTGCTCGTCACCTCCGCATTACTTCAAGTCCAATGACAGGCCCACTGTGCCGGATTGGGTCACCCCGAGTTTGAAGTTGCCTGCTCGAACATCGAGACGAATGTGTTTCACGGTTGTCCTGGTGCCTCGGTAGGAGACCAGGGCCTCGATGATTCCCGCCAGGGCCGTGGCGCCGAGCAGCACTCCGGATGCGATTTGAGCTGCCTGGACGCTTCGCGCTCTCTTCAGGGATTTCTCATCGTTCTTGACCGTCCCGCTGGGGCCGTTCCGAATCCAACTCGTTTCCGCCAGGATGTAAGATGCTGCGTTGACCAGGAGAAGGGTCAGTTCGGTGGAAAAGAAAATCCACCCTTTGGTGTCGTCGCCATTGTTGAACTGTCCCAGGCCGAATGGAACGAAAGCAGGCCAGAGCCTGGTCTTGAGGACGACACGTTCGATGCCACAGCGCTGCTTCAATCGCGCGACGAGCCGGCCCTTCCGCAGGAGTTGCTTCCGGCACAGGCGCAACTCCTGGCGTTGACGTTTTCGGATGACTATGGGCTTGATACGCAATTTTTTCCGGACGCGTTGAAAAAAACGAACCAGTCCCGGTGGATGGATCGCAGGATTGATGTGGTAGGTGGGCTTCATGCTCAGCAAGATCATGAAGGCGGATTCCGATGCCTTGTATTTTTTGAGCCACCAGTACGAAACTGCCAGCATTTCATAGGCCGTGGCTTCGTCTGCTTCGGACGCCAGGACACTTTTGGGCTCCACCAGTGGGCGGACCAGCTTCACCACTTGGTGGTGATTCTGGTTGAGAAGTTCTTGTTTGGCCTTGGCCAAGACGGGATTCGTTTGGGCCATGGCTGTCGGTCCAATGCAGAGACCCCTCCCACAGGCCAGAACTGTGAGAGCGAGACGAATCGCTTGGAATGTGTTGCGCCGAGATGTCGTCACTGGTCCGCCGAGTCGTGGGGCTGCTTTTCTACAAAGGGTCGAGTCGTAGCGCAATGGTGCGGGGTTGGCCCGCGCGAAGCTCTACTTTTCGACGGACGGTATGGTATCCGGAAGCACTGGCCTTGACCAGTACTTTTGTGGTGCCACCCAGGCTGTCTGGAGGGATGGGGATCCGCATTATTTTTGATGAAAGGCCAATGATACCACCAGCTTGGATATCTGCCGGCACGTTGGTTTTGACCGTGAGCAAAGCAGGACGCCACTTGAGACGAATCCGGAGTACGCCACTGGGACGCTGTGCATCGATTGGGATGACACGGGGATAGCAATAGGGACTAAAGAGGCGGATGACATGCGGGCCTGGCCCGAGATGGATGTTCCTCGTGTCTGGGCCATAGTCCCGGGCCGGTCCCTCGTCCACCTTGACTTTGACGGACGTGGGATAGGCAAACAAGGTAAATGTACGTTTTTCCCTGGTGGTTTCCCGCTGTCTTGCGGGATGACTGCGTTGGTGTCGGCCAGGCACCCTGGAACCGCGCCCAGACCTCTCTGGTGGTATGGCTGCATCCCGTGGGATACGTGACGGTACCAGGTCCAGACCGGCCTCCTGGTTTCTGTGCGAGAGGGAGGCATCTTGGGCCTCTCGCGTCGTCTGGGTGGCTGCATCTCGGTCCTGCAGGGCCACTGCGCTCACTGGTTTCGATAGAGCGGTCTCACTTCCGGAATGCTGTTCGAAGAGCCAGACCGCGGCACCTGCAACGCCGATGAGCAGGAAAACGGCAGATACTTGGGCGATTTTTCGCAAAAAATCTCCCAGGGCCTGTTTTCGTCGAATCCAGTCCAGGAGTTTGGGTACTTCTGGATTGTGTTCGTCCAGAAAGAGGATCCGGTTCAGGATTCGCAGCGCCGTGGAGAGGCGCCTGGCGCGGCCCATGGCCTTGGCTTCGGCCAGGAGCCGTGCCACCAATTCTTTGCGAAGCGTCTTCTGGTATGCATCGGGATGGGCGAAAAATTCCTTGGTTTCCTTGGTGCCGTCCTTGCGACCCAAATCCGAAATGATGCCGGAGAGAGCCTTGTCCAAGGCAGCCACGGATTGATATCGATTTTCCGGCTCCACGGTGAGCGCCTTGTCAATGATAGTGTCCAGGTCTTCGGACACTGCGGGGCATGACATCGATGCAGGGAGGAAGTCACCATCTGCGATTTTTTTCAAAACCTCGTGAGGATTGTTGCCCGTGAAAGGAAGCTGTCCGGTGGCAAGGCGGTAGAGGAGGACGCCCAGGCTGAAGACATCCGTCCGGAAGTCCAACGGGCCTCCAGTGACCATTTCAGGTGCCATGTAGGCAGGAGATCCAAGAAGCTGCCCCGTGAGCGTCAATTTCTGGGTGTCGACCATCTGGGCGATCCCGAAATCCATCAGCTTGATGACCCCATCTTTGCGGATCATGATGTTTTCCGGCTTGATATCCCGGTGGATGACCCCTTGGCCGTGTGCATGGATCACCGCCTTGCAGACCTGGGACAAAATGCAGGCTGCGACCTCTGGGACCGTGATGGGGTGATCTTCCAGAAACGTCGCGAGCGTCTGTCCCTCGATGAATTCCGTGACGATGAAGGCGTCCTTGGAGTCGAGTCCCGAAAAATCAAATATTTCCAGGATGTTTTCATGGCGCAAGCGGGCCACGACCCGCGCTTCACGTTGAAACCGTTTCCTCGCTTCTTCCTTGTCGGCAAGAAACGAGTGGAGGATTTTGACGGCCACCTGGCGGTTCAGTTCGGTGTCCTCTCCTCGGTAGACCACAGCCATGCCTCCACGGCCGATTTCTTCGATGAGTCGATATCTCTGTTTTAAAAGGGCGTCCACGTGCCGGTCGTCTCAGTCGGCATCGATGCCTTGCCGAGGGCTCGCTGCCGGTGCAGTATGTCGCGTTTCGGCCGGTCCCGGCCTGAACCAATTTTGTAGTTTATGACACCTGACGCCAAAAAGGTCCACAGGGGGTTTTTCAAGGACGCAGGGACGATGACTGTCTGCACCCTCTGTCCGGACTGAGGATTCGATGTCTTCTGGGTCGAAGCTTGAAATGTCAGTGTGAGTACGGATGGATCGCCCCGGTGACGGCTTCGACTTTGTCATTCGTGCTGTGGGGCGTCAGCCAGATCAGGACGCTTGGTGGGGTTTCCTGTCCCGCCCGGTGGGGAGCCGGATGGTGCTGGCCGGTAAACGGAAAGATTATGAGGCGCTGGACGGAGATGGCTTGACCGACGACCTTCTGAATGTCCTGCGCCAATTCTGGGCAGAGCCTCCCGAGTTTCGTGTCCATCGTATTGGCGCCTACAAGGCTATTTGGGGGGAGATTCAAAAACTTGGCAAGGGCTGCGTTCGCCAGGGTGATGACACCGTCGGGCTGGACCTGGAAGAGGGGGATTGGGGCCTCGTCGAACAACGATTCGCATCGGTTTGCCCGGAGCGACATGGCCCGACCGGCCACTGCCCTGTGTCGACCCGTATTGATACCAAGCATATGCATGGCCGTGCGCAGTTCGAAGATGAAGGCCCCCAT
>CAZIJS010000055.1:0-21405 GCA_964539505.1 uncultured Myxococcales bacterium
CGATGCCGGGGGCCTCATGCGTGTCGCATGGCGGCGCGGAGATGGAACTGTGATTCTCAGTGGGCGGAGTTGGCCCGTCCAGTCTGGTCAGTGACCTTGGTTGGCAGGGAAGAACCTGTCGATGGGGCTGGATTCGGGCAGTCTCTTGGCATGGCACGATTCATTGACGAGCGTTCGATGGCGAGCTTTTGACAAGTCGGTTCGTTGCCCCTAATATGAGCAAGCAATTTTACAAACCGACCGAGGCATCAAAGAATGCTGACCAAGCGAATTGCACTCATTTCAGCGCACAAACCCTTTCAGCGGCGGGCTCTTGCCGGCCTCATGGCAGCCGGGGCCTCGGTGGATGTGTTCACGAACTTGGCCGAGTTTGTCAATGCCAAGCTCAAGGTCCATCTCGTCCTGTTTCAGTTCAGCGATGACATCGACAAATCGGTGAGGGAGTTCCACAAGCTTGGCACCAAGCTGTCCGAAAACGTGGGCATCGTGGCCGTGGTGCCCAAGGCGGACCTGGAACTGGTGGTGGAACTCATGCAGCAGCCGGCATGCATGAACGTCCTGGTGGAGTCGGAGACCGATGCCGGGGTGTTGGCCGGCGTGGCCTCGCGTCATTTGTATGGAGATATCTTCGGGATCGAAAAGCATCTTCCCTGGGGCGTTCGAGTCTACTCCATGCTCGTGGGGGACTACCAGGAAAAGTCCGTGGCCATTGCGACGATTTCTGAGTTTGCCGCGGCCATGGGAGTGCGGAGGAAATACCTGGAGCAGATCGAGCGCGTGGTGGACGAACTTCTCATGAACGCACTCTACGACGCCCCGGTGGACGAAGAAGGACAGCCCGTGTTCGAGAAGGTGTCCACGAGGGACCGTCTGGGCATGAGGCTCGAACAGAAGGCCTTGCTCCAATACGGCTGTGACGGGGAACGATTCGTGGTGGCGGTCCGCGACCATTACGGAACGCTCGAAAAGAAGGTCATCCTCAGGTATCTCGACAAGTGCCTCCATGCAGAACAACAGATAGACCGCAAGGAAGGCGGAGCCGGCCTGGGGCTCTACATCGTGATGAATTCGGTGACCAAATACTCGGTCAACCTGCAGCCCGGGGTGGCCACCGAGGCGGTCTGCACCTTTGATTTGAAAGCCCCGAAACAGGTGCTCCACCAGTTCAACGTCTTCCAAGAGAAGGTGGACAGTTTGGGAAGGCTTGCAGGAGCGACAACCCCCACACGCAGCGTGGCCGCGGCAGGCCGCTCACGCCGGTCAGCAGCCCCTATGCCCCTGGCGCTCAAATTGGCCCTGGGCGGAGCCGTGGTCTTGCTCATGGCCGCGGTGGGCGTGTTGCTCTATACCCAGCTTAAACCCGTGGCCAAGGGCTCGTTGATCGTCAAGACCGATCCACCAGGGGCCGCCATTGCCGTGGACGGGGCCTCGCGGGGCGTGACCAGTCCCCAAGGGCTGCGGGTTTCAGACCTCAGAGCAGACAGGCCGCACCTGGTGCGTGCAGAAAAAGAAGGCTACGAGGCGGCCGAGACCCTGCTGCGGGTGACCAAAGGGAAGGCGTCCGAATACGTCTTCCAGTTGGAAGCATTGTCGAGCAGGCTGGTGGTACGTTCCCAGCCTGGAGGGGCCAGGGTGCTGGTGGACGGTAAGGACACAGGGCAGCTTACTCCCGCCAGTTTGAAGCTGCCGCCGAATCGGACGGTGCTCCTGGGCATTCGCAAGGATGACTACGAGCCCTACGAAAAAAAGATCCAGACGCCGGCGCCGGGAAAGTCGCTGGAGGTTCCGGTGGTGATTCTCAAGCCGTCGTCCGACTGGGCTACGGTCCGCGTGCTGAGTCGTCCCCCTGGTGCCCGGGTGTTCGTCAACGGGGTGATGCAGCAGGGCAGGACCCCGGTGGAGCATCTCGCCATCACCGCGGGCCGACCCATGACCATCGAACTTCGGCTCGACGGATACGTTCCTTGGAAGACCACGGTGGAGTTGGCCGCCCAGGCTTCCACGACCCTGCGGGCCGTTTTGGAGCCTGCGGGGTACCTGAACTTGACCACCAAGCCTGCTTGCGACGTGGTGATAGACGGCAAGGACAGGCTCCGCACCCCGCTTCGTCGCCAGCCCCTGGCCGTCGGGACGCATCGTCTTTTGCTCCGGTCGAACCGACCCTACATATCGAAGGTGTTGAACGTGAAGCTTACCCACAAGGCCTTGGTGGACAAGACGTTGGTGTTCGGCGTCGTGACCGTGGCAGGCCCCCAGTATCGCATCGACGTGGGCGGGCGGCTCACGTCCCGGGTGGGGCTCATGCCGGGCACCAGGCGGATCGTTGTCGTAAATCGTGAGACCAAGGAGCGAAAGATCAAACGTGTGACTGTCCTGGCAGGAAGGACCGTCACGGTGCAGTGGTGATGGGTGCTTTGCTTTGGGCTGTCCCAGGTGCCTTCCCAGGCATTCGTTTATCGTTGACCCGGCGAGGTATCGGTCCTAAAAAAACACAAAACGGGTCTGCGGTGACGAGCCTATGAGTCGACGAAGTCTCAAACAAGACAAGATTGCCAAGATCTACGATGCAGAGATTTTGCCCCTCTGGACGCGCCGGTTCGCTCGTTTGTTGCTCCAGGTGGTAGACCTCCCCGACAAGCCCATGGTGTTGGAGGTGGGCTGTCGAACCGGGCATTTTTCCTTGGAACTCCTCCGGAAGATGGGAGGGCAGGGGCGCATCATCGCGTTGGAGTCCTCCGGGGCGCTTTTGGACGTGGCCCGTTCCAAGGCCGGTGAACTCAGTGGCCGGCGGATCTTTTTTCGCACAGAGCACCTGACGGGCAAGCTCTCGTTTGCCGACGACGTCTATGACCTGACCTGTTCGAACGTGGGGCTCGATGAAGTCGAGGCTCCATTGGAGACGGCTCTCGAAGAGATGGTGCGGGTAACCAAGCCTGGCGGACAGGTGGCGGTGACCCTGCCCCTTCGGGGCACATGGGAAGAGTTTTTGGACATCTACCGCGAGGTGCTCGTCAAGCGGGACAGAGATGAGATCCTGGCGGGGCTCGAGGACTACGAGAACCGACATTTGCCCGATCTCGGACAAGCCCGCCGTCTCATGGTGCGCGCCGGACTCAAGGACGTGGGTGTGGAATCACAGCGATTCGGGCTCGTGTTTCGGTCCGCGCGTGAATTTTTCTTTGCTCCCATCATCGACTACGGGCCGCTCAAGGGTTGGAAGGACATCTCCGGGAAGGGCCAGGAGATGCAGGATATTTTTTGGTACATCAAGGAAGCCATCGATTCCTATTTTTCTGCGACGCCCTTTTCGGTCACAGTGGTGGCCGGCTGCCTCCACGGGGTCAAACCCCTGCCCGACGAAGTGCTGGACCTCGATCCCGATGCAGACATCGAAGAGTTGGATGACGCGGACATCGAAGAGGCCGAAGATCTCCTCTCGGAGATGTCTCCGGAATCGTTGGGCGACGAAGACGACATGGACATTCGGACCACGGCGCCCATTCTCGAGAAACGTCCTGCCGGGCGTCCAGGGTTCCTGGGTCGAGAGGCCCTGGCCACGATTCCCGAGACATCCTTGGATGACTCCGATTCCGAAGTCGCAGAGTCGTTCGACGATGACGACGCGCCCACGCTGCGTCCCCAGTTCATCGAGGGGATCGACGACGAGGACGATCGTCGGTCCTGAGGGATGCGACCCTCGTGCAAGGGCATCGCGCAGAAGGCAGGGCGTCGGTGGCCGAACATGATTGAATGGAACAGGGGCAGGCACCATGACCGATACGGATGGGCTGCGTGACGAGTACAATCGACTCGTTCGGGAGATTCAGGAACACGATCGGCGATACTACATCGAAAACGACCCTGATATCTCCGACTACGAATACGACCAACTCTATGCCAGGCTCGAGGAACTGGAACGAGCACATCCAGGACTCGCAGCCCCCTATTCTCCCACTAAGCGCGTAGAGCCCCCAGCGGATCGGTCCGATGACCTGGTGACGGTGCAACATCCCGAGCCCATGCTGAGTCTGGACAACACCTACGACGAACATCAGCTTGCAGAGTTTCATCGCAGGGTGGTCCAGGGCCTGGGCGGGAGCGAGCCTGCCTACGTGGTAGAGCCCAAGGTGGACGGCGTGGGGATCGAGCTGCAATACCGAGACGGACGCCTGACCGTCGGTGCCACCCGGGGAGACGGTCTGGTGGGCGAGGACGTGACCCACAACGTGCGTTTCATCCGGGGGTTGCCCGGCCTGCTCTCCGAGCCTGTGGACCTGGTGGTTCGTGGCGAGGTCTACATGGACCGCGCGGACCTGGACCGTTTAAACGTAGCACTCGAAGAGGAGGGTCAGCGGCCTTTCAAAAATCCACGCAATGCGGCGGCCGGGTCGCTAAAGCTGAAGAAGAAGGAATACGACAAGGCCAGGCGCAGGCCGCTCAAGGTCGTCTGTTACGAGGTGGTCTCTTCACCTCTACCCACCCATTTCCAGACATTGGCCTGGCTCACGCACCTGGGCTTGCCCACCAGTCCCCACGCCAGGCGCATGGAACATTTCGATTCGGTGCTGGGGCTATGTCGTGAATGGCTCACCAGGCGTCGTGAGCTGGCTTTCAACGTCGACGGGCTCGTCATCAAGGTGGATTCCTACCAGGATCGTCGCAGGCTGGGCGCCACGGTGAAGTATCCGCGCTGGGCCATTGCCTACAAGTTTCCCGCAGAGCAGGCCAGGACCAGGCTGTTGTCCGTGGAGGCCCAGGTGGGACGGACCGGGGTGGTCACGCCGGTGGCGAACCTTCAACCAGTGGAACTGGCAGGCACCACCGTGCAGCGTGCCTCGCTCCACAACTGGGACGACGTGGCTCGCAAGGGGCTTTGCACCGGCGATCTGGTGATCATCGAGAAGGCCGGAGAAATCATCCCGCAGGTGATTTCCGTGGTGATCGAGGCGCGTTCCGCCCAGGCCCGCCCCGTGGAACCGCCCAAGACATGTCCCGTTTGTGCAACGCCGCTGGTTCGGCGGGAAGGCGAAGTGGCGCTTCGTTGTCCCAACGGGCTGTCCTGTCCGGCACAGCTCAAGAATGCCATCTTGTTCTTCGGCGCCAGGGATGCCCTCTACATCAAGGGTCTGGGTGAAAAGCTCGTGGATCAGCTCGTAGATTCCGGCCTCGTCCGGGACGTGGCCGACCTCTTTCAGCTCGATGTCGAGAGTCTGTCGAAGCTGGACCGCCAGGGTGAACAGTCCGCCAGGAATCTCGTGGAGGCGATCCAGGCCAGCAAGGAATCTGCGACCTTGGCCAGGGTGGTCACGGGACTGGGCATTCCCCTGGTTGGGAAGGTGGCGGCCAAGGCCATTGCCAGGAGGATGGGGAGCCTGGAGGCTCTTGTCGATACAGCCCCGGAATCCATCGAGGACATGCTCACCGAGATCGACGGAGTGGGGGACAAGATCGCCCGGTCGGTTCGGGAATTCTTTGCCGAGGAACACAACCGGCGCGTGGTGACCCGTCTGTTGGACCTGGGGCTCTCTCCAAAGTGTGAGTCGCCTTCCGAGGAACAGGGACCGCTGTCTGGAAAGACCTTTTGTATCACCGGGACGCTCTCACGGCCCAGGACCGACGTGGCAGCCGCCATCGAGGCGGCCGGCGGCAAAGTGGTCAATTCGGTGTCGGGAAGGACCGACTACCTGGTGGTGGGCGAGGCGCCCGGTGCCTCCAAGACCCGCAAGGCGGATCGGCTGGGCGTGCCGAGAATCACGGAGGCCGAGCTGGATGCCATGATCGGCGGCTTGGGCGGGGACCATCGGACCGGAGGCGGCTCTCAGCTCGGCCTGTTTTCATAGGTCGATGCGCCATTGCAGTCCTGACCGGTTCTTCATATTTTTATACGGCTACCAAAGGGCCTGGGAAGCGTGTCGATCTCAGTCGTGCATACTCCATCTTGTCCCAGATAGGGACTCTGAAGGTGCTCAAGGAGATTTTGGAGGGCGCCAGACAGGTTGCCGAACAGCTTCGACGTGTCTTTATTTTCGACCCGATTCCTACACACATGCGCAGTTATCAACCCCTTTCCGAGCAACTTCAGTCAGACGGTGGCAACATTGCAGTTGTCTTGGCCGCCCTCCCGGATGACAGGAGAGGGGAGGTGGAAGAAACCCTGACCAGGTATCTCCGGGAATTGCCGGAGCGGGACCTGGGCCGTATCTGGACCGAGCGGGTCGGGAAATTCCGGACAGACGCGATGCTCTACTGTGAGGAAGCCTGGACCAAACAGGATGACCAAATCATTGTGGATCTCCGGGGCATGTCCGACGGGACATTGCGTTTCTTGGCGATTGTTTGTGCTCTGCTCACGATTGAAGAGGGAAGCCTGCTGGTCATAGAAGAGGTGGACAACGGCCTTCATCCGTCGCGGGCGCAGGTCTTGGTGGACATGCTGCGTGAGTTGGGTAGAAAGCGGCATATCGATGTCATCGTTACCACGCACAATCCAGCCAGGCTGGATGTCCTTGGGAGATGCGACCATCAAGGATGTGGCCGAATACTATGCGCAAGCCGGCTATGATGTTGAGATTTTGACTGGCGATCAAGGCCTGAAGGCCTACCAGCCCACTGTTCCCGCAGAGGTACCGCGGAGGAGGCGAACCAGGTGAGAGAAGCTTTCGGGCCTGTTTGCTTTTGGTTGTCACGGCGTCTCTCGTCGTGACAGTCCCTCACCTGGAGCACAGGCGGACTGATTCTCTGGGTGCAGAAGGTGGTCGTCTCGGCTAAATTCCTGATATGATGAAGGCCTGTTCCGGGAAACGTGAATGGATACGTTTCAGGAGACTTCCATGATCAAACAGCTTGTGATCAGTAATTTTCGCAGTCTTGGTTCCGATGTCACGATTCGTCCCGGGGCGCTCACTGTCCTGGTGGGGCCCAATGGTTCGGGCAAGTCCAATGTCCTGGATGGTCTCGCTTTTCTTCGGGACGCCGTCATTCTTGGATTACCTGCAGCCGTCACGCACAGGGGCGGAATTGATATGCTGCGCCGGCGAAGTCACGGACGGCCGTTCGATGTGCGGATGAGCCTGGACATCGTGTTGCAGCGAGGCAGCGCAAGGTATGATCTGGTGATCACCGGCGATCGTCTCGAAGAATACCGCGTCAAGTCCGAAACAGCGACGGTTTCCATGAGTGGGGCACACAAGGAGGCGTTCGAGCGGGAGGGGAGTCAGTGGAGCGGGCCTTCCGGGATTGCGCCTCGCATGGATGAACAGTCTCTGGCACTGACGGCCCTTGGTGGCACAGAGCAGTTCAAGCCACTGGTGGATTATCTTTCCGGTTTGACTGTCTACTCTGTTTTCCCCGATACCTTGCGCGTCCCTCAGCGTTTCGATTCTTCCTGGCCCATGAAATCCCATGGAGAGAATTGGGTTTCGGTTCTTCGAAATCTTCTCAAGGAGGGACGGACGAAAGAGGACCTTGTTGCTGGTCTCCACAAACTGACCGGGGATATTTCGGATGTCCGGGTGGTCACTGTGGGGAGCCACCTGACTGTCCAGTTCAAACAGGATACAAGGGCAAAGAAGAGCAAGCGTTGGTTCGACGCGATTCAGCAGTCGGATGGCACGCTTCGGGTCGCCGGTCTTTTGACGGCCCTTCTGCAGGAGCCACATCTGCCCGTGGTCGCCATCGAGGAACCCGAATTGACGGTGCACCCCGGCGCGCTGCCCATGCTCTACGATTACCTCAAACAGGCCAGTGAGGTTTCTCAGGTCATTGTGACAACACACAGTCCGATTCTTCTGGATGTCATCGACTGCGAAACGGACGTGGTCATGGTGGTCAATCGAGTGGGGCGCAAGACTGATGTCAGACGGGTAGGCAAGGACACGCTCGAACCGGTTCGCACGAGATTGTTGAGTTTGGGGGAACTGTTTGCTTCCGGTGACCTGCAGATGTCCCTTTTCGATGATTTGCGCGAGGAATAGACGTTGGCGAAAAACAAGGGCTACATCCTCGTGGAAGGTCATGGCGAGGAAAAGGCTGTGCAAAACCTCATTGTGAGGTTGAGCCTTCATCTTGGTGTGTCCCTTCGTTGGACCAAGCCGAGGCGATGGGTCAACCTTCACCAATGGGAAGCCCCTCGTCATGGAGGAATTCTTGGCGGCACCAAATGGATTCGAACCAAGCCCGACGCCGCTGCTCTGTTGATCGTGCGTGATGAGGATGACCAATGCCCTGGTGAACTGGCCCCCAAGGTGGCTCGGAAGCTCCGGGAACTCAAAATGCCTGTCCCTGTTGCCTATGTGCTCATGCATCCCGAATACGAGGTGCTTTTTCTTCCTTGTCTCGAAAAGATGGGCTTTCCGCCCTGGGACGGAGCTTCCTGGGAGAGCCATCGAGGCATCAAGGAATGGTTGTCGAGGCAGCTTCCCAGGGGACGTTCGTACAAGCCGACGGTGGATCAACTGCCATTGACGAGATTGATCGATTTTCACAAGTTGCGCGATGCTTCTGTCCCCTCCTTCGGGTCGTTGGAGCGTTCCCTGCTTTTCTTGCATCAACATCAGGGTGTTCCGGGAGCGGTTTATCCCTGACGCAGTGACATGCCCGGGATGCTCCGGTCGTGGGGAAGAGTGGTTCAGGGATGGGCGATTCAGGATTGCTTCTGTGAATCGACAGACCATTGTGACTTGGCCGTTTGATCGCCCTGGAGCAGGGGGATTGGAATTGGGATGCTTGATCGCAGGTTTCGCATGGGGTATATGGCTACGCCAACGACGCAAGGAGCAAAGACATGCCACGACAGATACCCAGACGAGACGCAGCAGCGATTGCGGAGCTTGCCAGGTCCAGGAGCCCGCTGGTCGAAGAAGGCCGGATGGAGGCCCTCTGCCGGCAACTGCGCTGTGACATCATCGAGATGATTTCCGAGGCCAAATCGGGCCACCCGGGCGGCAGCTTGTCGCTTGTGGAGATCCTGACCACCCTTTTCGGTCGGGTGATGCGCTTCGATCCCACCGATCCGGCCTGGGAGGACAGAGACAGGTTGGTTTTGTCCAAGGGCCATGGAGTGCCGGCCCTCTACGCGGTGTTGGCCCAGTTCGGCGCCATTCCCGGAGAGGAACTCCACTCGTTGCGCAAGGCGGGTAGCCGGCTCCAGGGACATCCCGCCAGGGCGCTTTTGCCCGTGGTGGAAGCCTCCACCGGTTCGCTGGGCCAGGGGCTGTCCATTGCCCAGGGAATGGCGCTGGCAGGGAAGCTGGATGGCAAGGACTACCGGGTCTTTTGCGTCATGGGTGACGGAGAGATCCAGGAAGGCCAGGTCTGGGAGGCTGCCATGTCCATTCCGAAATGGAAGCTGTCTTCTATCACCGCCTTCGTGGACTACAACAAGCTCCAGCTCGACGGGCCGACACGCGAAATCATGGACGTAGAGCCCCTGGGCGACAAGTGGCGCGCCTTTGGATGGAACGTGATCGAGGTGGACGGCCACGATTGGAAGGCCCTGGAGCAGGCCGTACAACGGGCCGGAGGGGTGGAAGACCGTCCCACCATGATCATTGCCCACACCGTGAAGGGCAAGGGCGTCTCGTTCATGGAAAACCAGGTTGGCTGGCACGGGAAGGCTCCGGATGCGACGCAGACTGCAAAGGCGCTCGAAGAACTGGGCTGTGGCGGGCAGAGCAACTAAGGAAGGTGGAAGATGAGTGACCAGACGAGTTTGGATCGATACGTGGGCCACGCGTTTACCGGCGAGCGATTCTCCATGCGGAGCGCATACGGCAAGGCTCTGGCCGAGCTGGGAGGGCGATTTTCGCACCTGGTGGTCCTGGACGCAGACCTTTCTGCATCAACCAAGTCTTCCGTCTTCGGCAAGGAGTATCCTGAGCGCTTTTTTCAGATGGGGATTGCAGAATCCAACATGCTGGGCACGGCCGCCGGCCTGGCTACCAGCGGAAAAAAGCCCTTCGTGCACAGTTTCGCCTGTTTCGTGGTGGGGCGCTTCGAGGTGATCAAGCTGGCCCTGGCATACAACGAGAGCAACGTCACGGTGGTTGGGACGCATTCGGGCGTGGGCATCGGAGAGGACGGCTACAGCCAGATGGGCCAGGAGGACCTGGCCATGATGCGATCGCTTCCCAACGTGGTCTGTGTCCAGCCCGCCGATGACATCGAAGCCGCCCAGGCAGCAGCGGCCCTGGTGGAGCACCAAGGGCCGGCCTACCTGCGGATCGCCAGGCAGAACGTGCTCAGGGTCCACCCCTCGGACTACCGATTCCAGCTCGGCAAAGGGGTGATATTGAACGAAGGATCGGATCTGACCCTCGTGGCGTCGGGGGCGGTGGTGGGCTATGCCCTGGATGCGGCCCTGGAAATGGAAAAGCAAGGGCTGTCGGTGGAGGTGATCAATATCTCCACGATCCAGCCGTTGGACGTGGACTTGTTGGTGGCTTCCGCGCGCAAGACCGGGGCGGTCATGGCCATAGAGGACCACAGCGTCAACGGTGGCCTGGGGTCTGCGGTCTGCGAGGCCCTGGCCGAGCATCATCCCGTGCCGGTGCGCCGGCAGGGGCTGCGCAGCTTCGGTGCTTCCGGAACCGAGGCGGACAACTACCGGATCCATCGCCTCGACGTGGCGGGCATCACCGAAGATGCCCGAGCATTCCTGGATCGGGTCAAAGGCTGATGGCAGCCCGGCGGGTCACGGTTTCATGAGAGTCATCTACCTGCACGGATTTGCTTCGAGCCCTGCATCCGCCAAGGTGCAAAGATTTCGTCCCCTCCTGGAATCTCTGGGATTGCCCCTGGTGGTCCCGGACCTCAACGAACCCAACTTCGAGAGCTTGAGTCTGTCGCGCAGCATCGGTCGGGTGTTGGATCTTGCCCGCGCGGATCACCCGGCGTGGCATGGAGAGACTCTGCAGGCGGCTGAGAATGGGGCGGTAGTGCGGACCGATGGCGTGGTCCTGCTCATCGGGTCCAGTTTCGGCGGCCTCACCGCTGCCATGGCCGCCGAACGGCTCGGTCCAAGGGTGGCCGGCCTGGTGCTCATGGCCCCTGCCTTCGATCTGCCCCGTATCTGGGACCGTGAACTGGGCTCGGAGGGAATCGACCAATGGCGGAGCAGCGATGCGCTGGAAGTGGATCATCCCGCATACAGCCATGACAAGTATTTGCACTGGGCCTTCTACGAGGACGCGATGCGCCACGACACGGCTCCCATGGCACTGTCCTGCCCCGCTTTGGTGTTCCACGGCCTCGATGACGATGTGGTGGACGTGGAGGTGACCAGGCGTTTTTCCCGCAGGAATCCACAGGCCCTGGTGCATCTGCTCGAAGACGGCCACGATTTGCTTTCGAGTCTGGATTTCATGCTCGCCGAGACCAGGCGTTTCCTGGAGAAGCTGGGGCGGTAGATTGTCTCAAGCAAAGAAAAAGGGGGGGAGCGATTGGAATCGGGGCGCAGGAACGATTGGGCTCGGGGAGGGCGCTGCGACTCCTGACAGTCGCCGCGGCCGGGGCGCTCACTGCGACTTGAGCCGGACTTCCCTGGACCTGAAGAGTTGATGCTCGGCATCGAACCGGCAGGGTTGGTTGGTGACTTCCAGGGTCTGGGGATCCTGGGTGCCCAGGCAGATGTCTGGGTCCGGGGGTTGGCTGCATTCCGACGGACTGCCGTCCAGCGTGTAGTCGATGCAGATGGGCAGGGGGGGGGAGATGCCGATGTTGCCCAGCTTGTCTGTGGCGCGCACCGCCACGCAGGTCCAGCCTTCGGGCAGGGCGTTGGCCCTGGCATCGAACTGTTGGCCTGCACAAAAGATTTCTGAAGAGCTGTCCACGGGCTGCAAGGCATAGATCGCCGGTTCGGAAGGGTCCACCGTGTAGAAGAGTGCGTAGAACATGTCTGTGGCCTGGCAAAGCTTGTCGGGCCTGGTAGACCCTGTGCCCGTGTGATCGCATACGCCGGATGGAAGTTGGGGATCCTGTTCCGGCCTGAAGTCGGCATCCCCGGAGGGCGGGATGGCGGCCATGTTGAGCACCAGGAGTTCCTGACCTGGATGTGGAGTCGTGGTCGGGGTCAGAGTGGGGTTGATCTCGTCACAGATGCCGTCTCCGTCCGTATCCACCACCAAGGGAAGGCTCACGTCGGAGAGGACATAGAGCTTTACCGTGGACTGGTCCACCAGGGAGAAGCGCTCCTGGACGAGGCCTGCTCCGTAGTTGCCCTGGTCCTCGACCCTGGCACGGAGCCAGAAGACCTGGGGCACGGTCTCACCCCAGTCTACTGCGTCGTCACCCACCGGGTCGAATTCCCTGGAGCATTCGTAGTCTCCCGATGCATCGATGGTGGACATGCGAAAATCCTCGGGAGGATCCAGGGACGCCTTGGGCGGCTGGTTGTCCAGGGCCACCAGGAAGCCCACCTCGTTTTCGTTACCGAGCTTGTCGGATGCCCTGATGCTGATGGAGGGAAACACGAAGTCGTCGGGAAAGACCCTGGTGTCGAACACGGCGCTGAAGGTGGTGCCTGAGCGCTCGAGATTCACCGCATAGCTGGCCTGGTCCCCTGCGAGTACTGCAAGGACGGAACTTTCCAGGATGCCCGCTTCGTCGTTGACACCCACCTGAATTTCCATGATGCCGCCCACGATGTCTCCCGGCTGCGGCGTGATCAGGTCGATGGTGGGTCCTGCCTCGTCCACCACGAAGGTCAAGGATCCCGATGCCTCGGTGTTGTTCGTGTTCTGGGCCGAGACCGTGATCATTTGCGGTCCTTGGAGCGGCGGATCGAAAATCTGGTCTGCGAACACGATGTTGTAGCTATACGTGATCCAGGTGGGCGGATCGGCGTCGTCCTGGGACACCTTGGCGATGTTGAGCTGGACCGACCCTATGGATGCGGTGATGGAATCTTCTCGCAGGCCGTCGGGGTCGCTCACCTGGAAGCTCAGGTTCACCGAATGGGCATAGCGTCCTTGGTCCTCGGGTGAGTAGAACTCGATGGTGGGGCCCAGGTCGTGTTGGAACACCACGTCGGCGGAGTTGACGTTCTGGTTGAGGTCCGCCGCTTCCACCACCAGGGTAAAGGGACCGTCACCCAGCACCGAGATGTTGACCAGGCCCGTGTAGACGTCGGAGTTGGCGGACTTGCGCGCCAGGGGGAAACTCTCGTCCTCGGTGACGTAGGCCTTGACGGAGCTGGGATCCACTTCGGAGTCCGCATCGTGGATCCTGGCCTGGACCTCCATCTGGTCTCCCGTGACAAGAGCGTTCGCCGTGGGTTGGAGGATGACGATATCGGGACCTTCCGGGTTGGTGATCCGGTCGGGCAACACGATGGCGTCGGGCAGTTGCGCGTCTTTCGGCCCACCGTCTTTGAGGGATGCATCTGTGGTGGGGAATTGGCTGTAGTCGTCGTCCGAACAAGCCGCCCAGGAAAGGAGCAGGCTGGTGAGTATCATCAGGGGAAGGAAACTGCGTTTCATGTCATTTTCTCCTCTTGTCGCTTTCCCAGGACCGGGCCATGCGGTCTGTCTCGAATCCGTCCCGCGTCACCGTGCCGGCTGTTTCGCCCTCCGGGAGGTCCTGGCACGCAGAGTGGCTCCGCTGCGACGGATGCGCAGATGCCCGTCGGCATAGGGACCAAAATCCACGAGGAGGTACGCCCAGCCGTTCTTCGTGAGCCAGTGAATCCTGGGGTTCACCGACGTCTTGAGACGGATCCGGGCCACCGCGCCATTTTTCGTATTTCTCGTCGAGATATCGAACACCGGGGTCGATGGAAAATAGGCCGTGACAAGGCGGTGCCTGTTGTTTTTGAGACGGATACGGCAGCCGGGAAACAGGATATCGAAGCCCCGCTTTCTGGATTGGATGCTCTGGACCACCTGGCGGTTGAGTTGGAAAAAGACCCTGGATCCCTGGTTCGTGAGCTGGAATCCCGGCCAGGTCAGCCAGCAACGCCCTGCCGGAGGCCTGGGCCCGGGAGGCTCTGCGCTGGTTCCGGGGACGATCCCGGCATAGGGTCTTCCCGGCTGGTGACGCCGACGAAGGTGATGGCGCATGGACCATGGCCTGCGCCGCCTGGCAGCAGCCTGTCTCCGGGATCGTTTCCCGGTCCTCTTTGCGCGGCTCGTCCGGGCCTTGGAGCCCCGGTTGGTGAGCAGAATCCGTCCGCCGGCCCTGGCTGGTGCCGCAACGACCAGGGAGGTCGCCACCAGCCATGTCGCTTCGAGCAACCCAAGGAACTTTGGTTTCATGGTCTTCCCCAGCGTCCAGTGGCGCGTGGGACCCGCCTGGTCCCTGTTCGTCGTCGCGCCTTTTGTGCCAGATGGCGCATTTCCCAAGTGGCTCGTCGATTATAGTCCGATGGGCGATGTTTTGGCAAATCCAGAGAATGCCCGAATGCCCGGGTGCAGGGCTCTGTCATCGGGAAACGGGCATGTGGAGCGCGACGACTTTAGTTTTTGTCCAAG
The DNA here is from genome assembly GCA_964539505.1 of uncultured Myxococcales bacterium. Lineage (GTDB taxonomy): Bacteria > Myxococcota_A > Polyangia > HGW-17 > SLPX01 > CAZIJS01. Next base: position 14,466 of record CAZIJS010000055.1, read on the forward strand.
GGATTGCCCAGGTATCTGGTTTGCGCCAGCGGATCGGTCACCTGGAAGGGATCGGACCGGGCGCCGACGAGCCAGTGGCGCACCTCACCGAGGAGAAAGACCGACCCGGTGACCAGGACCAGGTCTTCGGCGCTGGCCATGTCCTGGGCCTTCTCCAGGGCCTCGGAGACGTCCGGGAAGGTGGCGATGCGCAGGCTGTCCTGCGGGAAGAGCGCGGCGAGTCGGTTCGGATCGGCTGCCCTGTAGTAAGATGCCTTGGTGAAGAGCACCTGGTGGGCCCTTGCCACGAGGGGCGAGAGCAGGGCCCGCACGTCCTTGTCGAACATGGAGCCGGCCACCACGATGAGTCGGGCGTATTGCAGATCGGAGACTGCTTCCAGGAGCGCCTGCATTCCGGCTGGGTTGTGGGCCGCGTCCAGCACGAAGCGCCGGCCCTTCGCTGTGGTGACCTGCTCGAATCGTCCAGGCCACCTGGTATCTTCCAGTCCCTGGGACACGAAATCGGACAGGTCGCTGCGGCCGATCCTCGGCCCCAGTTCCAGGACGGCCGCGGCTGCTGCGGCGGCATTGAGTCGCTGGTGGGGGCCGGCCAGGCCGAGTCCGGCCAGGTCGATGGATGCGCCTTGCCGCAACAGGCGCAGGCCCCCTCCTGGTTCATCCTGGATGGAGACCTGGTCTGGGACCCATGTCACGGGACAGGCCAGGGCCGAGGCCAGGTCGGCCAGAACGCGCCTGGGTCCCGGCCGTGGTCCGGGACAGAGAATCGTCGGCCGGCCTGCCTGCAGGATGCCGCCCTTTTCCCAGGCGATGCGTTCCAAGTCATTTCCCAGGTAGGCGCCGTGGTCCAAAGCGATCTGGCAGATCACGGACACCTCCGACTGGACCAGGTTCGTCACGTCCAGCCTGCCGCCCAGGCCCACCTCGACCACGGCGACATCCACCCGTTGTTCTGCGAACCATTGGAAAGCCATGAGCGCCGTTCGTTCGAAAAAGGTCAAGTGCGGGCCGACCTCACTGACGAGATTGAAGAGCCGCACAACATCCTGTTCTGGGATCTGCCGTCCTGCCACCTGGATCCGCTCGGTGAAGCGGTTGAGGTGGGGTGAGGTAAACAGGCCCGTGCGCAGTCCGGCTCTGCGCAAGATGGACTCGGCAAAGGCGCAGGTGGAGCCTTTGCCGTTTGTGCCGGCCAGGTGCAAGACAGGATAGGCCAGATGCGGATCCCCCAATTGGCCCAGGACCCTTTTCGGGCCGGTGAGGTCCAGCTTGACGCCGAAACGCCTCAGGCCGAAAAGCTCTTCGAGAACCTCTGCATACGTGGCAGGCTGCTTTCCTGCGGATTGCTCGGCTTGGTCTGGTTGCATGGGAAGATGTCCTGAGGGGGGGTCAGTGCGTCCGCTGGTCGCGCAGTTCGAGGAATTCGAGATACTCTGCGAGCTTGCCCACTTCCGGGATTACGAAACCGGTGGCGGTGGATTCGACGAGCTTGGCATCTGCGAGCCTGGCGAGGATGTCGGCGACTTCTCTTTCCGGCAGGCCCACCTTGGCGGCAAGCTCGGCTGTGGTCACGGGAACGAGGACGCCGATGCCGTGGGGGCGGCCGATCATGGCGGCCATCTTGCGCAGGGTGTAGGCGATCCTGTGGTTGGGTTCGCGTACCAGGAGGAACTCGATTTGTGCGTTGGCCATGTCGAGACGGCCTGCCAGTTTCTGAATCATCTGTAGGGCGATGTCTGCGTTGGCTCGCAGCATGCTCAGAAACGTCTCTCCGTCGATGACCAGGATCACGGCATCTTCTTCGATGGTGGCAGTGGCGCCCCTGGGCTTGTTGTTCAAGATGGCCATTTCTCCGAAGAAATCCCCTGGCCCGAGGTCCACCAGCCAGGTGGTCCGGCCCCGGATGGTACGGGTGATGCGGACCTTGCCCGAATGGATGATATACATCTCCTTGCCATGCTCTCCTTCTTCGAAGAGCCGGGTGCCCTTGGGGAAGTTTTTTCCGAAGCGATCCAGGAGAGCTGCATTGCTGCCAGGTGACATGAATTTTGCCTCTCGTCTTGGAGTGAGAACTGATTTATTATCGTTTTTGATATCCAAGGGCAAGAATCTATGTGGCCGGATGTCTGGCCGGTCACATGGGGCTGGAGTCGTGGCAGACCTGGAGTCGACGGACCGACATCTGGTCGAAGAGAGTATTTCATTCAGGAGAGGATTCATGGCTGGTTCGATTGTGTTTCGGGGACCTGGCATCGCAAAGAGACATTGGGCAAGATGGGGCTTGGCAACGTTGGTGTCGTTGTGGTCGCTCACCGCGTTTGCCCAGGACTTGGTGGTCAACGGCACGGTCCAGGTGCTTGGAGGGATCCATCACTACGACCAGGTCCGGGTGATCAACGGAGGTCGCATCGAAGTGCCGGCCTTCGACGGATCCGATCGGGTCAACACCGGGAATCTGCAGATCGTGGCCAACAGCATCTTCGTGGACGCCACTTCTGAGATCGTGGCAGACGGCAAGGGCTACCAGCCGGTGCTCTGCGACGATGGTGCGGGCCCGACCCAGGATGCAGGCGGGCGCGGTGGATGTTCCGTGATGGACTCGGGCGGCGGTGGCGCCCATTTCGGAAAGGGGGGACGCGGCACCAAGGACTGTTTCATCTACGGGGACCGGAACACCTGCCAGTTTCCCCAGGAATGGGAGGAAGACTGCGGCACCCTGAACAACGGAAGCTGTACCACCACCCCCAATTGCTATAATTTAGATGGCCTGCCTTCCGTGGCAGGGGTGGGATTTCGCCATTCCATCTACGACATCGAGTTTGGCGCAGCCGGTGGTGACAAGGGCTGCCGTGACGGGTGGGACGGTTGTTCGGTTGCCGGTGCCGGGGGCGGACGCATCGTCCTGGCCGCGGTCAACGCCACGCAGACAGGAACCCTGCGCATCGAGGGGCGGGTGAGCGCCGACGGTTGGCGTGGCTGCGGGCACGGCAACGACTCGGCGGGCGGAGGCGCCGGGGGCAGCCTGCTCCTCGTGGGAGACGACGTGACCATCACGGCGTCTGCCCGGGTCAGTGCCGCCGGCGGGCTTGGCGGCGATACCAGGGGCGCCCCCGAATGTCCTCCCTGTGCCCAGTCGGGCGGTACCTGTGACGATTGCGGGGGGGGAGGGGGAGGCGGCATCCTGTCGGTGCTCTCGCGTCGTCCCGCCCAGATCGAATCCGCAGCCGCCTTCGACGTCTCGGGTGCTCTGGGCGGCACCTGTCCCATCTGCAACGGCGAGGCGGGCGGCGGGGCTGGTGAACTCCAGCTCGACGGAATCTACGTGGGGGAATACTGCGACGGCTACGACAACGATTTCGACGGCCTCACCGACGAGGACCAGGGCACGGAGACCTGCGGCAGCGGCGCCTGCCAGGTCACGGTCTCTTCCTGCGAGTCCAATCTGCCGGTAGACTGCGTGCCCAATTCCGTCCCGGCCTGCCAGGAGCAGGTGGGAGAGGACACCAGACCCAGGTTCCTCGTGATTCTCGACACCTCTTCTTCCATGCTCACGGACCTGGACGGGGTGCCCACCTTCGGCGACGGTTCCCAAGGGCACCTGGGCCTGGACACCAACGGCGACGGGGTGGAGGGAAACGACAGCAGGCTCTCGAAGGCCAAGCATGCCCTGAGCAACGTCATCTCCGCCTATCCGGAAATCGACTATGCCCTGGCTCGTTTCACCCAGCACCAAGGGCCCAACGAGTCCTGTATGCTGGCCCATTGGGTGGAATGCACCGAGGCTTGCTGCACCTATGACGATCCGCGCAACAACACTGGGACCGCGGCCTGCTCGCTCACCCTGGGGGCTGCCGGCACCATTGCCGTGCCGCCCGATTCGCCAGGCGACCAGTGCATCAATTATGTGGGTTGGTGCGGACCGCCCAGGCGGGGCGCCGACATCCTCGTGGGCTTCGGGGCCGAGCCGAATCACCTGCTCATGTGGATGGACAACCACGAGGACAACTTCATCGACGACCGCACGGAGGGCAACTTCTGCCGCTACGACCTGGGCGGGGACTGCGAACTGCGCGGCTCGGGCCCCACGCCCCTGGCAGGAGCCCTGGGCGCGGCCAAGGCCTATCTGGCCAAGACCATGGCCCTCGATCCCGTGTCCGATTGCCGGGCCTACAACATCATCTTGCTCACCGACGGCGCCGAGACATGCATGGGCGATCCCGAATCCGCAGCCGGCGAGTTGCTGTCCGACCTGAACGTGCACACATACGTGATTGGATTTTCAGTTTTGCCCGACGAACAGGTTTCCTTGAATGCCATCGCGGCGGCGGGCGGAACGAACAACGCCTATTTCGTGTCGGACGAAGACGAACTGAGTGCGGCATTGGCATCGCTGGTGGCCTCGTCCATCGTGTTCGAACAGTGCAACGGACTCGACGACGACTGTGACGGGCGCATCGACGAAGACTTCCCCCTGCTCGGCCAGAGCTGCAACGACGGGGGCATCGGCCAGTGCCGCGGAAACGGGTCCTACGAATGCCGCGCGGACGGCACCGGGGTCGAATGTGTCATCGATCATCCGGGCCAGGCGCCCGACGAGGAGGTCTGCAACGGAAAAGACGACGACTGTGACGGTCAGATCGACGAGGGTCTGGATTGCACGGCGGTCTGCGTTCCCGATCCTCCCGAGGTCTGCAACGGAAAAGACGACGACTGCGACGGAGCCGTGGACGAAGAAGACCCCATGCTGGACCAGCCCTGCGGTGAGACCCAGGGCCAGGTGGATGGGTTGGGCCTCTGCGAGCCGGGACACTATGTCTGTGCAGGCGGGGAACTGGTCTGCGTTGGGGGCATCGGACCCGGCGAAGAGGTCTGCAACGGCCTGGACGACGACTGCGACGGGGAGACCGACGAACAGGCCGACTGCCCCGGTGAATCCGTCTGCATCGAGGGCAACTGCAGGAGACCCTGTGGTCAGGGTGAGTTTCCCTGTCCAGGCGGTTTCGAATGCAAAGACTACGACATCGATGGCGAGTCGGGCCGGTACTGTGTGCCCAGTCCCTGCATGGACTGCGGGCCCAACGAGGCCTGCATCGACGACCAGTGCGTGGATCTCTGCGAAGACGTGCATTGTGACGAGGGACAGGAGTGCCACTACGGGGTCTGTCAGGACTGCACCGTCCTGGGCTGTCCGGAAGGCCAGGTCTGCTCCGGTGCCCGTTGCATCGACGATCCCTGCGCCGCAGCGGACTGCGATTTCGACAGTGAGTACTGCAGCGAGGGTACCTGCCGGCCGCTCTGCTACGACGAGGCCTGTCCCTTGGGGATGCGGTGCAACGACCAGGGAGAATGTGTCGAGGATCCCTGCGCAGAGAAGGAGTGTGGTGCAAACATGGTCTGTGAAGAGGGACGCTGCCGGGACGATCCCTGCAGGGACAAGGTCTGCAAGTCCGGCCAGGTCTGCGTCCTGCCCGGGAAATGCGTCGATGACCCCTGCGCCCTGGTGACTTGTCCTTCCGATGCCCACTGCGTCACCGAGCGCAGCGGCCGGGTGCGCTGCCGGCCCGACGGCCCGGTCTCCCGGCCTCCCATTCCCACCGAGGTCCTCATGAGCGGCGGGGGCGGTTGTTCCTGCGCGACCGGACCTGGAGGCGGCTCGGGGCTTCCGGCATCCCTTCCGTTCCTTCTCATCGCCCTGGTGGGTCTGTTCCTCAGGAGGCGGTCATGACGGCAAACATCACAATGCGTGACAACCGAGGCGTGGAAATCATCGAGACATTGCGCAGTCGATTTCTTGTTGCCGGCTTCTTGTTTCTTTGGTTTGCAGCCGGGGGCTGCCGCCTGGAGCCTTACGATCTCTATCCAGACGGGGCCTCCGGCCTGCCGGACGCCTCCACCCGGCGCGACGGGGACCTGCAAGACGGAACCTCGCAGAAAGATGCCGCCCAATGCATTTTGCCCGGGCAGGACGAGGTCTGCAACGGCCTCGACGACGACTGTGACGGGCTCACCGACGAGGACTTCGACCTGCAAAACGATCCCCTCAACTGCGGGGAGTGCAACCATATTTGCAGCGAGCCCAACGCGGACGTGGTTTGCAGTGAGGGCCGTTGTGTGCGGACGGACTGCTGGGTAGGCTACAAGGATCTCGATCCGGACCAGCCCGGTTGCGAGTACCGCTGTCCCATGTTTCCCGAGCATGCCGAGGACTGCAACGGGATCGACGACGACTGCGACGGGCTCACCGACGAGGCCGACAGCCTCGTGGCCCCGCCCCAGGATCTGTGCCGCGACACGCCGGGCACGCCCTGCGAGGGCGTGGTCCCAGTCTGCGAGACCAGGGGCAATCCCCCGGTGACCACCTGGTATTGCAACTACCCTGCGGCCGTGGAGCACAATCCCGACGTGCCCAACGGCATCGTCATGGACGAGAGCCTCTGTGACGGCCTGGACGGCGACTGTGACGGCGTTGCCGACGATCCCTTCGTGGAGTTGGGGCGGGCCTGTGACAACGGTGCCCTTGGGGCTTGCAGGGACGAGGGGATCATTGCCTGCGATCCCAACGACCCCACCACCACCCACTGCGATCTCTCCGTGGCTCCTGACCCGGATCCCAACGCGCCCAGCGAGGAAGTCTGCAACGGGATCGATGACGACTGCGACGGGGTGACAGATAACCCGGATCCCAACGACCCGGCGCGGGTGCGAGACGACATGGTGGAGATCGACCGGGACGGCCTGCATTTTTGGATCTACCGCTACGAGGCGTCCAGGCCCGATGCCACGGCCTCGGACCCCGGTGGCATGTCGTCTCGACCCTGCTCGAATCCCAACGTGCTTCCCTGGTCCTCGGTGACGTTCGCAGAGGCGCAGGCCGCTTGCCAGGCCGTGGGAAAGCGGCTCTGCAGCGCGGAAGAATGGCTCGCTGCCTGCCAGGGTCCTTCGA
>CAZIJS010000056.1:0-21342 GCA_964539505.1 uncultured Myxococcales bacterium
ACTCCATCGAGCAGTACGTGCACAAGCTCCTGCCCGAGGAGGAACGCGGCGCGAAAAACAGCCTGTTCCACTACGCCATCGTGGACGAAGTCGACTCCATCCTCATCGACGAGGCCAGGACCCCGCTCATCATCTCGGGCCCGGCCGAAGAGGCAGCCGACCTGTACCTGCGGGTCAACGAGGTGGTGCGGACCCTCAAACGCGACGTAGACTACGTGGTGGACCTCAAGGCCCACAGCGTCTCGCTCACCGACCAGGGCGTGGAGCGGGTGGAACGCAAGCTGGGCATCGACAACCTCTACGATCCCAGGCACCTCGACTGGCTCCACCACGTCAACCAGGCCCTCACGGCCCACACACTCTACAAGCGCGACGTGCAGTACCTGGTGGAGAACGGCAAGGTGATCATCATCGACGAGTTCACCGGCCGCAAGATGGAGGGCCGGCGATGGTCCGACGGGCTCCACCAGGCCATCGAGGCCAAGGAGGGGCTCAAGCCGGAAGAGGAGAACCAGACCCTGGCCACGGTGACCTTCCAGAACTATTTCAAAATGTACCGCAAGCTGTCGGGCATGACCGGCACCGCGGAAACCGAGGCCGAAGAGTTCCACAAGATTTACGAACTCGGGGTCATGGTGATCCCCACGAACGTGCCCTGCATCCGCAACGACTACGACGACGTGATCTACAAGACGGAAGAGGGCAAGCTCAAGGCGGTGGTAGAAGAAATCATGGACTGCCGCGAGCGGGGCCAGCCCGTGCTCGTGGGCACCGTGGCCGTGGAGAAGACCGAAGAGATCTCGCGCCGGCTCAAGCGCCTCAAAATACCCCACGAGGTTCTCAACGCCAAGAACCACGAACGCGAGGCCTACATCGTGGCCCAGGCCGGCCGCAAGGGCTCGGTGACCATCTCCACGAACATGGCGGGCCGTGGCACCGACATCATCCTGGGCGGCAACGCCGAGTTCGTGGCCAAGCTCGAAGCAGACCCGGACAGCGAACCCGAGCGGTTCAAAGAGGTCCTGGAGAAATACAAAAAGGAATTTGCCAAGGAACGCCAGGAGGTCAAAGAAGCAGGCGGACTCCACATCCTGGGCACCGAGCGCCACGAATCCCGGCGCATCGACAACCAGCTCCGGGGCCGGGCCGGCCGCCAGGGCGACCCGGGCTCGTCCCGGTTCTACCTGAGCCTGGAAGACGACCTGATGAAGGTCTTTGGCGGAGAGCGGCTCCACCGCATCATGGAATGGGCCAACATGCCCGAGGACATGCCCATCGAGCATGCCTGGATCAACAAGTCCATCGAGCGGGCCCAGAGACAGGTGGAGGCGCAAAACTTCGACATCCGCAAGAACCTGCTCGAATACGACAACGTGATGAACCACCAGCGCAACGCCATCTACGCGCTGCGCAGGCAGGTGCTGGAAGGCAAGTACGTCCCAGAGCTGAGCGAGTCGGAACGCAGGGCGGGCAAGAAGGCCATCGCGCCAACGGTCTCGGGCAAATGGACGTTGGACCTGCTCTCCGACAAGGTCCGACCCTGGATCGCGAAAATCGTGTCAGAAGAGTACGCCAAGGCGGCAAAGACCCACGACGAAGCCACGGGCATGCCCAACCTGCCTGACCCAGAGCACCTCACGCACCTGTTCTACCGGTATTTCGGGGCCAAGGTGGACCTGGAGCAGGAAGTGGACGACGATATGCTCTGCGCCGAGAAGGCCACCAGGGAAATCGCATCCTCGCTGATCCAGCAGCGCGAGCGGCTCCTGGATATGGCCTACGAGCTGGCTTCCAAACAGGTGACCACGTTCTGCCCCGAGGGAAGACACAGCGACGACTGGGACACCTACGCCCTGGAAGACGCGGTGCTCCATATCTTCGACCTGCACGTAGACGGCCTGGAATGGCTGGCCAGGCTCGCCGAGATCCAGGCGGCGATCAAAAACATCGTCCCGCTCCAGGACCACAAAGTGAGCCTGGAGACCCTCGACGACCTGATCAAAGAAATGGTGGAAGTCTTCTGCCCGCCCAACCTCGAACCCGAACAATGGGACCTGCGGGGCCTGGCCAGGGAGGCGGGCAAGCGCTTCGGCATCAAGCGCCTGGAGATCGACGAGGTCTACAGCCCGGAAGACGCGGCCGAAGAACTCCGCGACATCGCCCTGTCGCGCTGCGAGCCGGGACAATGCCGCCACCGCATCCAGGAAGAGGTGGGCAAGATCGCAGCCAGGCTGCGCCAGTACGGAAACGACCTGCTGGGCGATGACTTCAAAGACTGGTTCAAAGAGCGCCTCGACGAATTCTGCTCCAAGGACGAATCCGTGGCCCATTGGGACCTGGACGCATTGGTGGAGGCCGTCCGGGCCAGGATCACCCGCCCAGACGACGGCCTGACCAACCTCGACGACCGCGAGACCATGGTAGAGCGCATCTACGCAGGCGTGGAGCGGTTCATCGCCATGGCGGATCAAGACGACGACCTGGAAGTCTCCCTGGAGGCCCTGCCCCGCTGGATGGCCCACTACTGCCCGGCCTGGGACATCGAGGCGCTCAACGACACGCTCAACGGCACCCTGGGCTATCGGATCCTCCTCGAAGAACGCGCCAGCCGCACCGAGATCCTGGGCATGATCCAGCAACAACTGGCCAAGGTCCTGCCCCGCAAGGAGATCCTGGCGCACCTCACGTCGGTGGCGGCAGAGGAAGTCAGCGACCAGCTCGGGGTGGAGCCTCCCAAGGACCTTGCAGAACGCATGGAACGGCTCTTCGACGAGCATTGCCCGGCAGAGGGATCCCTGGACACCTGGAACGCCGCGGCCCTGGCACAAGCCGTTGTCACCATGCTGGCAGGCAGCGAAGACAGCGAAGACCTGGACCTGGCCGCAGGCGAGCCTCTCAAGGCGATCGTTCCGGTGAAGGGCCGCTACGTCCGCCTGGAGCGGATCCGAAGCATCGTAGACCGCCTCACCGACAGGTATTGTCCCTCTGAGCAGCCCGCCATGCAGTGGGATCTCGAAGGCCTGGGCAAGGAAGTCCATCGTGCCTTCTTCGTGACCATGCCCGAACTCACCGGCGAACTCGACCAGGCCCGGTTCCTCGACCGCCTGGAGCAGGCCGACCCGGATCATGCCGCGGCCATCAGGTCCGAACTCAATCGGTTCTGTCCCGCCGACGCGCCCATCCAGGCCTGGGACATCGAGGGCCTGCTGGAGCATGCCAAGGAAGCAGGCTGGTCCATCGGAGCGGCGGCCTGGGTGGGCCACCAGCAAGGCATCTTCACCCAGGTGCGCAAGCGCATCGCAGCGGCCATGGCAAAGCGCAGGCAATGGAATTCCCCGGAGAACCTGCCCAAACTCCTCTCCGAAATCGTGGAAGAGTTCTGGCCCGCAGAGAAAGAAGACGACCCCAAGGGTCTGGATGCCCCCGGACTCATCGACTCCCTCGAGGAGATCTTCTGCGAACGCTTCGAGGACCTGGGCTCCTTCACCAACCGGCGCGAGCTGAAAAAGCGCCTGCTGGGCCGGGCCCTGGAACGCATCGCTGGCCTGGACAAGGCCATGAGCCTGGAACGCAGGCTCTGGGTCTTTCGCCACCTCTATCTCGAAGAGATCGACGACCAGTGGATCGAACACCTCAAGGCCATGGACCACCTGCGCGAAGGCATCGGCCTGCGCGGGTATGCCCAGAGAGACCCCAAGCTGGAATACCAGCGTGAAGGCTACGACATGTTCTACGCCATGATGCAGCGCGTAAAAGAGAACGTGGCCTCCAAGGTCTTCCGCGTGCGCCTGGAAGACGAAGACGAAGAAGCCCTGCCCGAGTTCGAACACAAACGGCGGCGCATGATGTTCCTCCATGCCGGGGCGGGAGCGGCGGGCGGCGGCTCGGCTGGCCAACCCCAACAGCAGGCCCAGCGCCAGGGCACCGTCCGGCGCCAGGTGCGCAAAGTCCGGCCCAACGAGCCCTGCCCCTGCGGCAGCGGAAAGAAATACAAAAACTGCCACATGCGCAAGGACATCGAAGCGGCCAGACGCGGGGAACTGCCCGAATGGGCCGCGCTGGCCCGGGCCACCAAGAGCGCCAAGGCCAGAAACCAGGCCGAACGCTGAGACCCAAGGATTCGAGGCCGGCCATGCGCGACGCCAGGCAGCCAGACAATCCCACCGGCACCGCCGACAGGGACCTGCCCACCGGCACCGACAGGGCCGACACCACCGACAGCTCCGGAAAAATCGACAGCCCCGGGAAAACCAACCGAACCGACACCACAGACAGCTCCGGGAAAACCAACCAAACCGACACCACAGACAGCTCCGGGAAAACCAACCGAACCGACACCACAGACAGCTCCGCAGAAAAGGGATCGGGCACAAACTCGTCCAGCCCGGCGGTCGACATGGACCTGCCCAGCCGATTGGCGCAGGCCCTGACCCGCCGCCATCGAGAGGAGCGTGAGCCGCCCCCGGGATTCCAGCGGGCCTCGGTGCTGGTTGTCCTGCGGCCGGACCCAGAAGGCTGGGCTGTGCCCCTCATGCTGCGCACCGAGGCGGGAGGTCCGCACTCTGGGCAAATCTCGTTTCCAGGCGGCCGCGCCGAACCAACCGATGCCGATGCCCTGGCCACGGCCCTGAGAGAAGCGTCGGAAGAGTTCGGACTGGAGGAAGACCTGGTCGAGGTCCTGGGTATGCTCGACGACGAAACCACCCCCACCGGCTACCTGGTCACCCCGGTGGTGGCCTGGACGACCCAGGCCTCGTTCCGGCCCGATCCAGCGGAGGTGGCGGAAATCTTCTCGGTGCCCCTGGCCTTTTTCCAGGACCCGGCCAACGAGATCACCCATGAGCCCATCCAGTACGAGGGCCGCACATACAGCCTCTACGAGTATCGACCGCAGGGCCGGGTGATCTGGGGCCTGACCGCCAGGATCGTACACAAGCTCGTCGAGGCCCTGGAGCATGCAACAGCCGGGACACAGGAGCAGAGCACAAACGACAGGTCCGACGACAGGTCCGACACCACCCCGGGAACCGGACTCCGCGTCACCAACGCACAAACCCCGCGGCAGCGGACCGCCCATGCAGGCCCGCGGACGACGAGATCAAAACCAAACGAGGAGACCATGTCAGAGAGTAGCCGCAACGAAAATCATCAGGACGAATACCAGCGCATCCAGGAAGCAGCCGGGGCCATCCGCGCCGCCCTGGGCCCTGCTTTCCACAAACCAAGGCTGGGCATGATCCTGGGCTCGGGCCTGGGCGCCTTTGCCGAGAAACTGGAAGAACGACGCGAGATTCCCTACGGCGACATCCCCCACTTTCCCAGCTCGGCGGTGGCAGGCCATGCAGGAAAGCTCGTGGTGGGGCGCCTGGCCGGCGTTGCCCTGGTGGTGATGCAGGGCAGGGTCCATTACTACGAGGGCCACGACCTCACCGACGTGGTCCGTCCCGCCCGGGTGCTCGTGGCCCTGGGCGCCGAAACGTTGATTGTGACCAACGCGGCGGGCTCGGCCAGAAAAGACCTGCCCCCCGGTGAACTGGTCTTGATCCGCGACCACCTCAACATGCTGGGCCACAATCCCTTGCGCGGCCCCAACGACGAGCGCCTCGGCCCGCGCTTTCCGGACATGAGCCAGGCCTACGACCCAGAGCTGCGCGCCCTGGCGGCCCAGGTGGCCCAGGCCCAGGGATGGCAGGCGCGCGAAGGCGTCTATGCCTGCATGATGGGCCCTTCCTATGAAACCCCGGCCGAGGTGGCCATGGTGGGGCGCCTGGGCGGCGACCTGGTGGGCATGTCCACGGTGCCCGAGGTCATTGCGGCCCGGCACATGGGCGCGCGCATCCTGGGCATCTCCTGCGTCACCAACTACGGCTCGGGCCTGTCGGACAAGCCGCTGAGCCACGATGAGGTCAAAGAGACCGCGGCCAGGGTCACCGAGAAGTTCGAGTCCCTGCTCACTGGCGTGATCCAAGCCCTGGCCAAGACCCCATGAGGACCCTGATTCCAGCCATCCTCCTGTCGGGCATCTGCCTGGTCCTGGTCTGGCGCCACCTGGGCCCGGTCCTCTTCTTCCTGCTGGGCGGCAGGATCCGGCATTCCGGGCTGCCTGCCGGCGACCCGAAGGCGCCAAAACCCAAGGGGCCCATGATCGAGGCTTTCGAGGAGATGGGCTTCACGTTCCTGGGTATCCGCACCGAACGGTTGGGCCTGATCTGGGGCCGCCAGTCCCTGGTCCTGGTGCGAAACGACGGGACCATCGCCGACCTGGCCAGCCCCGATCGCCTGGCAGGCGCCTACCTGGCCGGATTCTGGAAGAACGGCGCCTGTGTGATCACCAAAGCCGAAGGCCGACGGGAGGTCCAGACGGACGATTATCGCTCTGCCTGCCTGCCCACGAAAAACCCCGCAGACCTCCTGGCCGCCCACTTCCGGAACGAACAGGCGGTCCTTGCCGCCTGGCAAGACCAGGCAGACAAGCTGGTCCCTGCCAGCATGGAAGAACGCCTGGACCTGGCCAGACAATGGTGGCAACGGAACCGAAAAGCCGAATTCGCCCTGCCCGCGGCCATCGGAGCCTTGTTCACCGCCGCCTCGCTGGCCCTCTGGGCCTATGGGCTCTGGTACCTCTCGTTGCCCTGATCCGAACGGCAATCCAAGAGGATCTTGTAATAGGCGAGCCAAATCTGTACGATTGAATATTGAATGTTCAATCGTACAGGCAACCCATGATCAATCGCACACTCGCAGACAGACTCCAAAGGGCCGCAGCCCAATTCCCAGTGGTCACTGTGACAGGACCGCGACAATCGGGCAAGACCACGTTGGTCAAACACGTCTTCCAAGACCATGACTACCTGTCGCTGGAGCTGCCAGACGTCCGGGATTTTGCCAGAGAGGATCCGCGTGGTTTTCTTGCGCAGTCCGCCGGCCCGGTGATTCTGGACGAAATCCAACGAACCCCCGAGCTGCTTTCATACATCCAAGTGCTCGTGGACGAACATCCGGACTGGACAGGACGCTTCGTACTCACGGGTTCACACAATTTCTTGCTCCACCAGAGCGTGTCGCAATCGCTTGCCGGCCGCAGTGCCCTGCTCCACCTCCTGCCCTTTTCCCTGGCTGAGTTGACCGGCAGGCCACCCATGGAACTCGACAGCCTGGGCAAGGCCCTCCCCGGGAAACTCCTGCAGCCCAGGACCGACCTGATGGAAACCCTCTGGACAGGATTCTATCCCCGGATTCACGACAAACACATCCCGCCCAGGGATTGGCTGGCCGCCTACTACCAAACGTATGTGGAGCGCGATGTCCGAAGCATCGTCAACGTGGGGGACCTCGAAACCTTCGGTCGATTCGTCCGGCTCTGCGCAGGCCGCAGCGGACAACTCCTCAATCTCTCCGCCCTGGCGTCGGATTGCGGGGTGTCCCATGTCACGGCCAAACGGTGGCTGTCGGTGCTGCAGGCCAGTTTCATCGTCACGCTCCTGCGCCCGCACCACAAAACTTTCGGGAAGCGTCTCATCAAGAGCCCGAAGCTCTACTTCCTGGACACAGGACTGTTGTGCTATCTGCTCAATGTCCGGGCCCCAGAGGAGCTGTTGTATCGCGCCGAACGCGGGGCGGTCTTCGAAACCTTCGTGGTGGCTGAACTCACCAAGAATTTCCTGAACCGGGGCGAGCAGCCTTCCATCTTTTTCTGGAGGGACGTGTCTGGACGGGAAATCGACGTGATCCTGGAAAACGGACAGGACGTGATCCCCCTGGAAATCAAGTCGGGCCAGACCCTCGCCCCGGACTTCTTTCGGAATCTACAGTCCTGGAAGAAACTGGCACAATCACACGATGGGCCTGCTGCCCTGATCTACGGCGGCGACCAGGCCTCCAAACGATCCGGAGTCGTGGTCTATCCCTGGTTTACCCTGTGAGTCACAGGCCCACCTCCCAGTTCCACGAGGCGGGACAGGAAGGGGTCGCTTGAGTCCTCGGGCAGGTCCGGTCCGGTGAACAGGATGCGGCCCTGGTCGAGCACCGCGAGTCTGGTTGCGATGCGACGGGCCTCTGACAGATCGTGCGTGACGTAGAGCAAGGTGGTCTGTCGCTTTTCGAACAGGGAACGAAACAGGTCGATGAGTTCTGCCCGAAGCACCATGTCCAGGCTTGCCAGGGGCTCGTCGAGGAGGATGGCCCGGGGCTGGAGGACCAGGGCCCTTGCAATGGCCACGCGCTGGCGCTCGCCACCGGAGAGTTCGGCAGGATAGCGCCCGGCATGGCGCGCAAGGCCCAGGCTGCGCAGGGCATCCTGGATCCGCTGGGAGGCCTCGTCGCGGGTCAAGGCGCCCTTGCCCCGCATCCGCCGGCCCAGGCTGAAGGCGAGTTGGCCCTGGACGGTCATGTGGGGCCAGAGGGCCAGGTCCTGGAACACCACGGCCAGGTCCCTCTCCCAGGGTGGCAGGACGAGACCCGTCTCGTCGCTCGCCAGTCGCCCTCCCACCAAGACGCGCCCGGCCCCTGGTCGTTCCAGTCCGAGGAGCAGCCGCACCACCGTGGACTTTCCGCTCCCCGACCGGCCCAGCAGGGCGAGGCGCTCGCCCGGGGCCAGGCGGAGATCCAGGTCCTTGATCTGGGCGCCGCCCTGCTGCCCGGCCCCGTAGGAAAAGGTGACTTTTTCCAGGGCCAGGGCCCAGTTGCCAGTCTGGTCCAAGGCCGCATCGCTGCTCATGACTGCCTCCGCGAATCGCTCATTTCCGGTCGCACCCCCCTGGAACGACCTGTCCGGACCCTGGCCCGCCCTCCTGTCCAGGCGGCCACAGCAAGGCCCAGGCCCACCACCAGGGCGGTGGCGGCCACGTGGATGAGGGACAGCCCGGCCACGGCCCTGGGCGGCCCGTTTGCTTCCAGGGTAAAAATCCGCAGGGGCAAGGTGTCGCCCCCCGGGGGATAGAAGACCACCACTGCCGACAGCTCGCGCATGGCGAACACCATGCCCAGGATCCATCCGGCCACCAGCCACCTGGCGTTGGCGGGAAGCACCACGCGCCCCAGCAGCCGCAAGTAGGACCCGTCCAGGCACAGCGCTGCTTCCTCGGGGCTGACCGGGCTGTGACTCACGGCCACGGCCATGGCCCGGGATGCCAGGATCATGCTCCTGCTGGCCAGACCGAGCACCAACACCAGGGTGGAGCCGTAGACGAACTGCGTGGCCTGGTGGTTCCAGAGGGCCACGATGCCCACGCCCAGGACCATGCCCGGCACCAGGAAACCCAGGAAGGACAATGCGTCCACCAGGCCGGCAAGCCGCCCTCCCCTGGCCAGGCCCCAGCCTGCCACGAGCCCCAGAGCAGAGGCCAGGCAGGCGGTCCAGAACGAGGCCTCCAGGGTGTTGACCAGGGTCGGCCCCATCCAGTTCCAGCCGAGCTGGACACCCGACCAGCCAGAGCGCCAGGCCAACCCCAAGAGAGGGAGCGAAGGCGCCAGGGCCGCCGCCCATGCCAGGATCGTGACCGGCAGGCGCCAACGGCCCAGGTCGTATGTCCTGCGACCACCCAGGCTGGTTCCCAAACTGGCAAAAGACCGCCGGCCGATGGCCCGGCGCTCCAGGCCGAGCAGGGCCAGGCCCAGCAAAATCATGGGCAGCAACAGGCCCAGTGCCTCGGCCGGCACGAAGGCCACCCCTCCCACCTGCGCCATGACCAGGGACTGGTAGGTGGTGATCCGGAGAAAGGAGGCCACGCCCAACTCTGACAGGCTGAGTGCGAAGATCACCAGGCCCGCCAGGGTCACCGCCGGCCGGGCCAGGGGCAACAGCACCCGGGTCACGGTGCGCCAGGGGCCCACATCCACCAGGGCCGCATCCTCCAGGCCCCTGTCTACCCCGAGGAGTCCGAGCAGGGTCAGGCCCGTGGCTGCGGGCATGTAGGTGAGCCCCACCATCACGACGAATCCCCACTCCGAGGCCAGGGGCGCAAACAGGGACCGGCCGCGGCCCAGCTCGTGGGGCCCGAGGAGATGGTACCAGCCCAGGGCCATGAGAAACGGCGGCAGGAAGAGCGGAAAGAGGTGTGCCAGGAGCAA
The DNA here is from genome assembly GCA_964539505.1 of uncultured Myxococcales bacterium. Classification (GTDB taxonomy): domain Bacteria; phylum Myxococcota_A; class Polyangia; order HGW-17; family SLPX01; genus CAZIJS01. The sequence continues at coordinate 10,069 of CAZIJS010000056.1, forward strand.
GAGGGGCCTGGCCCGACAACGGATCGAGGCGAAAAACAGAGCCAGCGGCAACCCCAGGGCCAGGGCCAGAGCCGTGGCCCCAAGGGCCAGGCGGATGGAACGAAGCAGGAGCAGCCAACTGGTGGTTGACGAAAAGACCGTCCAGATGCGCGTGACCGCAGTCGCCGAGGACAGCAACTGGACCAGGAGGGCCGCCAGAGGGGCGAGACAGACCAGGACCACCAGGGATACCACCAGGCTCCAGGTGATGCCCCAACCCCGCATGCCGCTGGTCGCAGGTCCTGTCATCCCGACTCCAGGCCCAGGAGAAAAGTCGAATCGTTCATTTCGAGTTTCCCTCGTCGAACAGGGGCTGTTGCGTCAAGAAGCGGCCCAATTGGCTGGTGCATCAATCTTTGTCAGCGCTGTCGAAGTTGTCATGCTCTCGTCGCGACGGAACGCGTCGCAGTCCGTTGCTGCTCCCAACCCGGCCGTTCGGGCATCTCGTCCCACGTCCGTCCATCCAGAAGCCGCCCGGCCTTTTTCTTGTTCGTACCGCCCCACTGCTTGAAAAAGAAGGGCACGGAAGCGGCACGACACTGGTCGCGGATGTCGATCACCCAGGCCTGGCGCATGGGACGAGCCTTCGGACCAGACTCGCCTCCCACGATCACCCAGTCGATGCCCTCCAGGTTCAGGTCGGGTAGAGGCCCGAGCAGTGGCTCCAGCGAGAGAAATTTAATGGTCGCACCAGTTCTCCGGAGTTGGTCGATCCGAGAGGAGTACGGTCCGCTCTCGACACTCACTCCCATCCACACGTTCGGCGGCCAGTCGATATTCGGGCTCAGTCGTTCCAGCCGTTCGGCGCGCTTGGTGAGTACCTGGAAGTTGTGCCAGTGAGCCCGGCGCATCACATCGAACACCCTTTGGATAAACGACTCGGGCACCTGCTCGTGGAAAAGGTCGCTCATGGAATTCACGAACACGACCTGCGGTTTCTTCCACCTGAGTGGAACTTCGAGCACCTGCTCGTGCATGGCGAGTTCGAAGCCCCGCACATAGTTGGGCTGGCCCATGGCCTGGAGGCGCTTGGCCATCCGCTCGGCGTAGCAGTGCTTGCAGCCAGGGCTGATCTTCGTGCAGCCAGTCAGCGGGTTCCAGGTCGACTCGGTCCACTCGATCGCTGATTTCGCCATCGTTAGTCTCCTCTTTGGTCCCTGTATTTGTCGAAGATCTCATCCACGATCTTGGCGGCAACAGGCTGTTGGCTGGCAAAGAACAGATAATAAACAACAGCGTTTTTGGAATTACGCATCGGCATCGGCTCAGTCACATGTCGAAACCCAGCCACATCCTTCAGGCGCCGCCGAAAAGCCGCCACGACTTCGTCGTTGCCCACCTTTATCGACGGCGGAGTTCCGAAGAGGCCGAGTTGGGGATTGTCCACATAGGCGATCTCACGCCAAGACTCGTCGCCCCAAAAAGCGGTCATGCGCCTCGTGCCTAGCGGTCCTGCTTGGTCCGGCTGGCGCCAGAGCGCGTTACGGTTCATGTCCATAATGGGAAAGTTGAGGAAAATCTCCACGGATCTCATCTTGCCTGCTGTTTCAATGACCTCCCAGTTGAGGTGCAGGCCGTAGGGATCCAGGAGGCACAATGCTCGACGGTAGTCTTCGTAGCGGACACGAGGGAAAACGTCTCGCAACAGCACCTCGTTGCAATCGCCGTGAAGTACGTGCACCTGCTCACGCCGACGCACCTCGGGGAAGCCACGGAGCTGCTCGACCTTATCCCCGTCGAGGTCCACCAGGAAGTAGTCGTGGAAGGGCGGCTCTACCCGAAGCGCATTGAGCGGGCTGCCTGACACGAATTTCTGTGTCTCCCGCGCGAAATGCAGGCCCGCGCCAGCGAAAGCGTCGATGTATGCGTAGGACAGATGATTTTTCTTGGAGAGAATTGTGGTGTAAGCCTTCGCATACTTCCTGATGATGTCGAGTTTGACCTCGGACCAGTACCCGATCTCGTCGAACTTCAGGTTGTCACTGTGACCATTCATCCCTGCGTCACCCTGTGCTCTGGCAGGAAGTCTTCGGTGGTTGCCCGATGATACGAGTCTGCATGATTGCCTTGCATTGGATATCGCATCTTTCAGGCGTGTTTTTGACTATGCAACGTACCGGCACACCATGTCCAGCGCAAAGGATGGCACCCGCCGTGACGGCAGTGAACCATGTCGCGCAGGGACGACGATTCTGTAGGGGAGAAGAGAACGGATCCTTCTGTGTCTCACTTGGATGACGGTTCAGACCCGGGGCCATGGGCGTCCTCTTTTCCTGTCATCCCGACTCCAGGCCTAGGAGAGAAATCCACGTCACCGACTTCCTGCTTGGCCCTGGGGCGCCACCTTGGCTGCGCTTCCAGGGCAGACCAAACGCATGGCGCAGGAACTGCATCCCTTGTTCCTGACAGGAAAGGACATCGCATTGAGGGCCACGTATGCTCCGAGAGCCGTCCAGTGCCACATTCCGACATCGAGGAAAAGCCCCACGAGGATGCCGGCCAGCAGGAAGATCGGAGGCGAGACGATGTAGAACAGCGCCAGGCGCATGCCGGTCTCGACGTCGCCCGAATTCTGCCTAAACAGCCAGGCCGACAGCCTGCCCCAGCCAAGGTGGCAGTTCTTGCCGTAGTAGTAGCAGCCCGAGCAAATGTGTTTTTTGAGGAGGACCTGAAGTACGACGACCAGCGCGGCCCAAGCAATGGTGACTACGGGCCAGCCGTACCAACGGATCGGCCAAACGAGTGCCCCGGCCAGAACCCACATCGAAAGATAGAGCAGGTTTTCTCCCACAATCCAGGCTGCGGGAAAGGATTCGCGGCGCTCGGTTGCCATCTGATCGCAGTACTCTGGATACATCACTCTCTCCTCATGCTCGACAGGGCTTGGGACCGTGCATTGCCACCGCAGCCCCGATGGCGAATGAAGGAAGGGACGATGCGCAGGGGCAGTGAGGCGACCAGCATGGTCGAATCCTTCATCGGGACGAATGGCCCAAGGCCTAGAGCCCGACCCAATGACGGAGGAACGGCTGGATCCGCACCAGGGCCTTGCCCGCGGCCCCATGGTCCAGGGCCATAGTCTCGAGTCCGGCAGGCCAGGTCACGGGGCCGGCCTTGGCCTGAGCCGCGGTCTTGACCTGGGATGCCCGCAAGGGCAGGTAGGACCCGGATGCCACCAGTTTTTCTTCCACGGCTTTCGAGGCCATGCATTCTGCGAACTTCCTGGCTGCCTTGGCATGCGGCCCGCCCTTGATCAAGACCAGGGCCGAGGGGATCACCAGGGTCCCCAGGGGCCGGGAGATCCTGGCCTGGGGCAGGCCCAGGCGCGCAAACCTGGGTTCGGGCTTCTGGTCGGGGAAAACCACTGCCACCGGAGCCTCGTCCCGGATGGCTTCGGCGGCATCCTCTGTGTCCGTCAGGCCGAAGGACACCTGGCCCGAGGCCACCAGGCGCTTGACCTCCCCGTTGGAACTGGCCAGCTTCACGCCGTTTTCCTTGAGCAATGCAAAGAATTTCCGGGCGGCCTGATCGCCCAGGTCCGCAAAGAGGGCCGCGGCGTGCATGGTCGTGGTGCCGTAGAGGGGATTGGCAATGGCGATCTTTCCTTTGTAGGCGGGATCTGCCAGGTCCATGATGGAGACGGGCCGCTGCGAGCCCATGACCTTGGTGTTCACCAGGAGGATCCTGGCCCTGGCCGCAATGGGCACCCATTGATGGGACTTGGGAAGGTAGCGGGCTGGGATATCCTTGGCCGATGCGGGAAGGAAAGGCTCCACCAGGCCCTTGTCCACCAGGACCTGGCTGCGCACCGGGTCGCCGGACCAAAACAGGTCTGCCTGGGGGTGACCGGCCTCGGCCAGCAGGCGGTTGAGCACGCCGGTGCTCTTGGTCTCTTCGGTGTCGTAGAGTCCCCGGACCTTCAGGTGCGTCTGTTTGGCGCAGTACCGAAAGATGGGCTGGGCGTCCACCTGGTCCACCGAGGTGTAGACCACGACCTGGTTGTTGCCGCCGAACCTGTGGCAGCCCTGTCCCACCGACAGCGCGGCAGGAAGGGCCATGCCCACCAGCACCAAGGCAACGGACCAGGGCGCCAGCCGACCAGAAGGCCTTTTGCCAAACTTCTCACGCAACCGTTTCATGGGCATCTCACTCCTACTCTCCAGCCGTCTTCCTCTCCCTGCTGCTCCGGATCGATCCGTTTTCCCGGGACCGACCAACTCCGCGAAGACCTGAGAAAACCGAGGAAGCAACACCTGCAACGGTCACTTCGTCAGGCTCCGGAACCGTTGGAGCATGCCGCCGAAGTCGAACCAGATCGCATCGTTGTCCGCCGCCCTCTTCCAGGTGTCGCCGCTGCCCGACTCGAAGGCGATTGCCACCTGCAGGGCCGTGTTGTCCATGACCGCCATGTAGACATTGACGCTCATGGCAGCCGCCCGCACCATTCGCAGACCCTCGACCATGGTCAGGGCTGTTTGCTCGCCTGCTGACACGTATTCTTCCCCGTCCATGCGGCAGCCCTGCCCGTCTTCGAATGCCTGCATCATGCAGGAATAGCGAAGGTAGCGGTTCTGGTAGGACGAGGCGTCCGGCATCCAGCCGTCGCCACGGTCGGGCTCTCCGTTTCCATGGTTCTTGTCGCCGGGCCCCCGGGCCGCGGTCTGGGTGACGCGGATCTCCTCGGTGAAGGAATCGTCGCCGCGAAAGATGGCTTCGGAAAGGGGGCGGCCGGGATGGACGTATTCGTCGGGGTTTTGCGTGACCGACAGCGTCTCTCCCTCCTGGATCCGCATGTCGTCTCGCACCACAAGGTTTCCCTCGGAATCGCGAAGGCAGAGGCCCTGACCGTTCTGGTCCACCAGGAAGAAGTCCTGCTCCTTTTCCAGACCATCACTGCCGCGAAACACCGAAGAGTAGAGGGCGTTGGTTTCCACGGCCGCGGCCTGGGCGGCTTGCCCCAGGCCCTCTGGGTCGCCCCAGGCCAGCATGAAATTGTAGCCCACGGTGTTTGGGTAGTCCTCCAGGTTCGTCACGAAGGAGAGGGCATCGTCCAGATTCGAGGCCGATTCGAGGATCATCCGGTTCCTGATGGTCCAGGGCAGGCCGAGCAAGGTCTGGGCGGTATTCGTGGACCCGATCTCGGCCACCGACACCCCGGCTTCGTTCATGCCTCCCAGGGCGCCCATGAACCCCACGTATCCAAAGGTCACGTTGGCCTGCCCGCCCTCGGGATCGTAGACCGTCAAAAGACTGTAGTCCTTCAGGCCCGTGTCGCTGTCCCAGTCCAGCACGCGGCTCGACAGCAAGTGGCCGTCTTTGGTCCTGCTCCCCCAGGCGGAAAAGAAGGAGCAACTCAGGCCGTGATCTCGAAAATAGGCTGCCAGCACCTTGCCCTTGTCCGTGGGCCAGGGAGGATAGCCCCCCACGATCTCCTGGATGGCGGTTTGGGGCTCGCCGTCATAGTCCGAGACGTTGGCCAGGGCCAAGAATCGCTGGATGGTGGAAGCCTCCAACTCCACGCCCGCGTCCGCCGCTCCCTGGACCATGCCGTTGATCTCCGCCTCGTATTCGGCCGGAAGATAGGGCTCGAGGTAGGACCAGGCCGCGTCCAGGAACTGGCCGAAGGTGCGTGCGGTGATCTGGCCGTCGGTGGCCTGCTCCACGTGGTGGCTGTAGAGGTCCCAGACCTGGTTGATCTCGGCGCCCAGCAGGGAGCCGTACTGGTATCCCATCTGCTCGTGGGTGCCCTTGACATAGATCACCCGCAGGTCGCCAAAAGGCGTCTGGGCCTTCCAGAGCATCCCGGGACAGGCATCGGCCAGGGGCTCCAAGTCACCCATCAGCTTGACGGAGTCGTCGAGATCCGAATCCTTGTAGGCGGTATCCAGCGCGCTGCTGTCCAGGGCATCGAAACAGGCCGGAGCCTTCGATTCCCCTGAATCGTCCCCGCAAGCCCAGACTCCGGACAGGCCCACGACCAGCAGCAGGCCCCCTGTCAGGAGCAGGGCTCTCGCCCTGCCCCGCCCCGCGACCCTCTCCACCTCGTTCCCGACGGCCCCATTCATTTTCATGACCTGCCAAACTCCTTCCATGACTGCGTCTCATGCATCTTGTGCCAATGATGCATCCGGCCTCGATGCCCGGTTTGCGGCACGAGGCCGACAAGCCGAAGGGAAGCTTTCCCAGCAAACCAGGAAGCGGCCCAACCACCAGAGGCCCGGACCAACATCCAGGCACCGCTCCAACCTCCAAACGCCCGGACCACCATACCAGGCAGCGATCCGACCTCCAGAGGCCAAGGCCAAGAGCCGGCCGGAGGCATCTTGGCTTTGAGGGTTACGCTTCATCGAAGTCCTGTCAAGGAGCGCGCTCTTGGCGCCTTGGCGACTGTCCTCTCTGTGTCCATCGTGTCTCTGTCCTTGCAATAGAAGGCCGGACCCTTCCCCCACTCATTTCTCCAATGTGCAGATCACGCAGTTCACAGCAAGGCTGTCGGCTCCGACTCCATGGCCGCCACGGCTATTTCTCCATGCGCGGGTCAAGGGCCAAAGGGGCCATTGGTCCGGCTGGGCGAATCGTCTATTTCCACATGCGCGGGTCAAAGGTGAAGGGCTGGGGATCGGCGATGGTGACGGCCTTGAAATCCGGGTGGCCTGGGTTGAGGACGTAGTTGTGCTCGGGCGGCACCAGGACCGAGGGAACCTGCAAGACCGCAGAGCGCCCCGCGGCCACCCAGGCCGATCCAATGTCCATGGTGTCTCCAGGCGCGGGCTCCTGCCTCCAACGGGCCGGAAGATCGCTTCGGCGCAGCGACTCGACGAGGCTGTCGGGGAAGGTCACCTGGAAGGCTGCAAATGCCAGGTTCGCATGCGCCCTGCCCAGGTGCACGAACTGTTCGAGAGCCGCCAGGGCCAGGCTGTCGGCCAGGTAGACCACTGCGGTGCCCGGATGGTTCCAGCGCCCGCCATAACGCCTGGCCCCTTCCCCGGAAAAGGCGCCGGAAGTCCGGCTCGCCTTGACGATTCGCCAGGCCGTGATCACGACAACACACCGTACTCGATGCGCCCCAGGAGGTTTTCCACCTCCCGCGCCCCCACCTCGGTCCTGGCGAGTTCCAGGGGAATCCTCTGGTTCAGGCCCATCTGCGGAGTCCCGAGCCACTCGCGCGCATCCTCGTCTCCCCCGAGGACCTGGCGCGCCATGGTGTAGAGGGCGGCCAGGCGGTAAAGCCTGTCGCTGGCCACCGGCCCCAAGGTGGCATCCGGATTTTTGCGAAGACGGCTGATGGTCTTTTGGCTCATGCCCAGCACCTCGGCCAGTTGCACGTCGCTGAGCCCCAAGGCTGCCTTGATCCGCTCCATGGCCTTGACCTGAAACCCCCGGGCAACCATGTCTGCGACAAAGAGCTGACCGCCCCCGCGCTTTGCCCGGCGGGGCCGCACTCCAAGGAGCACCAGGACCCGTTCTCCGTTCATGTTCCACCTCGTGCCAACCGCCGCGTTCCTGTCATCTGTCCATAGCGTATAAGACAAATGACCAGACGTCAAGATCGACAGGAAGGACCATGCGATCCGAACCGAAGAATCACGAACAGAGAAACCCGACCGGCGCGTGACGCGACATTCCTCAGGCCACAGCCCCAACAGCGACCGAATCAGTTGTTGAGGACCGTCTCCAGGCTGCCGAAATACTGGATGGAAGAAAGGCTCACCGTCCTGGTGGTCACGCAGGAGTTCACGTTACCCTCCACGGTCTGGATGGTCTGGCCGTCCGCGGACACAGACCGCACCATGCCGAAGTGCTGGATGGTGAACTTGATGAGGTCGCCGGGCTCGGGCATGAATTGATCGGGCACCTCCGATGCGGGATGCTGGGGCAACGAAATGGGACTGGGCAGGGCAGTGTCGCACTCGCTATAGACCCAGGCCACGAAGTCGTAGCACCACAGACCGGGTTGGCCCAACATGTAGGGGCGATCGTCGTTTCCGTCTTCGCACTGGCCCAGCTCGGCCAGTCCGATGTCCACCAGTTGCTGGCGGACCTGGGCCTCGGTGGGATTGGGCTCGTGGCAACCTGCCACTGGATCGCCCTCGTAGCCGTCATTGCACTGGCAGATGCCTGCCAGGCAGTGGGCGTTGGCGCCGCAGGTGACGTTCGCGCAAGGATCGTCCTCGACACAGGCCAGGCCCTGGGCATGGTAGCCGCTGTCGCAGGCACAGGTCGCCTGGCCGCCCGACACCTGGCAGGTGCCATGCCCCGAACAGTCCACGCCGAGGCAGGGACTGTCCGCATCGAACTGCTGGCCGCCGTCACCGGCCAGGCCGGAATCCAACCGGCCGGCGTCCCCATGACCCTGCCCGTCCCAGGTGACTTGCCCGTCGCCGGTCCCACCTCCTCCGTCCGAGTCGAAATAGACACGGCCTGCTCCACAGCCAATAAGAAACAGGCCAACAAATATCCATGACAATGATTTGACACGAACCATGGTCTCTCCACCGCTTTCGGGCCGGCGCCGAGCTTCCTCGAAAACGCCGCGACCTTTCCTGTGGCGAATCGATGATATCACCGATGGACAGGAGAATGAAACCGCGGAATAATAGGTTGGTCGAAAATGATGGGTTTGGTTGGTCGGTGCATAACTGGGTCGCAGTGCAAAACCGCACGAGACAGGCATGAGAGCGCTGGCGCAGAAACGTGACAACGCCAGACAGCCCGGCCATTTCGCCAAAATAGGAGCCGCCAAACAGCAGAGCAGCCTCGTCAATTCACCAGATCAGAAATCGCGAAGCGCTGCACCAGGAGAGTGAGGACGCCCAGATGCCCACAAGGAGAATGTCGAGATTCACGTCCACATCCGTAAGACCAGCTCGAAAAAAGGGCCCAGTCGCCGGACCGGAACAGGCTGCAAGGACGACGATGCTCCCAGCCCCCATACTTTCCTGGATGGTGGGCGCAGTCCTGGTCTGCTGGCCAAAGATCGGGCTTGCCGCGAACTTTTCCCAGGGCGACGAGACCGCCAGCCTCTTTGGAACCCACGAGGTGATTTTGAACGGTGACGACAGCTCGGGCAACCCCTTCGACAGCGATTGCCGCGTCACCTTCACGCCCCCAGTGGGCGATCCTGTGACCGTGAACTGTTTCTACGACGGCAACGGGACATGGAAGGCCCGAACCTACGTCTCTGCGGTGGGGACCTGGCAATGGCTCTCTGCGAGCCAGTCCCAGGGACAACTCGACGGCCAGGCCGGGTCCTTCCAGGCGGTAGACTCGGACCTGCCCGGCATGCTCAGACCACAACCCATCAGTCCTGGAATGTGGATGACCGACGACGAGACCACGTTCGTACATATTGCCGACACGGCGTACCGACTCTTCAAGGGAACGGACATCTCGGACGACTACCAGCAATACGTCAACGAAGACATGGCCCTCGGAATCACTGGCCTGCGTTGCCTGCTCCTCGGAGAGTGGGACTGGGACCTGTACTGGGATGGCGGCATGGCTGGACCCAAGGAGCGGGTAAACCTGGCGAACTTTCAGCGCACCGACGAGAGGTTGCGATGGATGCTGGACAATCATCCAGGCCTGTTCGTACAGCTCATCCTTTTTCCAGACGGCAACATGGGCGACGACACCTGGAGCCATGGCCACAGCGAGGCCCAAAGAGAACGCATGAAACGATACATCATCGCCCGATTCGCGGCCCTGCCCAATTTCTTCTGGGAGGTGACCAACGACACCATGGTCCGCTCCCAGCAAGAGGACCCAGACAACTGGTTTCTCGCCACGGACGTGGGAACCTATTTCGCTGCCCATGATCCTTTCGGCCACCTCATGGCCTTCGGACACCGAAGAGACTACGAATATCCCTTCGCGGCCCAGGACTGGAGCAGCTACATCGTGGGCTACACCGGCTATGACATTGCCTGTGACCTGCTCGATTGGTACGGCTACCGGCAAGAGGGAAAACACGTCTACAACACGGAAGACTACTACGAGACCTACCACAGCCCCGCGCATCCCAGGTACTTCTACCGGCGCCTCATGTGGTCCTACCTCCTGTCGGGAGCCTCGGCCACCTACGCCGGCCGCTGGGACGACATCATTCCCTATTCGGCCTCCGGAATGACGGGACTCGACGACATCATCCAGATCCAGAACTTTCTCCAGGACCGTCACATCGACCTGGCCCTCTACGAAGAAGCAGACGACTACGCCGAACAGGTCAATGCCCCTGGTCCGGAGGGAAACAGCGGCCCGAGCAGGCCCCAATGCGCGCGCATGGGACAGGAGTCGTTCATCGTCTACGTGCCCAACGCCCAGGATGGAGAACTGACAGGCATCTCCATCCAGTACGGCACTACGGAAGAGGCCAGCCGCAGGGACGCCTCCCTCGACGCAAACAAGACTCCGCAGCTCAGGGTGGACCTGACCAGGACGGGCCAGACCACCTTTTCGGTGGAGTGGTTCCGGCCCACGGACGGGGCCAGCCAGTCTGGGGCCACGATCCAGGGCGGCGACTGGCGGACCCTCACCTCCCCCTGGCAGGGCAGCGACGCAGTGCTCCTGCTCACCGACCAGGCCACCGGGCAACCACCCACCGTGTCTATCGAAGCGCCGGCAGACGGCTCTCGGTTCGACATGGGCCAAATCGTCTCGGTGGAGGTCTCCGCCTCAGACCCGGACGGACAGGTGACCGCGGTCCGACTCGAACTGGACGGCAATGAACTGAGCCACGTAGAGCGCATCGCCCCATACACCTGGCGTATGGCCGGGCTCGCTGAAGGAACCCACAGCCTCACGGCCATGGCAATCGACGACCGTGGACAGCAGGCCGCATCCACCCAGGTCTCCTTCATCGTGGGCCAAGGGCAGCTCACAGACGGAGGAATCCATCCCGGCGACGGAGCTGCCCACGATGGTGGGACGATGACTACAGATGGTGGTCCCGGTGGGGACGGTCAACCCGGACTGGGCGACGGAGCCCCTGGCGGAGACGGGGCTGCCTCGGGCATGGACCACGTGAGCGGCGGCTGTGCATGCTCTACAAACGGTGGAGACAGGAACAGCCCCCATCGCTTGCCCTCCTGGCCCGTCCTGCTGGGCCTGGCATTGCTCATGCTGCGCAGACGACGCTCGTAGCAGGCAACCGGGAACCAGCGACACGGCCCCTTTTGAATGGGTCAATACCACAAGGGTTCACGGGTGGAATGGTTCACTGGTTCTCCCATGGCT
>CAZIJS010000057.1:0-21244 GCA_964539505.1 uncultured Myxococcales bacterium
TGAGGGGACGAGCAGAATTGGAACCCTGAGCGACCCGAGCAGAGCCGCCCCGGGCAGGGGCGGTGCGGCGCGAACCAGCTTGGCCGCGCGGAGAGGAAGAGGAATCGGCCCGCAGAGGCGCGCTGGAAAACAGCAGACATGCCGCCATGACGGCCATGGTCCCGGCCCCGGCTGCTGCGGCAAACCCGTGATGCAACTTTTCGCTTTTTGTCCCGTTCATGCAATCACCTCACCCGCCTCGGGGAGCGCCGCCTCCATTCCAAGACGTCTCCCAAAAAAATCAGTGCGTGTATCGTGAAATCCTCCGCTCCACCGCAGACATACAGACGGGGCAGAAGGGACGATGCGCCTTGGAAAACATCTTGCAGTCCAGCGCCGGCCGATACATCCCCTTGCCCGTGTAGCCGGCCCCCTCGAACAGGCCCACCACAGAGCCGTATTTCTTTCTGTCGGGCGGTGTGGGCAGGGGAACGCCCCTGGTGGGCTTCCACTTGAGATGATGCCCCATCCAGCGCGTCAGGTTCGGTTCCCAGGGCTCGACGCCCAAGGGATACATCTCGTTGGTGGAAACCGGCGAGCTGTAGTACTCGTCGCCCAGGCCACCGAAGCTGTGGCCGAACTCGTGGATGAACACGTACTCGGAATACTCGTTGTCCGCTGGAAAGGTGGAATAGAGGTTGTAGATCCCGCCTCCTCCATACCGCGAGGTATTGGCCATCAAGTAGAGTTGATCGTAGGGGGCATGGGCGGCGATGCGGCGCAGGGCCGCGTTCTTGACGGTCATCATGTAACGCGGAGAATCGAACGTGTTGAAGCTCAGACCAACCGCAGTGTCCAGCAACCGTCCCTTCCTGGGTTCGGAGACGCCCCGGTCCTTGGAGAAGGCAGTCACCAACCAGATGTTGATGTCGTCACGGTGCCTCGAAAAGGGCTCGCTGGCCAGGAAAACCCCGGCGAACCGGCGGGCGTCTGCGAGCATCTTGGCCTCGTCCTGCCGGCGGTACCCGTCCGGTACAATGAGGATGTCCAACTTCACGGCAGGGGGACCGGCCCGATGGAGCGCCACCACGCGAACCGCAGGATCCCGGTGAAAGGACCGGATTGCCTTATCCCCTGGATCGAAGTCAAATGCCGCGACGGGATGAAACCCGCCATCCTTGCCGCGGGAGGAAAACTCGATCCGCACCGGCCTCCTCGGCATGGGGATCCTCTGGCTCTCCTGCAGAGCCAATCTCTTCACCTTGGCTTCGTCGGTGGTCTGCCATTCACTGAACAGGCTTCCATATCCATGGGAGAAAATTTCCCGACCGCTGGCCTTGTCCCGCACCGTCATCCAATGGAGCCCATACCGGTCCGGGTCCAGCAGGACCCGCTTGCTCCCAGGCCAGGGACCTTCCCTGACCAGGCCTGCCAGGCGGTATGTTTCTCTCTCGCTGTTGCCCTCGTGGAGCAGGTCCAGGCGCAACGTGGCATCCTCGAAATAGTCTGCATAGACCAAAGGCGTCGGCGTCGGCCGCGGCCTCGCCGACTGCTGGGGAGTTGGAGCACGCTGATTCCTCCTGGCCAGACCATGGGGCTTGGGTTCGGGCACGCGGGACATGGTCTCTTGCCGGGAATGGGCGGGACAGCCAGCCTGGCCAAGCAGACAGGCCATGGCAAGGATGCCACCCATCATTACCCCGCGGTTTCGTTGGATGACCGGCTCGAAGTGCTCGTCACAATCCTGCTGCAGGGGTCGCATCATTCCGGCTCCTCCTCTCCCCGTGGAAGGGCAGCCCTGACGAAATCCGGGACACGCTTTTCCTCGAAGGCATGCAATCCTTCGAGTCCCACCGGCGAATCGGCACTGGCCCCGAGCTGCCGTCGTTCCTCTTCGAGCCGTTCGTTCAATGACGTTTCGAACGAGGAATTCATGAGCAGCTTGATGCGCGCCAAGGTCTGGGTGGCACGGCCCGCCAGGTCCAGGGCCATGTCCATGGCCGCATCCCTGAGCCGGCCATCCGCCACGACCCTGTTGGCAAGCCCCAGTTCCAGGGCGGCCTGGGCCGATATCTTCTCGTCGAGCATGGCGATCTCCAGGGCCTTTGCCAGCCCCACGATCCGGGGCAACATGAAGGTGCCGCCCCCGTCCATGGTCAACCCATTGGACGTGTAGGCCTGGCGCATGTACGCCGACTCTGCCATGATGCGCAGGTCACAGGCCAGGGCCAACGAGAAGCCGCCTCCCGCTGCAACCCCGTTGATGGCTCCCACCACGGGCTTGGGCATGGTGCGGATCTCGTTGATGCACTGGTGGAACGTGGATGCGTAGAGATAGAACCACTCACCTGGACTCTTCCCAGGCGCCAGCACCGCCTTGAGATCGCCGCCGGCGCAAAACGCCTTGCCGGCCCCGGTGAGGATCACCGCCCGAACCTTCGGGTCCCTGCCCACATCCATGAGGGCTGTTTCGAGTTGTGCCAGCACCTCGCCGTCGAAGGCGTTGAACCGGTCCTGCCGGTCCAGCATCACCGTGGCAACGCTCCCACGCCGTTCTACCTGCACGAATCGTTCGTCACTGTTCATGATACCGCCTGCCTTCCCTCCCCGGAGGAATACCCCCGTCAGCCATGGATCGCCTCGCGATGCAAGGCCAGGGCTGCTTCTTTCACTGTTTCCGACAAGGTTGGATGCGCACAGACGAGCCTTCCGAGATCCCTCGCCTTCAGACCCGCCCGCATGGCCACCACCACCTGGGCCACCAGTTCGGAAGCCTGGGGCCCCAGGATGTGCAGGCCCAGAACTTCATCGGTTTGCGCATCCGCCAGCACCTTCACGAACCCCTCTGTCTGGCCCAGGGCCAGGGCCCGGCCGTTGGCAAGAAAATAGAAACGCCCGGTCCGATAGGATCGATTCATAACCTTGAGCTGCTCTTCGGTCAGGCCCACCTGGGCTGCCTCTGGCTCGGTGTAGACCACGGCCGGGATGAGATCCGGTCTGAGGTCCGACTCCATGCCCGCCATGGCTTCCACTGCCGCCACCGCTTCTTCGGAAGCCTTGTGCGCCAACATGGGTCCTGGCACGAGATCCCCCACGGCCCAGATGCCGGCAACATTCGTGGCAAATCCCTTGTCCACGAGCACCCGGCCGCGCTCGTCGCGCGCCAGGCCCAGTTCGTCGAGCCCCAGGCCCTGTGAGCAGGGCCTTCGCCCCACGGCTACAAGAACCTTGTCACAATCCAACTCGAACGTCACACCCTTGGAATCAATGCAAGAAAGTCGGGCGCCCTGATCCGTCCTGGCCGCCTTCTTCACCTTGCTGCCGAGGTAGAACTGAATCCCTTGCGCAGCGAGGGCCTTGAGCAGCCGCTTAGAGACCATCTTGTCGGCAAAGGGCGCCACCCGATCCATCATTTCGATCACCGTGACTTCAGAACCGTAGCGACGCCAGACCGAGGCGAGTTCCAGGCCCACGGCGCCTGCTCCCACCACCACGAGGCGCCCCGGCACCTGGGGCAGCGACATGGCTTCGGTGGAGGTGAGCACCACCTGCCCGTCGAATGGCATGGAAGGAATCTCCACCGGGACCGACCCGGTGGCCAGGAGGACCCGTTTTGCGGCGATGGTCCGTGGCTCCTCGACGACCTCTGCCGACTTGCCGTCTGGAGGAATCCACCCGGCAGGTGGACCAGACGCAGGCTCCAGGGCCACCAGGCCTGGTCCTGAGAGGGAAGCATGAGCCCGAAAAACCCGGATCTTGTGTCGCTTCATGAGACGACCCACCCCGTCGGTGAGTGCCTCCACCACCCGGCGCTTGCGAGCCATCACGGCTTCCAGGTCCAAAGAAGGCGGCTCGACCAGGCTCACGCCGTGCTCTCCCAGGACCGAAAGAGCCTCGTGATAGAGAAACGAAGACTGGAGCAGAGCCTTGGTGGGGATGCATCCCACGTTGAGGCAGGTGCCTCCCAGGCGGCCCGTGCGTTCCACGAGCGCCACGTTCATCCCGAGCTGCGAGGCCCTGATCGCACCCACGTATCCGCCCGGCCCGCCGCCCACCACCACGAGATCGAATCGCTCAGACATGATCGCATCACCTCCAGATCGAATGCGGGCCAAGGATTGCCCGCACCGCAATCACGTTTCCAGCGTCACCAGGTCCCCCGACCGGTGCCACGTTACAGGGCAGCCTTACCCTTTCTCGCCCTGAGCCACAAGATTCCGGTGAGCAGGGTACCTGCCAGGGCCACCCCCACGAGCAGTGCGAACACCGGGGTCACCGAGTCTCCGGAACGTTCGTAGACGAAGGCCACCAGACGCTCCTGCAGGATGGGACCCGCCGATCCCATCCCGTTGATGATGCCCGCTGCAACAAGGGCCCCTTTTTTGGAACCCACGTCGATGGCACCCACCCCGGAGAGCAGGGAGTCGGGTCCGAACAGGGCGAATCCGATGAGCGCCAGGCTGCCCACGAAGAAACCAGTGCCCGCGGTCCCCACCAGATACAGGAGCACGAAACCGCCTGCCATGAGCACCATGAGCCCGAACGCCAACCCGGCACGGTGTCCCCGGAAGAACTTGTCGGAGGCATACCCAGCCGCCAAGACTCCCAGGGTCCCGGCCACGTCGAAAGAGATGGACAGGTAGCCGGACAGGTCGCCGGCCTGGTGGAAATTACGCTGCAAAAAGAAGGGCACCCAACTCCACAGCGTGTAGCGGAGAAACTTGATACTAAAATAAATGGATCCCATCAGCACGATCGTGCCCAGGATCTCTCCGTTCCATCCCAAATCGGCCATCCAGCGGCCAAAGGCCGAAGTCGGCCCAGGAACTCCGGGCGCTCCGTCACCCTGCCCGGCACCTACATGGTGCCCTGCATGGTCGCCGCGATCCCCGGCCCTCTCACCACCTCGGCTCGCCTGTTCCGCCCCCCTGTCTGTCGTCTCCTCTTCCGTCTCGTCTTCCGTTTCCTCTTCCAGCGGATCGAGCCCCACATCTTGGGGACGATTGGGGTGGAGCGCCAGGACGACGAGCCACACCAGGCTGAGGACCATGGCAGCGCCGAAGAAGGACCAACGCCACCCGAATTCGCCCAGGAGAAAAGCGGCGAGTGCACTGGCCGCAAAGGAGCCTACCTGGTAGCAGGTGGACCAGAACCCGAGCACTGTGCCCCGTTCACGCCGCCGGAACCAAAACGCCAGGCTCCCGATACAGCCCGGCCAGCCTGTTCCCTGGGCCAGGCCGTTGAGGAGCATGAATTCGAGGACCGTGTGGTAGGCATTGGAAAACCCGAAGACCAGGTTCGCGGTGATGGATGCTCCCATACCCACCAACAGCAGCTTCTTGGGGCCCAACCACCGACCGAAGAAGGCGCTGGAAAACTGGCCCACCATGTAGGCAAGCAGGTAGGCTGTTCCCAGGTTGGCGAGCTGCATGGTGGAGATGTGCAGGTCCGCGCCCAGGTTGGCCTTGGTCACGTAGAAGGCCTTGCGGCAAAAATAGTAGCCGGCGTAGGCCAGCCAGGTGGCCGCAAAGATGCGGACCTGCCAGGGCCGGTAGGCGCGATCCTGGTGTTCCTCGGTGCGACGGGTCACTTCAGCCGGCTCGTCCTTCCAACCTCGGAATCACGAGGTGCTCCACCCAGTTGGCCACCTCTGTCTGCCGCACCTTGGCATCCAAGATATCGTCGTCGATGGCCAGTTGCCAGCGAAGATCCTTCCTGTCCGGCTCTGCCGCCAGGGCCTCCAAACGCTCCACGTGGGCTTCCAGGTCCGCGCCGTTGCGGAAGAATCCTTCGGGCACGAGCTTCGGCTCTCTGGCCACCATGAGCCGGGCCATCTCGTGGAGGTCGTACTCGGGATGGTACTGGGTGGCCCAAAAGACGCCCTTTGCATGCCTGACCTCGATGGCCTGGACCCTGGTAAAAAGGCCCTCGGCGAGCAGGGTCGCGCCCTCGGGCAATTCCACCACCTCATCTACGTGAGAGATGAACCCGTCGAACACCAGGGGCTTTCCGGCCAGGAAGGGATGCGATCGCCCTGCTTCCGTGACCCGGATCTTCCGGGCGATTCCCATTTCGCGACCTTTCGGGTTGGCCTTCACCACACCGCCCGCTGCCACGGCGGCAATCTGCAGGCCCCAGCAACTGCCGAACGAAGGGACACCAACCTCATAGGCTTCCTTGGCGAAGGCTATCTGGCGGGTGACCCGTTCGTCGTCCTCGTGGTAGATGGTCAGATTGCACCCGGTCCAGAGGACTCCGGCATACTCGTCCAGGCTCCGGCCCTCGGGCAGGACCTGCGAGGTGTCGCTGGCCAGCCAGAGATCATAGGTCGCCTCGGGTAGGTGGGTGGTGATCATGTCGGCGTAGAGCTTCCAGGCCAACTGCATGCCCGCTCGTTCCAACTCGTCACGGCTCTGTTTCGGATATCCGTCGATGATGAGAAATCTGGCTTCGCGTTTCATGTGCAGTGCTGCTCCTTGAAGAGGAAAATGACGACCGCAAGAACAAAGAGGCGTCAGGACTTGGCCATCACCTTGATGATGCCGGGAAGAAACGTGAGAGACTCACAGACCGCCTCGGGTTTGACGCCCCGCCCCCGGTCTGCAACTCCCGTGAAGAGGACCGCTCGACCGCCTGCCGCCTGGATACCCTCCACGTCGTTTGTGCCGCGATCTCCCACGTGGACCATCCGCCTGGGACTGGTCCCCAGCGCCTCGGCGGCCGCCAGGAAGACATCGGGATGCGGCTTGGAGTGGCCCACCTCGTCGGAAAAGATCATGGCATCGAAGAATTCGGCCAGACCATGCCCTTCCAGGATCTTGCGCAGTGCCCAACCGGGCGTGATCACCGCGTCTGAGATCACGGCGAGCTTGTAGCGCTTCTTCAAGGCGGACAAGGCCTCCACCGCTCCCTTGACCATGTCCACCCCGATGTCCATCTCCATGGTCTCATGGAGTCGCACCAGTTCATCGAACTCTTCGTCGGGCAGGGACCGCCCGAGCCCGGCCAGCACGATCTCGAGTCTGCGACGAACGGGCCATGTCACGTAGAGTTCGTGCCAGACATGCTTGAGCGCGTAGTCCGCCGCATCGTAGACCGCATCCACCAGGGAGCGTTCCACCGGCTCGTGACGGTTCAGAAATTCCCAGACCAGCTTGCGGCGGGCCAAGGGTTTGGGATCAAGCCCCTGCTTGGCCCGCTTGGCCTCGTCTGATTCGTCCACGATGAGCGTGTCCCAGAGATCGAAACTCACAGCCTCGACGATGTGTCTCTCGAATTGCACTCTCCCACCCTCCTTGTCAGCCCCCGAAACAGGTCCGAAGCAATGTAGCCATGGACTCCCTGGTCATGGCCAGGGGGTTCTGGCCGTGGCAGCCGTCGGCCATGGCCTTGTCCACGATATCTTCGAAATGCTCGTCGCTCACCCCGGCCTGCCCCAGCGTCCCGGGGAGCCCGATGCGTCCGAGCAGGTCCTCGACTGCTCGGGCGGCGCCCTCCGGGCTCGCATCCCCGGCCCCAAGCGCCTTGGCCACGGCGGTCAGCCTCTCTGGCGCCCCCGCAGCGTTGAACCGCATGGCATGGGGCATGATCACGGCATTGGCCAGTCCATGGGCCACGCCTGCGACGGCACCCAGGGCATGCGCCAACGAGTGGATCACCCCGAGTCCCTTCTGGAAGGCCACGGCCCCCATGGTGGACGCCATCATCATTTCCCGCCTGGCCTCCCGGTTCCCACCGTCTGCCACGGCCCTGGCCAGGTTTGCTCCCACCATGGCGATCCCTTGCAGGGCAATGGCGTCGGCCATGGGATGGTACCCCTTGGACAAATAGGCTTCCAGGTTATGTGACAAAGCGTCCATCCCGGTTTCGGCAGTGATCCTGGCCGGCAGTCCGTAGGTCAACTCCGGATCGCAGAGGGCCACCGAGGGCATGAGCCTGGGCGAAAAGATCACCACCTTGCGGCCCACGTCCTCCAGGGTGACAACGGCGGACCGGGACACCTCCGACCCGGTGCCTGAAGTCGTGGGCAGGGCCACCAGGGGTGGCAAAGGCCCAGTGACCTTGGCATCGCCACCTAGCAAATCGTCGTATTCGCGCAAGGGGTCGCGGTGATGGATGCGGAGCTGGATGGCCTTGGCCGCATCCATGGGGCTGCCGCCGCCCACACCTATGATCGCATCGCAATGCTCGCCTCGAAACAGCCCGGCGCCCTCATCGACCTGGGTTCCCGTGGGATTGGGGGACACCTGGTCGTAGACCACATGCTCCAGGCCACCCGCATCGATCACCTCGGTGACGCGATCCACGATCCCGGCCTTGACCAGCCCCTTGTCCGAAACCACCAGGACCCTGTGGGCCCCGAGGTTCCCGAGTTCGCCGGGCAGGTCCGACAACGTGCCTTCACCAAACAGAATCCGGGTCGGAAAATTGAATCGTGCCTTCATGTCTGCTCCCTCTTCGGGCCCGGGGCCCGCAGCTCAGATGCGCTCGAAGTAGCGGCGCACCTCCCAGTCGGTCACCTGGCGCTCTGCTTCCTCCTGCTCCAGCTCGGCCAGGTGCGCATAATGTTCCACAACCTCGGGTCCGAAGGCCTGGGTCGCCATGTTGCTCGCCTTGAACCGCGCCGCCGCCGCGCCGAGGCTCGATGCAACCCTGGGCAGCCCGGACAGTTCATAGGCATTTCCTTCCACCGGCGGCGGTGGATCCATGCCTCCTTCGATCCCTGCCAGGCCCGCAGCCACGATCGCCGCCAGAGCCAGGTAGGGGTTGGCATCCGCCCCGGCCACGCGACACTCCACCCGGAGGGAACGACCCTGCCCCACGACCCGAAGGCCGGCGGTCCTGTTGTCCCAGCCCCAGGCCAGGTTCACCGGGGCGAAGGTCTTGGAACGGTACCGGCGATACGAATTTACCGTGGGCGCCAGCAAGAGCCCCAGGTCGCCCAGGTGCCGCACCAACCCGCCCATGAAGGCGTTGAAGCGATCAGAGGGCCCGTTGCCCTCCTGGGGGCAAAACAGGTTTTTGCCCTCTTCGTCGCGGAAATTCACATGGATGTGACAGGACGATCCGGCCATGTGCGTGGCAGGCTTGGCCATGAAGGTGGCCGCCCTGCCTTCCTGGGCAGCGATGACCTTGACCCCCTGTTTGAAGAGCACGTGGCGGTCTGCCGTGACCAGGGCCGGTCCGTGGGCGAAGTTGACCTCGTGCTGACCGCGCCCCCATTCCCCCTTGCTGCCCTCCACCGGTATGTCGGCCTCGTTCATGGCATTGCGGATGCGGCGCAGCACAGGCTCGTCGCGAGACGTACCCAACAGGTCGTAGTCGATGATGTGGTCCGTGGTGGGCCTGGGCAGCCGGCCCCCTGCCACGTCCCGGTAGCTCCCATCGAACAGGTAGAACTCCAGCTCGGTGGCCGCATCCACGAAGAAGCCTTGCCGGGCTGCTCGTTCCAGTTGGCGCTGCAGCACCCGCCTGGGCGCCACTTCCACGGGACGCCCCTCCTCGTCGGTTACGTCGCAGAGGACCAGGGCCGAGGACTCGAACCAGGGCACCACCCGGAACGTGGTCAGGTCCGGGGCCAGGTGGAAATCCCCGTATCCCTTGTGCCACCCAAACGACTGGAACCCGGGCAGGGGTTCCAACTCGATGTCTGCGGCCAGCAGGTAGTCACAGGCCTCCAGCCCACTGGAGGCCGCCTGCCCGATGAAATGCTTTGCCGACAGTCGCTTGCCCATGAGACGGCCCTGGTGGTCGGCGAAGGCCACCATCACGGTGTCGATGTCTGCTGATTCCAGGATTTTGGCCACCCGGGCTGCAGAAGATTCCTTCTCGTCGAAGCGGTCGTTTCCATGCAGCGGCATTGCTCAGGCCCCTCCCGATCGTTGTGTCCCCGACCGCGGCCCGCCTGCCCCATCAGGGTCTTTCAAGGTCCATTCCAATCCCAGTTCCTTGAGTTTTCCGGGCCTGGGACGGCCGCTGGCCGGATCCCATCCCATGAGACCGTAGTAGTCGTCGAGCATGCCCTCGAATCGTTCCCTGGGCACGGCGCGCCCCTTGCTGGGCCCATCGGGAAGGGGCTCGTAGAGACGCTCGGGCAGTTTGTCCTGGCTGCGGCCGAATCCGCGTCTGGCGTTGAGCTGGCGCATCAGGTTGATGCGACGCTCTCCCACCTTCATCATTTCCCAGAAGGTCATGTTCCACCCGGTGCAGGCAGCCATGAACTCCTCGAGTTCGGCGTACGTAAAAAGGTTGCCCGGCCCCCAGACGAACTGACACAACGGCAGCGTGTCCAACAAACTGTAATAGATCTGCGAATAAGCGGTCATGCGAACCTTTTCGAGACTGGTGCTATCCGCCGGTTCCACCGCGTAGATTCCAAGGCCCCTGGCCTCCTCGCCTCCCGATGCCAGCAACCAATCGTGTTCCGATGACTGGTGATCGGCACCAATGGGGGAAACCGCGTACATGATGGCCTGGCTGGGCTTGACCTGGGGCATGTGCACCGCAAGGCCCTGGTTCTTGACATGGATTGCATAGGGGGCCGTCTGCTCGCCAAAATGCGCCACCGCCGCCTCGAACCCCTCGGCCAGGACGTCTCCGATGCCTTGCCTGGCGCATGTCTGCTCGATGAGCCAGAAGAGATCCTCGGCCGAGCCGAAAGACAGCCGGCGGCCGTCGGTCCGGTCCGGTCCCACCAGGCCCCGTTCGTGGCATTCGAACAGGTAGCCGGCCAGACCGCCCATGGTCAACGTGTCGATGCCGTACTCACCGCAGAGCTGGCTGGCATGGGCCACGGCCTCGGGATCCACGATGTCCAGGTTCGATCCCATCATGCCCAGGGTCTCGAACTCCGGTCCGCCCAGGCGATCGGTCACGGGATACTGAAAGCCCTTGACCTTCTTGCGGCAGCGCACGATACAGCCGTAACAGGTCGTCGATCCCGCCCCGAGTTTGTCTTCGAATGAGGATCCGTCCAGGTCTTTGTACTGCGGATGAATGCTCCTGGAATAGTTGTGCGTGGCAAGGTTGCCCGCCTCGGCCTGGAAGGCCACCACGCCCGGCGTGCCGTACTTTCGCAGCGTGGCCGGAAACCCGGATCCCTCCAGCCTCTTTGCGGCCCGCCGGTTGAGGTCTTTGAGCACCTCGGGATCTTTGAAGGCAATCTCGGTGCCGCCCGCAGCCACCACCGCCCGCAGGTTCTTGGCGCCAAACACCGCTCCCATGCCGGTCCTGCCACCCACGTCATTTCGATCCACCATGACGCAGGCGAACCGCACCAGCTTTTCGCCGGCAGGTCCGCATTGGGCCACGCTGAAGTTGCGCCCGAATTCCTCTTCCAGGTCGTCGAGAACCGACATGACCCCCTTGCCCCGCCACTGCTCCACGGGACGAAACTCGATGGCATCGGGACGCACCACCAGACAGGTCAGCTTCGGCGCCTTGCCGGAAATCACCAGGGCATCCCATCCCGACCGTTTGAGATACGGCCCGAAGGCACCGCCGGATTGTGAGTCACCCACCACCCCGGTCAAGGGAGACAGGGCGCAAATACTAAACCTGCTGGCCCCGCTCACCGCGGCCCCGGTGGTCACCGAACCGGCCAGGGTCAAGACATTGTCGGGAGAGAGGGCATCGGTCTGCGGCGCCGTCTCTCGAAGCAGGTAGTAGGTTCCCAGGGCACTGCCCCCAAGATATTTCCTGTAGAACTCCTCCGGGGGTTCTTCCACCGTCCAGGTGCCTTCGGTCAGGTCCACCCTGGCGATGCGGCCCCAAAAGCCTTTGAACTTTTGCTCCAAATCCAGGTCGCTGTCGTCGGCCATGTCTCCGTCCGTTTCTCTTGCTCTGCGTTGGAAATCGACGCCTCGCGGGAATCCTTCCGGCCGCGATTGCCCGCGACCCGACGCAGCATCCCCACCATTTCGGATGGTGATTAGTACCAACCAGGCGGCTTGGCTGTCAACGACCCGGTTGACTGTTTTGAGGACGACGCCCTCGAAACGAATGTGGGCCAGACCATCGGCCGCCCCGATGACATTGGTATTGGCCGAAAGCCTGCATCACGGTACACTTCGCTCAAGCAATCTCGGTGCGACGAAGCAGCCTGGTGGAGACACATTGGGAGCCGAAGACAGGATGCAGTCCTTCGAACAGCCTGGGGCGGAACCGGACATCCCGGGCCGGCCAGCCCAAAGAGGACCGCCGCAAGGGGGGTTGGCAACCACGAACGCGTCGCGAATCGACCTGGTGGCCCTGGCAGCCGCAGTCCTTGCGGTGAGCCTGGCCTTGGTCGGCTTTCAGCCGGGCCGGGCCCCTTGGTCGGCATGGAGCCTGCTCGTCCTGGCACTGACCGTGATCCTGCCCATGGGCTTGCTGCGCCGGTCCCCCTGGCTGCTGATCTTCGCCTTCCCGGTGACGATCCTGGCCGCGACCACGCTGGCTGCCCCGGGCTCATGGACCAAGCCCACCCTGCAGGCCCATCCCGAGTTGACGGCCGCCGTGCTCATCGCTTACCTGGCTGCAGCGCTGCGCCATTCCACCCAACGGCCCAACGCACCCAAACCGGGGTCGGCGCCCTTGATGACCGGGCTGGCCTCTGTCGTGATCCTGGCGCCCGTTGCCCTGGCAGCCACCGCGATTCTGGCCGTCCCCAGGACCATCGAACACTACGGACCGGACGCAGCCCGGGCACAAATCCTGGCCATGGCCGCCGGCATGGCGGGACTCGTTGCAGTCTTCGCCCTGGCGTTGTACGTTCCCCTAAGGTCCCATAGAAAGGCCCGGCGCAGCCTGGCACGCATGATCCTTGTGGCGCGAACATACAGGAAAAAGACAGTCGCTGTCTTCTGGGCCGAGACCATCGCCGGCCTGGTGCTCGCGATCCTGGCCTTGACCCTGGCCCGCTAGCGGGTGCAAAACAAACGGAGACGGAGACGGCCGAAGCGACGATGGATGCGGTCGGCCGCAAGAGGGTTTCTCGATGGGAGGCTCGATGCCCAGGAACGCTTCACCAGGAGACTTCAGCAAAGGCCTCCGGCCGGAACGACTCTCGATCCCGGCCCTGTTTCTCTTCATGATTTTGTCCCTCGGGCTGGTGATCGCGCTGGTATGGTTCCTGTCGTCTAGCAAGTATCTCTCGGCGCTGTTGTGCCTTCTTGGAACCTTGGCCTTGTCACGCGCCACGGGGAGACTGGTTGTCCTGGCGGTTGCAGCGAGGGAGCGATGAGACGAAAAACGACCCATGAGGAGCGGACTGTGGCTTCCGGTCGCTTCCGGGCCGCCTGGCACATGGGTTGGGCATGGGTTCTGGGTTTGTTGGTTGTGACGATGGAGCCGTCCTGTCACAGGAAACAAGCCTTGGACTGCCCCCTGTTTCGTGCCCGCATCATCGAAAAACAGCCCAAACGCGTCCTGGCTCTGGTGGACGGACATCCCGTGGGCCTGGCAGAGGTGCGGTCTGTCATGCGGGAAAAGTCCCTGGAGCCCAGAGCAGCGCTCGATGAGGCCATCGACTGCAAGCTCCTGGAACTCGAAGCCTTGCGACGCGGCCTGGATCACGATCCCGACGTGGTGGAAGCCGCCAAGGCCGCCGCTGCAAGAAAGCTCGTCAAAAAGGAGTTCGAGCCGGCATTCAAGAAGTCCGACGTTCCCGTCTCCGCCTTGAAGAAATCCTACCAACTCAACATCCACCGATTCCAGCATCCAGAGTTGCGCAAGTTCAGCCACGTGCTTGTCCGCCTGCCCTGGCGGAGAAAAAGGCGCAAGCGCATCATCTACCGGGAAGAAATCGAAGGTGCCAGGAAACTCGCAGAAGAATTTCGACAGTTGGCCCTGGCAGAGTCACGCAAGAAAAAACTTACCTGGAAGGACTTCGAGGCCCTCGCGGATCGCATCAGGGACAGAGGTTTCAAAATCCTGGCAGAGCGGGGCCTGAAAGCTCACGAAGACCTCCGAAAGAGCTTTGCCGACGAACTCTTTGAGATGAAAAAACCCGGTGACATCTCCCAAGTGGTCAAGACCGTCTATGGTTTCCACGTCATCTTTCTCGTAGAGATCGTGCCGCCCAAGCACATCTCCTTCGAAGAAGCAAAACCGGAAATCCTCGATCACGTCTATCCCGAACTGCGACGCGATGCGTTCAATCGCTGGGTGGACGCACTGAAACGTCGCTGCCCCGTGACGACCCATCCGGAGCTCATCCCCATCGCAGGCACCTGTGCCTCCGGCAGCTTGGAGTGATCATGGCTTCTGAGTTCGGTGAGGTCCTCGCAGACCTGGTGGGCGGCACCCCTGGTGCCCTTGGGGCGGTGTTCATCGATTGGGAAGGAGAGTCGGTGGACCAGTTCGGCCACATTCCCGAATGGGACATCCGAATCATGGGCGCCCATTGGGGAATCATATTGAACCAGGTCAAGACGATCACCGAGCGCCACGGCCTGGGGCTGCCCAGGAGCATCATGCTCTCGAACGAACAGTCCGATGTGATCATCCGGACCATCACGGAAGACTACTGCGTGGTGCTCACGCTCCGCAAGGGAGCCCACCTGGCCACGGCTCTCAGAGAATTGGACCGCGCAGCCAACCTCATCGAAGCCATGATGTAGCGTTCGCGGCAAACAGTGACGATCAGGCGTCCATCCGGGACTCGACGATTCCGGCCACAGCGGCGGCTATGTCCGCGGCCTCCCGCCGCCACTGGTCCAACCGGCGTGAGGCTTCCAGGGCAAACGTTTCGTCTCCCACAGACGGCACGTTGACGAGCACGTTGTACCTGGCGCCCACCACCGCGCCCTGGAGCATCACAGCGGCCACTCCCACGTCCGTCACCGCCCCGGGATAGGCCTTGCGCGCCAACTCTTCGAGCAGGTCCATGGCCCGACGGGCCAGTTCCGCGGTTTTCAACGGAACCTCGGCCGCCTTGCGGGCGGCCTGGGCCACGGCGGTGCTGTCTGCGGACTTGGCCGCCGCGATCACTTCCTCGTAGGCATCCGAATCAGCGTCGACAAGGGTGCGCAGGTCGTCTCGCAACCCCATGGCCTCGCGCTCCACCTCCTCGAAATAGGGACGGGCCTCCTCGCCCATCCGCGTGGAACTGATGCGACAAACCATGACCTGGAGCGAAGCTCCCAGGCTGGCTGAGAGCGCCGCCACCGAGCCCCCCCCGGGAACCGGGGCCCGTGAGGCCACATTTTGCACGAAACTGGTCACGGGCAAATAGACGAGCTTGCTGGCTTTTGCACGTTCCGTCATGTGATTCCTCCTGCAGAATTGCTCACCGTCGATTCAGGCAGGGCCATGGTCAGGCCCAGCCGGCCGCGGCGATCCTGCGTTCGATGATCTTGGCATCCGGATCGAACGGATTGTAGTCCGACAGCCCCAGATACTCCTGGGTCCGGTCCACCAGTTCTTCTTCCGTCATGCCAGGTCTGCGCTCTCCCACGTCGAAAAGGTGGTACTCGGCGGCCATGAGCAAGGGCGCCACGGGCACCAGGCCGACGATTTCGGATCCGGTCACTGCCACGCCGCGCCGCCGCGCCTCGAAGGCCACCTCTTCGAAGGCCACGTGGGGCGGCGTGATGAGATAGTTTGTCAGGTTCATCGACACCTGGCAAAACGGCTCGCGGTTCTCCGGTGCCACGAGCACGCCCATGGCCTTGACCATACGCAACTTTCCCTTCTTTTTGACCGGCTTGCCCTCCAGCGTGACGACCTCACCATTTTCATCGCGGAGCGGTCCGCCCATCTGCCGGACCGCCTCGGCCACCTGTTGGGCCAGCTTGACGTTTTGGGTGGCAAGGTTGACGTTGTACGCAACCAGGAAAAAGCGCGCTCCGGCAGCCACGGCCCCGAATTCGGGCACGAACTCGGCCGGCCCGTAGTCGGGCCTCCATTCCGGGTCGGCCAGTTTCTCGGGCAGGCCTTCGTATTGCCCCGCCCGTACCTTGGCCAGGTTCCTGCGCTCCGGCCTGGATGCCGCGCTGCCGTACAAATACACGGGCAGTCCCAATTCCCCCCCGACCCGCTCGCCGTATCGCCTGGCCAGATTGGCGCAGTCGCCCATCGACAGCCCGCGCACCGGGACGAAAGGACAGACGTCCAACGCTCCGAACCTGGGATGTTCCCCTTTGTGCGTCCGCATGTCGATGCGCTCTCGCGCCACCACCGTGGCACGAACGGCCGCTTCCAGGACGGCGTCGGGATCCCCGGCCATGGTCACCACGACCCGGTTATAGGATGCATCGGGATCCACATCCAACAAGAGGGCACCAGGCACCGACTCGATGGCATCGCCAATGGCTTTCCAGACCTCTGGATTGCGACCCTCCGAAAAGTTCGGGACGCATTCGACGATCTTGTCCACTCGATCACCTCCTTCGATGTGCTCGCGGCGCCACAGTTTCAGTCATCGGGAGCCCGTTCGAACTCCCTCCGATCCTCCGGATTTTTGGGACGCATTCCGTGGCACCGGGGGTCGGAGACTCTGTCAGCAGCGCCAGAGGTCGTCGCAGGATTCTGTGTCCATGAGACAACCACGCCGGTCCCCGTCTGGATCCTGCTGCTGGCAGCCCTGGACGCAGCCGTCTATCTCGTCTCCATCCAATGGGCTGGATGGATCGCAGTCGTCGTGGCAGACCTTGCAGATATGCACACAGATGTCACGGCAATCCGGCTCGGTCTCACAACCGCCCAAGACCGGTGAGAAACCAGCGGCCCCAAGGAATCCGGCAAAGAGCAATGTCGAAAGTCTTGGTTTCATTGCGCCGGATTATACTGACTCTCCGGCGTCACTCAAGGATTATGCCTCGGGCGCCCCTCAGCCTCTCGGACGACCATTTTTGTTTTCAATGCTGGAGCCATGGCGCGTCAGGTGGCAGGCTGCTCGGAAACCTGTCCCTCTCCGAACCGGTCCTCACGTCGCGAGATCCTCCGCAGAAAGCCTTCAAGGTCTCCTGCGTCCAGGGCCCTGCGGACTGCAGCCCGAAAGTCACTCTTCAAAAGCGCCAGGCTGATGCTCTGGACGGCCTCCAGATGTTCCTCCGGTCGCTCCTGGGGACTGAGCACGAGAAAAACCGTATCCACGGGACTGCCGAACGGCCCCTCCCAATCCACGGGCTGATCGAGCAATCCACAGACCACCACGGCCCTGCCCACCTGGCCTGTCCGACAGTGGGGCAGGGCCACGCCGTCACCAATGGCCGTGGATGCCAACTTCTCGCGTTCCCGCACCGGGTTCGTGATCATGCCCACCTCCGGGACGATGCCCTGGGTGACGCAGAATCGGGCAAGTTCGAAAATCACGTCGTCGCGTCGCTCGGCCACGAGGCGCACCACCCTGTTGCCGATGAGGTCTTCGATGGTCAGGCGCGTGCCTTCCGGCTTGGGATCTTTGAAAACCTCCAGTTCCCCCACGGTCCAACTCTTCCACTTCAAAAGCGTCTTCTCGGAAAGGGCGGCTCCCACCAGCTCGAACACCACCAGCGCCGGGATGATGGTATTGAAAATGGTCATGCCCCCGGCACCCTGGAGCACAGTGGCCACAAGAATAGTCTCCACTGCCGCCATGCCGGCCTGGGGGAGCATGAGTTTTGGCAGACAGGCGGTGATTTTCGGATCCTGCTTCGTGATGCGGCATCCGGCCCATGTGCCGAAGAGCTTCCCCAGACTGCGCAGGGCCAGGTAGGCGACCACGTACCAGACGACCCCTCTGCTCAAACTGTCTACCCGGACGCTGGCCCCGATGATGGCGAAAAAGAAGAGGTTGAATAGGGGCATGACGTTTTCGATCTTCAAAGAATCGAACAGCGCGTGGGAATGGAAGTTGGACACGAGCATGCCTGCCACCACCGCCGTTATGAGGAATGGGAGGTGGAGGTCCATGGCCACGGAGATGCCCACGGACACGATGCCCATGATCAGGACCAGGATCTCCACCGAAGGCGTGGGATGCTGAGACACCACCTTCGACAAGAAAGTTGCATCCCCTTCGACGATTTCCTCTTCGGGGGCAGGAGTCTTTTTTTTGCGAACAATCAGCTTGAGCACGACAAAAATGGCAAACCCCATGCCCGCGGCTCCGAGGAGTTCCAGCACGACGCCGCCCAGAAGGCCGGCCGGCGACACCGATCCGCCCCGCTGAAGGGCCATGGCGATCCCCAGGACCACCGAGAAGACGACGACCTCGATCACGTCATCGAGGACCACGATGTTGGCGAGCATGCCCTTGAGACGCCCCTCCACCTTGAGTTTGTTCATGAGGACGAAGGTGAGCGCCGGAGCCGTTGCGATGCCGATGGCTCCCATGAGCAGAGCCGTGATGAGGGAGAAACGGAACAGGATCCAGAACCCCAGGAAACCGAGCAGGAACGTGACCAGAGCCTGGATCACACAAATGATCGCAGCAGCCCCGCCCACCTGGCGGAGCCGATCCCGGTGGAGTTCTTCTCCGATGGAGAATGCGATGATGCCCAGGAACAGGAACACGAAGAAATGGTAGCTCGAGAGGATCGTGGCATACTCCGGAAAACGAGCATCATAAAAGTGATAAATGGGTTTGAAAAACAGGACGCTTCGAAGCCCCTCGTGCTGCTCCAGGAGCCGATGGACGAGTTCCAAGAAATGCGGGCCCACGAGCACGCCGCCCAGGATCTGGCCCACCACCTCCCCAATGCGGAGTTTTTCGGCAAGCTTGCCCCCGCCGTAAGCTGCCAGGATGAGCAGCCCGGTCTCCAGGATCTGCATTTTGATGTGCTGCAGTTCCATGATGCCTCCCATGGTTGCCGGCCTGGACCCGGAGGTCCACCTCCAGGGAACGTACCACAAAACCCACGGCCACAAAGACCTTGGCTCCTCGATGGAACATGCTCCCGACAAGGCGCCCGAAAGCCTGCGTGAAAAACCGCAGAGCAGCGCTCTATCAGCGATAGAGAAAGGCCAGCAGGGAACGGGCGGTGGCAAAATGGTGGGGAAAGGAAACCGTACTGCCGGAGGTCAAGGAATCGTAGTTCCTGTGGAACTCCGCGTAGATCTCGTCTTGCAGGGAACGGTCCAGCAAATCGCCCCTGCCCTGCACCGCCCCGATTTCCCGCCTGGGCGCAGTTGGGTCCAACTCCACCCCATACCGTTCCGGATGCTGTCCCACGTCGGATGCCTCGTAGACGACGAACCGGGAGAGTTGTGCGCCGTCCACCAACGCACGGTTCCTCCGGAGAAACTCCAGGGTGCCCCGCGCCTCGCGCTCCGATTCCCCGGGAAACCCGATCATCAAGAAAGCATAGTTGCTCAAGCCGGCGCGTTGCGAGCGTTCCAGCACGGCCAGGAGGCTCTTCGTCGTGGTGCCCTTTCTCATGCTCCTGAGCACCCGGTCGCTTCCAGACTCCACTCCCCAAAGCAGCCCCTGGAAGCCCACCCGGGCCATGGCCGAAAGCACTTCCTCGTCGAAGGCCGGCTCCGGTCTGGCCATGGCCACGAAACGACAACCCGTCTCTCCGACTCGTTCGAGCGCCTTCGAAAACCGCAGGGCAAACTTTGGCCGAATACACTCGTCTACGAAAAAGAAATGAGCCACCCCGAAATCCCGACGCTGCCGACCCACCCACCGGGCCAAGACGTCTGGATCTTCCTCCTGGAAGGGGAATCGGTTGTATCGCTGGGGACAAAACACGCAGCGTCTCCAGTAACAGCCACGGTTGGAAGCGATGGGCAGGGTGGGGCGGGGAGCCATGTAAGGCCGCCCAAAAAACGGCCCAAAATCTTCTTCTCCCATGTGGGGACCTTCCGCCGCCAGCAGCCGTGGATGCGTCACCCCCGCCCCCACGAGATTCGGAATCGTCTCGATACCACGGCCCCCGCTCGACAGAACTTCGTGGAGCCTGGGCAAGAGCCGTGAACCAGGCCCAGCACCGAACCAGGTCAGACCGAATCTTCTCCGCAGCCGCTCCAAGTCGGAGACCTCTGCACCCAGTGCAGCCCATCCCCCCCCCACCGTGGGTACACCAGAAGCGGTCACGGTCCTGCAGACCGCCTGCATCACGGGTCCTTCATCGCCTCGCAAGGAAAAGGCCACCAGGTCCGGTTCATCCGCCAGGATCTCTCGAACCAGACTTTGTACCAAAGAATGACTCTCGGCTCCCAGGATCCGGACCTCCGCCTCGAAAAGGCTGAATGAGGCCGAGAGCCAATCCAGGGCCTGTCGCATGGAAGGCTCGTCGAAAAAAGACGCTGGATCGTCCAGTCGAAGCACAGCCTTCGCCCGCCGGGCAGCAGCCTCCAGTGCAGAAAGCCCCTGTCTTGCAACGGCCAGTATCTTCCTTCGCAGGGGACCTGGCACCAATCCCTTCATGGCGCCGTGGAAGAGTCGCTCGGGGTCGGCCAGCAAGGGCTCGATCCATCGCCAGGTTCCCTCAAGAAAGCGCAGGGAAATTCCGGCGGCCCCCAAGGCCCCTGCCACCATGGCGGAACCCAGGTCTGGAAACGAGGGAAGAAACAATCCTCGTCCATCGAGGAGCGTTTGTCTTTCCACAAAAACAATCAAGTTTCCACCCCGTTTCGACGCATCCAAGCCAACCCGTTTTCCATTGACGAAGGCCCGACTGCGCTTATATTAGCAGCGTTTTGGCGGCCGAAACAGGGCCGAAAAAAGACATCGTGCGACCTGCAGGAGCCTGCAGGTGGCACGCGAATTCGGCAAGACAACAGAAAAGGAGACATCGCCATGGCCATGAAGATTGACCAGGATCTCTGCACCCAGTGCGGTGCTTGCATCGACGAATGCCCCCACGAGGCGATTTACGAAGAAGACGACGGGTCCATCGTGATCGATGCCGCCAAGTGTATCGAATGCGAAGACCAGGATCCCCCCGAACCGCGCTGCGTGCCGGCCTGCGCCTTCGACGCCATCTCGAAGGCCGAGTAACTCCTTCCGTGGGCGCGAAAGTGCCTGCCCGACCCATTTTCCTTCTTCGCACGCAGTCTCACCAGCAAGAATGTCTGCACGACAGATCCTCGCCCTGAAGACCAGATTCCAAACCATCCTGGATGGACTGTTCGTCCCTTCACAATGTTGCATAAATCAAATGAGTTTATTACTATGGCTCCGATTTTGTCAGGTGTCTCGCATACGCCAATTGGCCTGGGGGACGAAGGCGCCCAGCCTTCGTCACTGAGTTGACAAGAGGGACGATTCATGACCGACGGACCGAAAAAGCCAGGGCCGGGCAACCGGCCGCCCAACATTCCAAACGATGAATGGGTGATCGAGTTCGGCCACAGC
>CAZIJS010000058.1:0-21228 GCA_964539505.1 uncultured Myxococcales bacterium
GCGAAGAAATAGACCGGATTTTGGCACGACGCCTAGACCTGCCTGCACCCCTCTTCGAGACGAGGCCATCGAACCGCTCACTGTCGAAACACATGAACGAAGCTCTCCGAGGAAACTTCGTCCGCCTGCACCGGCTCTGTGCCAAGCTCCCGACACAACCCGGGACGAGGCCGGTAAGCCGCAGACAATTTTTAAAAATTCTGTCCCTGGCGACGCGTCTCCTGGAAGGACTCGGTGAAGAACCAGCTTGGCTTCAGCGCCAAGCAAGTTGCAAGGATTCGCAGTCCCGATGAGGGAAATGGAAGGAGAATTTCGGTGATGTTGGATTCCAGGGCAGTTCCAAAGAAGGCCGCAGAAAAGCATCCCCGTGGGAGCAGACGCGACAGAATCGTCGCTTCCCTGCTCTTCGTCTGTCTGCTGTGTGGCACATCCTGGTCCGCCAGGGCAAGTGGATTGGCCGATCTCTTTGCTTTTCCAAGCGCCAGGCCCCTGCCAGGTCTGCTCCTGGCGCAGGCTTCGTCGTCCCCTGTGCCCCGTGGCAGGGCAATCGTCTTCACGATTCGGCAAGTGGGTAGAAATACGGTCCGGGGGCGCATCTATCGGCGCATGGCCGCCGCGGTGGTCGATGAACTCAGGCTCCAGGGTCTCGAAGCGATCCTGGGGCCGAAAGGATGCAACGAACCGGGCTGTGCCCTGGCTGCAGCCAGGGCTGCTGGGGGCACGGAAGCCTGGACAGGAACGGTGTCGGTGATTCCCAAGGTCTACGCCAAGGGAAGGGTGCATCATGTCACCCTGTCTCGCTGGGACGTTGCCAGCGGCAAGCTCTTGGGCCGCTTCGACAAGTATGCCGAACTGCACTATCACACGATATACCGCAGTCGTTGCCAGAGCCCACAGAGCGCCTGGTTCATTGGATGCGGTAACAAGCATCTCCTCTACATCCTCCATTGGCTCACCCGGTTCATCATGCATCCACCGGCACGCCCCAAACCCATTCCTCAAGCGCCCGTCCCCCCACATGCCACCGTCCCGGGGATGGCCTATGTTCCGGAAGGGCCTTTCATCATGGGGGGCTATTTCGGGGAGTTCGACGAAGCACCGGAACACATCGTCACCCTGAGTGCCTACTACATCGACAAGTACGAGACATCCAACCGGGAATACCGACAATGCGTCCGTGCCCACCGGTGCCATCGCTCCGCCTATTCCAACGTAGTGTATCTCATGCATCCAGATCAGCCGGTCCTGGGCGTGAGCTGGTACGACGCCAGGGACTACTGCCGTTTTCGAGGCAAGAGGCTTCCCACGGAAGCCGAGATGGAGAAGGCCGCCAGGGGGACAGACGGTCGCAGGTATCCATGGGGCAACCAGTTCGACCGGAAACGTCTCAATCTGAGGGGCAAAGAAGACGGGTATCAATGGACAGCGCCGGTCACGGCGTTTGCCAAGGGACAAAGCCCCTATGGAGTCTTCAATATCTCGGGCAACGTGTGGGAATGGTGCTATGACCTCATCGACAAGAAATACTACGAACACAGCCCGGCCAGAGACCCCAAAGGACCTCTCCATGGAAAGCACCTGAGACGTTGTATGCGAGGCGGGACATGGATGTACAATGTTCCTTTCTACGCATCGACCACCAACCGAAGCCCCCAGTGGCCCTGGAAGCGATACAAGTTTACCGGGATACGCTGCGCACTGAGTGCCAAGGACAGGGCCGGCTATATGGCCCGTCTGGGAACCGCGGAAGGCAGCGACGGAAATCACCGTTGAAAACAAGGGCCTGCAAGAATTAAATACCGCGAGGCATGGAACGTCTCTACGCCGTGAGACAACGGAGAGAATCAATCGACATGCGCATCCCAAGCCACAGAGTCTTCCTCCTCCAGATGAGCATTTGTTTCGGACTGGTGCCGGGGTTGTGGTCCCGGGCCGAAGCAAGGAAACGTTGCGTCCGGAAAGACCAACTCGTCCCATTGAAATATTTGGACGGGGGACAGGTCTGGATTCCCAGGGAAGCCGCATGCGGCGGTCGCTTCCCCGTGCTCGTCCTGCTCCACGGAAACAACCCTTACGGACGGCTCCACAAGTATCTGGGCGGCGGCAAGAACATCGACAAGATTGCCCGGAGCTATCTCAACAAACGATACATCGAGCCCGTGATTTTGGCCGAGCCCATCCACCATGCCGTCTGCAAGCGCAAGGAACTCCGCCATGGTCTGGACCTGCTCTGGGCTGGCCGTTTTAGCTTTCGCACCTACCGACACAGGCTGGAAGCCTTGTTGCGGCAACACCATATCCGTGCAAAAAACTGGAGCCTCATCGGTCATAGCGGGGCCGGTTGTTGTCCGATGGGGGGACTTTTTACCGCCGCCCAGGTCTGGCGCCGATTGAAGATTTGGGCAACGGCAGACACCTGCTACAAAAACCCGCTTCTCTACCAACTGCCCATCCGTCGTTTTTCCCACAGCCGAACGATTCTCTACAATGCCTGCCGCGGGGAAAAGGAGTATCCCGGATACGACAATTTCGTCCGACACATGTACGGTACTCACCCCAAACCGACGCGCTGCGATCCGCTCTACTACAAGGAATGCATCCGCCATCCCAGAAAACGCTGGTACAGTTTCGTGACCAAGGGCACCACGGTCCCGGGCCACGGCCCCGTGGTCATCGAACTCATCAAGACGATTCTCTGGCGTCATTTTCCCAGCAGGT
Source organism: uncultured Myxococcales bacterium (assembly GCA_964539505.1). Classification (GTDB taxonomy): domain Bacteria; phylum Myxococcota_A; class Polyangia; order HGW-17; family SLPX01; genus CAZIJS01. Next base: position 2,719 of record CAZIJS010000058.1, read on the forward strand.
GGCGACGTGCCGCCATGCGCCGCCGGCTCCGCGAGCGGAGACTCCGCAGGCTCAGACATCCATGAACCGTTTACCCGCCCCTGTCTCCAAGAAACGGCTCAGGTCCATAGGAAAGGACGAACCGCCCCCCGCACCGGAGTCATCGTACGGGACCAGACGAGAGAAAACCGAACAGATGTTCGGGCATGTCATCGAGCACCATGGGCGAAGCACACCTGGGACATGTCACCTGTCGTGCGGCGAGTTCATCGATGCCCATGCCCTCCTCCACCTGGATGAGTCGGTGTTCTTCGAGTTCGCAAGACTCGCATAGATAGGGCGCATGGAAGGACAAGACCTTGCCCTTGCCCAGCATCTCGGGGATCATACTCGCCTGCTTGACGAAGGTCGCCGAACAATTCACAAATCTGTATTCCGAAACGCCGAGGAGAGATTCGAGGAAATAGACCCATGAACGGACTCCCGTGGAATTGATGTACCGAATTCCCGAGAGGTCGAAATCCACCGGGCCCTTGAGTATCCCTGGCAACAATCCAAACTCCGCGGTCTCCGTGATGTCGCCTCGGAGAAACACGAGCACCGGCTGTCTGTCGGGAAAAATCTCCCAGAAAGCCAGTTCAGAGACCGCCCTGCGAAGCTCCGGGCTCAGATTCTGGAATTCCACCCCAACCGATAGAGCCTTGCCCTCTGCCTGTTCCGTCACCCATGCCAAGGTCGCCTTCACCTCGATGGGCCAGGACGTCCCGGGATTGCGGCGCATGCGCAAAACCACCGGCCGGTTGGTCCGCACCTGCTCCACCGAGACATCATCGAGCTCTACCTTGGCGCCGTGGATACCCAGGTCACGCACCGTCCCGGGAAATACGATCCCCTCCACCCCGAGCTCGGCCTGGATGGTCACCCGAATCCGCCGCCCCAGTCGTCTCGGCAGTCCAAGAGAAGAAGCGATGGCTCCAAAGAGTTCCTCGTCGCTGCAAGGCACGCCCACGACATTGTGTGCGCCGGAATGTTCGGCACGCCGGAGTAAGTCGTTGGTGAGCCGTTCCTTTCGGATCACCAGCATGACGCGGCTGTGGACGAGTTCCGGCCTGGTGCGCAAAATCCCGCAGAGGTCGAACCCATCCATGTCTTCGAGGTCCGGCGAGACCAAAATCACCTGGGGTTGGAGCTTGATGGCATACACGAGAAGCTGCGCCGCGTTTTCGACTTCCTTGTGGAGGATGCCGAGGCGCCGAAAATAGGGGGAATCCAATCGCCAGGAAATTTCCTGGTTCCTCGTGGAAAGGGCGAGTATCACAGTTCGCCTCCGCTGGCCCGAGCTTGACTGCTCCCGGCTCTCCCGGCCACCCGCGCCAGGGGGGCGGCCAGACGAGCATCCATGTCGATTCCAATGATATGTGCCTTGAGATTACCCGGAAGCAAAGAATTCGTCTATGCCAAAGAACCCCGGACAGCAAAGAAACGTCGCGAAAAATTCGTTCCCCCGAAAAACATTCGTTCTTCCACTAGACTGCAATCAGGACATCCTTGACGCAAGCCCCCATGGCGTCTACCACTTTCAAGCGAGGAGGAAACAGGAGGTGCATCGATGAAATGGAGACCGGCGACAGCATGCCTGGTGGGATGTTTCCTGACGGTGTCTTGCGCACATCCCATGAAATCGACCAGGAGGTCCCGGACGCCAAGCCCCCCGGAACGGCATTCCAAGGGCGATCGCGGGAGGGCAAAGGGACCTGGCGCAATCTCTTCGGCTCGGCCGACCAGACACCATCTCACCGAGTCCGAAATCCGCAAACTCCTCAAACAGAAGCCCGACGTGGGCAAACTCCACTTTGCGCTGGGCCTGAGGCTCCACAAAAAGGGCGATCTCGACCATGCAGCCGTGGAATACGAAACCGCGGCCCGGCTCGAACCGACGCTCTTCGAGGCCCATTTCAATCTGGGCATGTTGCGTCTCAAACAGGGCCGCTATCGAAAAGCCCATGAAGCCTTCAAACAGGCGCTGGCAGCCAGACCCACGAGTTTCGATGCGGCGGTGAACATGGCGGTTTGCGCCCTGCGCGCCAAGGATTTTCCAGCGGCAAAATCAGCCTACCTCAGGGCATCCCAAATCCATCCCAACGACGGAAGGCCCCTGTTCTTCGCCGGACGCATCGCGGAAGGCATGGGACACAAAAAGGAAGCTGTCGCGCTCTATCGCCAGGCGATAGACAAGGGATATGACACAGCCGAACTGCACACCAGGCTAGCCCTGATGGCCATGGCGACAAAGGCATACAGTCAAGCGGAAAAAGAATTCAGAAAAGCGCTGGCGAAAGATCCCAAGGATGCTCCTGCCCTGCGCCAGCTCGGTGCATTGCTCCTGCGCAAGAAAAAGACTGCCGAGGCAGTGAGTCTCTTGCAGCGAGCCGTTAAAATCCAGCCCGACCGGCCCGGTACCCAATTCAACCTTGGCCTGGCGGCACTGGGAATCCAAAAGTACGAAACGGCCGGCAAGGCCCTCACCCAGGCGGTGCGTCTCCAACCGACCAACCACATGGCCCGACTTCTTCTTGGAGTGGCGCTCCTGTTTCAGGGCCGGGTGACGGAAGGAGGAGGACAGATTCGCAGGGCACTTCAGGCAAAGCGTCGGCTCTGGGCCTATCTGCCCTCCTATTTTCAGCCCTTGGTGGACGAAAAAAAATTGAAATCCGCCGCCCGACTCCTCCGCGAGCTGATTCGCGTCCGGCCGAAGAGAGTCTTTCGTCGGAACCTCAAGGTCATCGAACAGCGTCTTGGCCGGCAATGATTCCCACTGAGTCTTTCCTGATGGACTGCTGTGCATGCCCCGAACCTGCAGGAGACTTCCAGCCCGTTCCATGAATGTTCGACGCCCGCTTTTTCCTCATCACGGTGATATCCCGCTTCTTCCAGTAAGTCGACTCACAGAGACATTCCTTATTGGAAGAATCTGGAATTGCTGTTGCCCAATCCGGCGCTCCAGGGGTAAAATAAATCATATCGATTCAATTGGGACACGAACCAAAACATTTCCTGTACTATGGAGTTGGATCCTGTGTTTCCATACAAAAAGCGCAAAAACTCGCTTCGTGATGTCCGGCTGTCTGCATCAGGAGGGTGGACCGTGCAGCTCTCGACCCATGACAAACCGCATTTGCTCCTCCATCGGCTCATTACCGTCCTGTCTCGGATTGGCACCCTCGTCAGCTTCCTCGGGGTGCTGGCAATGCCCCTGGGGTCCTGTATCGAACGGGTAGACGTCACCTCCTGTCCAGACGGGACGTACTGCCGCGCCGGATACGAATGCGTGGCTCGAACCGACGGCGCCGGATACCGCTGTACCCTGGCGAGTTGTGGAAACGGCTCGGTGGAAGGCTCCGAAGAATGTGACAACGGACCACAAAACGCAGACGAAGCCGACCATTGCCGCACGGACTGCACCCTGCCTCGGTGTGGTGACGGCATCGTGGACCCGGGTCAAGGGGAAGAATGCGACGACGGCAATGAGTCCAACGATGACGCATGTCTCATCGACTGTACATTGAACACATGCGGAGACGGGTATCCCAACGAGGGAGTCGAGGTCTGCGACGATGGAAACAGGGACGATCATGACTCCTGTCCTTCGGGAAACGTGGGCAACTGTCTCGTAACGCCTGGATGTGGTGACGGCATCATCGAATACAAGGAGGGTTTCGACGAAGAATGCGATTGCGGCACTGATTCGAGCAACATGCCCGAGTATTGCGACCAACCCAACTCCGATGAACCCAATGCATATTGCCGAAGTAACTGCAAGGAACGAACGTGCGGTGACGGCATCCTGGACGACCAACTGGGAGAAACCTGCGATTGCGGCACGGATCCCGACCATCTCCCAGACGGCTGTGACCAACCAAACTCGAATCAAGCACCCAATGCATGCCGTGCCAGCAGTTGTCGTTGGGCCTATTGCGGCGACGGCATTCAGGACGACGGCGAAGAATGCGACGAGGGGCCCAACAATGCCAACGAACCCGACAAGTGCCGCCTCACCTGCCATGTGCCACGATGCGGCGACGGCATCCAGGATGCCAACGAGGAATGCGATCGCGGCCCGGGAAACGCCGATGTGGCAGACACCTGCCGCACGAACTGCCACCTTCCGAAATGTGGAGACGGTATCACCGATCCAGGCAACGGGGAAGAATGCGACGACGGAAACAATCAAAACGGAGACGGCTGCTCGGCTCTTTGTATCAATGAAATCTGTGGAGACGGCCAGGTGGACCAGGGCGAAGAGTGTGACGACGGCAACAGCGACACCCACGACGCCTGTCCATCCGGCCCCATGGGAAGGTGTCGCAATGCCTATTGCGGCGATGGATACGTCTGGAACACCCAGGGCGGCACGGAAGAATGCGACGACGGAAACAATACCAGCAACGACGGATGCAGCGCCGACTGCAAGCTGGAAGGTTGCGGTGACGGGGTGCTCCAGGCCGGAGAGGCCTGCGACGACCACAACGGCGCACTCGACGATGCCTGTCCGTCGGGGCCTGCCGGCACCTGCGAGCATGCATACTGTGGTGATGGATTCCGCTGGACCGAAACCTGCGACGCCACCACGGAATGTGAAGCGTGTGACGACGGCAACCACGTGCTCACCGACTCCTGCCCGGACGGCCCCGGAGGGACCTGCAAACCCGCCGTCTGTGGAGATGGCTTCGTCTGGGCCGGCTTCGAACTCTGCGACGATGGCAACCACGTGCTCACCGACGACTGTCCGGACGGACCAGGCGGCACATGCGTTCATGCTTACTGTGGAGACGGATTGGTCTGGTCGGGCCATGAAAACTGCGACGACCACAACGAAGACATCAATGACGCATGCCCTTCGGGACCGCTCGGAAATTGTCACCATGCCACCTGTGGGGACGGGTTCGTCTGGAGCGAAGATTGTGGCACCCATTGCGAGGAATGCGACGACGGAAACACCCGTGACAACGATGGGTGCGACAGCACCTGTCATTGGGAAAACTGACGCAAAGGAACGAAACCATGAGACCAAGACGTGTCACTTTGAATACGACGGCCCTTTCGTTGCTCCTCCTCGGGATGACGACTGTGCCGTCTTCGGGCTGCGTGGATCGTGTCACGGCCACCAAATGTGACGACGGAACTTTTTGTCCTGCCGGTTACACCTGCGCACCCAATCGAAGCGGAGAGGGCTATTTTTGCACCTTGGATACCTGCGGCAACGGAGTCATCGACCAGGACAGAGAAGAGGAATGTGACGACGGAGATGCGAATTCATGGGAGCCTGGTCACTGCCGTCCGAACTGTCGAAAACCTCGTTGCGGGGACGGAATCGTCGATCCCGGAGAGACCTGCGACGATGGGAACCAAAATAATACCGACGCCTGTCCCGACGGCAACAACGGGACGTGCCAGCCGGCGCGCTGCGGCGATCATTTCCGTTGGATGGTGGACTGCGGAGACCTCTGTGAGGCCTGCGACGACGGCAACAACTCCGACGACGACAACTGCCCCAGCGGAGACATAGGAAAATGCCAGGTCGTTGGTGACTGCGGCGATGGCATCATCAACCGCGAATCCGGCGAGCAATGTGACTGCGGCAAGGACGAGGCGCACCTGTCCCCCGCATGCACAGAGCCCAACAGCAATGATCCAAACGCCGAATGCCGCCTGGACTGCACGTCGCAAAAGTGCGGTGACGGCTATGTAGACGACAACCCAATCTCCGGCCCGCCGGAAGAATGCGACACGGGCCCCTTACTCTCCGACACCGTTCCCAATGCCTGCCGCACCGACTGCACCTTTCCTATTTGCGGTGATGGCGTCCGTGACCCCCTCTACAGGGAAGATTGCGACCAGGGCGACCAGAACTCCGACACCACCCCGAATGCTTGCCGCACTGACTGCACCGAACCTGCCTGCGGAGACGGCATCGTAGACACCCTCTATGGCGAAGAATGCGACGATGCCACGGCCAACTCGGACAGCACCCCAAATGCCTGTCGCACCGACTGCACCCTCCCAGTCTGCGGTGACAATGTGGTCGACGACGCCACCGGGTTCAACGAAACCTGCGATGACGGGAACCTGACCGATGGTGATGGGTGCAACTCGAACTGTCAACTCGAGACCTGCGGCAACGGCCAGATCGACGAAGGAGAGACCTGCGACGACGGAAACGACAATCTCAACGACGCATGCCCATCGGGCCCACAGGGCACGTGCCAACCGGCTCGTTGCGGCGACGGGTTCCAATGGACTCTGGACTGCGGTTCCCAGTGTGAGGCCTGCGACGATGGAAACCTCAACAACGGGGACGGTTGTTCCTCCGGCTGTCAGAGAGAAAACTGCGGCAACGGCCAGGTGGATCCCGGGGAAGAGTGTGACGACGGGAACAATGACAACAGCGATGCATGTCCCGACGGTGTGGGTGCCACCTGCAAAAACGCCACCTGCGGCGACGGGTTCGTCTGGACGGGAGTCGAAGCCTGCGACGACGGGCACAACGGCGTCCATGACCTGCACGACCGCTGCCCTGATGGTCCCGGGGGAACTTGCCAGTGGGCGCGATGTGGTGACGGAATCACCTGGACGGAAAACTGCGGGGCCAATTGTGAAACCTGCGACGACGGGAACCACGACAACAACGACAACTGCCCCGACGGTCCGGGAGGCACCTGCCAGACAGCCTTCTGCGGCGATGGATTTCTCTTGTCCGGTACCGAAACCTGTGACGACGGCAACAGCAACGTCCATGATGCCTGCCCCTCCGGTCCCAACGGAAGCTGTCATCCCGCTTCCTGCGGTGACGGATTTACCTGGAACATTTTTCCTGGAACCGAAGAATGTGACGACAACGCGCAGGATACCGCTACCTGCGACCACGACTGCACGTTCCGCGTCTGCGGAGACGGCTACGTCAACTCCGTGGCCGGCGAACACTGTGACGACGGCAACAACAACAACACCGATGACTGCCCAGACGGCCCAGGTGGGACCTGCATCGATGCCTACTGCGGAGACGGGTTCACCTGGAACGGGCACGAAGACTGCGACGACCACGCCCAGGACACGGCGAGCTGTGACGATGACTGCACATTCGTGGTCTGTGGAGACGGCCACATCAACGGCGTAGCGGGGGAACTCTGCGACGACGGCAACAACGATCCCAACGATGACTGCCCCACGGGACCGACGGGCACCTGCATCGGTGCTCACTGTGGAGACTTCCTCGTCTGGAACGGCCACGAAGACTGCGACGAAGGTGCGGTGGACACCTCGACATGCGACAGTGATTGCACTACCGTGCAATGTGGAGACCGCCACCACAACGCGGCAGCGGGTGAAGAATGCGACGATGGTCCCAGCGATACGGCAACCTGCGACGACGACTGCACGAACGTGGTCTGCGGTGACAACCACCTCAACAGCGCTGCCGGGGAACAATGCGACGACGGCAACAACAACACCAACGACCGCTGCCCCTCCGGGCCCTCTGGCACCTGCCAGGATGCCTATTGCGGCGACGGATTCACCTGGACGACCGGCTGTGTGGGACCCCAGTGTGAGGACTGTGACAGCGGGGGCGTCGACAGCCCATCCTGTGACTCCGACTGCACGAACGTGGTCTGCGGTGACAACCACATCAACGCCGCGGCCGGTGAGGAATGCGATGACGGAGACACCCACACCAACGATGAATGTCCGAGCGGCCCCAGTGGTTCCTGCAAGAATGCTTTCTGCGGGGACGGCTATACCTGGACCCGCCACTGCGGGTCGAACTGCGAGGACTGTGACAGCGGCGGAGTGGACACGGATTCCTGTGACTCGGATTGCACGGTCCCACAATGCGGCGACGGCTACACCAACAGTGCTGCCGGTGAAGAATGCGACAGCGGCGGAGTGGACACGGCCACATGCGACTCGGATTGTACGAGACCTCAATGTGGCGACGGACACACGAACACCGCGGCGGGAGAAGAATGCGATAGCGGTGGCGTGGACACGTCTTCCTGTGACTCGGATTGCACGATCCCACAATGCGGCGACCACCATGCCAACTCGGCGGCAGGTGAAGCCTGTGACGACGGGAACAACAACGACTGCGACGGCTGCGCAGGCGACTGCAGCCGCGCAGACAATGTCTGCGGCGACAACATCACCGAATGCGGGGAAGACTGCGACGAAGGCGGCATAGACACGTCTTCGTGCGACTCGGATTGCACCAGCGTTCAATGTGGGGACAACCACACCAACTCGGCAGCCGGGGAGGATTGCGACCAGGGAGGTGTGGATACGGCATCTTGCGACTCGGACTGCACCAGCGTCCAGTGCGGTGACCATCATGCGAATTTGGCAGCCGGGGAGCAATGCGACGAAGGCGGCGCAGACACGTCTTCCTGTGACTCGGATTGCACGATCCCACAATGCGGCGACTGGCATCTCAACACCCAGGCAGGTGAGGTCTGCGACGACGGCAACACCAACGACTGCGACGGCTGCGCAGGAGACTGCAGCCGCCAGGACGATGTCTGCGGCGACAACATCACCGAGTGCGGGGAGGACTGCGACGAAGGCGGCGTGGACACGAATTCCTGTGACTCGGATTGCACGAACGTGGTGTGTGGCGACCGTCACCTCAATACTGCCGCGGGCGAACAATGCGACGATGGCAACACCACGAACGGGGACGGCTGTTCGAGCACCTGTCAGACAGAGTAGCCAGTGGCAATCCCATCAACCACCTGTCTCTGGGATCTACCGGACGACTCACCATGAACACCAAGAATTCCAACAATCCCTTTGCACGACTTCCTTCGGTGGACACAATCCTGGCCCGCCCGGATATTGCCTCACTCCAGGATCGCTTTCCGCGCCCCCTGGTCCTGACTGCTGTGCGTCATGTGCTCACGCGCCTGCGCAAGGCACTGCAGGAACAGCCTGAAACAGACATCGAGATTACGGCAGCGGAAGTGGAAGCCACCTGCCGAGACATGAGAACAGGCACGTTGCGGCGCGTGATCAATGCCACGGGCGTCGTGGTGCACACAAACCTCGGCAGGGCTCCCCTGCCCTCCTTGGCCTTGGAGCGCCTGGCTGACATTTCGTCCGGGTATTCGAATCTCGAATATGACCTGGCTGCGGGCAAGAGAGGTTCTCGACACGGCCATGCTGTCTCCCGGCTCAAGGAAATTCTCGGAGTGGAAGACGCCCTGGTGGTCAACAACAACGCAGCAGCGGTCTTTCTTGCCCTCTCGGGGCTCGCCAAGGGCTCCGAAGTCATCGTCAGCCGCGGCGAACTGGTGGAAATCGGCGGTTCCTTCCGGATTCCCGACGTCATGACCCAGTCGGGTGCCAGACTCCGGGAGGTGGGCACCACGAACAAGACCCGGATCCAGGACTATCGAGACGCTGTCACAGATGAGACAGCGCTCCTGCTCAAGGTCCATCGTTCAAACTTCGAAATGGTGGGGTTTGCCGAGGAAGCATCGGTGGAGGAACTGGCCGCTCTGGGCGAAGAGTTGCAAATTCCCACCATGATGGACCTTGGGTCTGGCTGTTTCGAAGACGCGTACGCATCCTTTGATGAGGGGAGATTTCCCGAACAGGGTGTCAGGAGGGTCCTGGATGCCGGGATCCAACTCGTCACTTTCAGTGGTGACAAACTCCTGGGAGGTCCGCAGGCCGGCATCCTGGCCGGCTCGGGGACCTTGATCGATCGTCTTCGGCGCCACCCCTTCATGCGCGTGGTTCGACCCGGAAAGATGACCTTTGCAGTGCTCGATGCCGTGCTGGATGCCTATCAATGGGGACAAGCAGATTCCCATGTGCCCGTGGTCCGAATGCTCTGTGAGTCCCCCGACCAGGTGCGACGACGTGCCGAGCAACTGTTGGCATTGTTGGACCCGCCAGGAGGTGACATCCAAATGGAAATCGTGGAGACCAGCGCCCGGGTGGGAGGAGGCGCGCAACCTCTCCTGGCGATACCATCGGCGGGAATACGCATCCGGTCCAACGCTGCTGGTCCCGACAAGATAACAGCGGCGCTGCGAGAAACCGAGCCTCCCGTGGTGGGCCGCGTGGCGGACGAGGCAGTGATTCTGGATGTTCGGACCGTCCAGCCCTGGGAACTGCAGGACCTGGCCTCTTGCATCCAGTCGGCATGGACTGCATTGTCCCGGGCATGAATACCGAGACTCTCAGTTCCCTGGTCACGGGCCTGCTCATGGCGGCCCTGGGCCTTGCCGTGGCCCTGCAGGATCGTCGGCGTCCACCCTTTCGCTACCTGGCCATTTTCTGTGCCAACCTTGCTGTTTTCTATCTCCTCGACTTCCTGGGACTCTCCCTCCACGAACGCGCAGCCCATCTCGCGAGCTACGCAGCCTCCGCTTTCATCCCCCTGACATCCATCCGTTTTTTTCGAGAGTTTCTAAAGGCCGGCCAGGAGCCGACACCGACGATGGGTTGGGTGATCCCAACTGTGTCGACATCCTTGATCCTGGCATCCTTGTATCTATATTTTGTCCCCAGCGAACAAGGCACGGCTCTTCTCGCCAAGAGCGTGTTTCTCTACGCAACGCTCGGGTTGTTGCGCTGCGTTCACATCATCTACCAGCGATTCCGACGCGTCGAAAGCCAGGTGGAACGAACCAGGCTGGAGTATCTCTTGCTGGGTGGTGCGGTCGCTGTTTTGGCCCTGGTCCTCGGGCATGTCACAGGGCTGGGGCCCGAAGCCCGGTCCATTGGACGTCTCCTTGGCGTGGTGTTCGTCTATTTCCTGACTCAGATGGTCTCGTACGACCGGCTCATGGATTTACAAGAAGTCCTGGCTCGACTGACCATTTTGAGCATCCTGACACTGATGATCGCCCTCCTCTACGTCGCCCTGACTTTTTGGGTTCCGGCGGACAACAAGGGCCTGATATTTTTCAACACGATCATGGCCTCGGCGATCGTGATCATCCTGCTCGATCCCATCCGGTCCATGGTCCAGGAACGCATCCACCGTTCACTGTTCAAGGAACGCTACGAACTGACGAGCAAACTCGATGGGCTTCGTTGGCGCATCGGGCGTGCCATGGACCTCCCTTCCTTGTTCGACATTCTCCTCTCTGGTCTCGACGAAACCAGGCGCGTGACCCAGGCCGCGGTCTATCTCTCCACTGAAGACGAAACCGCCTTCCGCCTCATGGGGCACCTGGGGCCCAAGCCCCCGGAACTGCTGGAGGCGGCCTCCTACCGACTCTTTTTGGACCGCCTTCGAATCGACGGCATCCTGCTCACCGAATCGTTGCTGAGAGCCAGGCAGGCACAACGCCTCGGATGGGAAAAGCCGAGTCAGGAGGACCAGACCCTCGATGAAGTGATCGCTGCCATGACGCGCCTCAACGCAGGTCTTTGTGCCGCAATCGAAGGCGAGGGACGCATCATCGGCCTGCTCTTCATCAACGACGATCGGATGAGAGAAGCCTTTTCGCCAGGAGAAATGGAGGCCTTTTCACGTCTGGCCGACCAACTCGCCATTGGCGTTCGAAATTCCATGCTCTATGAACAAATGAAAGAACGAGATCGTTTGGCAGCCCTCGGACAGATGGCCGCTGGTCTGGCGCACGAAATCCGAAACCCGCTGGGGGCCATCAAGGGAGCGGTGCAATGTCTCCAGGACGACCTGGCTCCTCCTCAGGACTCGTCTCGAGCCCCTGTCGATCCGAAAGAAAAATCCAACGATGCAGCCAGGTATTTTCTCGACAAGACACAAGCCGGAGAATTCCTCGATATCGTGGTGGAAGAAGTGGACCGTCTCAACCGGGTACTGGCCCAATTCCTGAGCTATGCCAGGCCGACGGCAGCCAACACGCAATCAGTGGACATCAACAAGGTGCTGAGCCGATGTGCACAGCTTCTGGTGTCCGATGCCAAGGGTCATGCCATCGAACTGAGTCTCGGAACCGATCTCCCGCCCATCGAAGCCGACCCGAGCCAACTCCAACAGGTCTTCCTCAATCTCGGAATCAACGCCCTCCAGGCCATGGACAGCCCAGGCGTTTTGAGTATTTCCAGCTCTGTTCGAAAACCCTCCTGGCGGGAAGGCCGCCAGGTAGTGGTGACCTTCAGCGACACTGGGCCTGGCATTTCACCCGAGGTCCAGGACCGTCTCTTCGTCCCCTTCTTTACGACCAAACCGTCGGGCAGCGGCTTGGGATTGGCTCTTTGCCAGAGGATCGTCGAGGCACATGAAGGCCGCATCGAGGCCTCCAACATTCCGGAGGGAGGAGCCAGATTCAGGATCACCTTTCCCGTCTCTGAAAGAAATGCACCGACCCAACCGGGGGACGGCGCAGACGATTCAAATTCATCCCGAGCACGGGACGCCATCCCCTCCTCCCCACAAACGTGACGAGTCCTTCGGCGTACTCTGCGAAGTGTCTCTCTTCGACATGTCTGCGACCTGGACTTCGGGACGCATGCCTGAACCAGAGTTTTCCATCCCGGTGTACGACAAATCCAACATGACTCACCAGATACGGTGAGGAGGCCACGGGCTTTCGCACAATGGAGGCAATCAAGATCTTGGGCAGCCTCCTACCCAATCCCTCCAATGTCCGCATTCGAAGGTAGTCGATGGAAGCCCTCCCGGTGGGCGCCAACGAGCCCAGAATGCGAAACCTTCGCAGGGCCGACTTACTCCAAGCCGTCTTGTGGTCCAAATCTATTGTGGCTCTCTCTGCTGCGTCCCCACCCAGGGCCCGCGTGACGTCCTGGAGTACTTCGAGCCGGCGCATGGCAGCGATCCATCCCTTGGCCATGGTATAGAAACGGCGGGAAAACACGGGCTTGCCGCCGGCATACCGAATATGCAAAAGCCAAGGGAGCACTTGGCGCGGACCCTCTGCCAGAGAAAATGCCATGACCATCTGGACGTAGCTCAGACAGTCTGCTCGATCGTAGGTAATCACCGGGTCTGTATCGTATCGACCTTCGGCACCCTCTCCCAGGGGATCGAGATGGTACGGCGTCCCGAAGAACAGGGAACTCCACCAGAGCATCTTGTCTTCCAGGGAAGCACCATAGACCCTGGTGAAAGCAGCCACCCGATCCTGGTCGCTCATGGCCCCAATGGGGCCGGAAACGGGGTGGATTCGAGCAGCGAGAAACAGAACTAAGAACAAAGTCATCACGAACTTCTCTTCTCCGTTCCCAGAGAGGATCTCTTGTTGTTTATGGAATGTTTCCTGATTCGGTGCAACGCGTTTCGCCATTCAATCCCGCTGTGTGATAAAAACGATATACGAAAACAAAACGCCGGTCCCTCGTGGGACGCGACACCCATGACACCAAAGGAGGTCTGTGATGTTGAATTCCGGGTCCATGACGTATTGGGCGAATCGATGGAACAGTTCCCAGATCGAAAGGGACGCCAGCCAGGATCTCAAGGTCGGAGACCTGGAGATGAAGGTGGTCCAACTCGAACGAATGGTGGCCTATCTTCTCATCAAGGCGTATCGAGGCGAAAACATCTCACTCCAGGACAAGATTGTTCGCGAATTTCTCAATCTCTCCAGTGTTCGCGATGACGAAGACAGCATCAATGCCGTGTTCAGTCAACTCGTCGAGCCGCTTGGCCTGCTTACTTGCCCTGAATGCGGCGCGAAGATCCGGGATGTCCCTGGCGTGACGGACGAACGCTGCCACTGGTGTGGGGCCTATGTGGGGTCGGATCGCTGACGGAAAGTTTGACCCGGTAGGGACGAACCAACGACTCAGGCGTCACCGGCACTGGATCGCCCGAGGATTTCGGCCCCCGGACACAAACAAAGATTTTTCCGCCCGCCTCGGCCTGGAGACTGCAGTCACGAGACACCCGCGACATGGCCATGGCCAGAAGATCCCGGACCGGGTCCTGCCCAATCCTGGCCGATGGCTGCCAGGAAAGACACTGGACCACCCCCCCCTTTGCTCCTTGCAGTGATGCAGATACCACCTTCCCAGGGCTAGTCATCTCGAAACAATCCACATCGTCTGGACCAGCCAGGCTGCCCGAGATCACGGCAGGCCAACCACAACGCATGGATTGAGCAGACTCCATCGTATCGTTGGGTTCCGATTCGTCACAAAAACCGGCCTTCGTCCAACGAACCAGGAGACGATATTTGTCGGAAACACCTTCCAGCGGGCCCTTCGGCCCCACGACCTGTGAAACCACCGCGTAATACTGTCCCCCATCCAGGAGCCACGACGTCAATGCCTCGGGCCCGGAATCCCCGGTTCGCTGGGACAAGGCAAGTTCCCTGGCATCGTTGCCTTCACGCATGTAAAGTCCCAGAGAAAGATCCATATTGCGCTGCGGCCAGAGGAGCAGGTCCACGCGCCATCGCCCTTCGGGAAGATCGAACGCATAGGCATCCACGTCCGGCTCCGTCTCCGAAATGCGTTTCCCGATAGTGCCCTCCACTGCCTTGCCGTTCGCAATCAGGTTTGCCTGGATCGTCGTGTTGTTGGGCTCCTGCTCGCAAGTGACTGCACGGAGAGGAGAACGCGCGCGCCAGTTCAGGTACCACCAGCCGCCGGCAGCCACTCCCAAGAGGAGCAACAGGGGCAAGATGGCAATCTGGATGCCTCGACGAATCTTGAGCCGCTTTTCGAACCGATCCAGGTCCTCACGACTCAAGCGAGCCACCACACCGCTCAGCTCCGAGCTAAAGTCGGAATCCCGTCGGATAGGGATTGCCGCCGAGCCATGACCGGGCAAACTCGTCATGGTCAGATTCGGGACCCTGTCGAACAGGGCCTGTGCAAACTCGTCTGCCGACTGGAAACGGTCGGCCCGATCCTTGGCCAAGGCCTTGACCACCACATCTTCGAGGCCCGCAGGCAAGGCCAGGCCTTCCACCCGCCTCGTAGGCGGCGTCACTTCTTCGGAGAGGCATTTCGTGAGCACCACCAGCGGCGACGGTGCCACGAAAGGAGGCTCGCCGGTGAGCATCTGGTAGAGCACGGCCCCCACGGCATAGATGTCCGTTCGCTCGTCTGGGTCCTCTCCCCTGGCCTGTTCGGGCGCCATGTAATAGGGGGTTCCCAGGACGCTCCCCTGGCTCGTGATGTTGGGTTCCACTTCGCCTTGGAGTCGTGCCAGGCCGAAGTCTACCACCTTCACGAAGTCGGACCCGTCGCGATGTCGTTTGAGGAGGAGGTTTTCCGGCTTGATGTCCCGGTGAATCACTCCTTTTTCGTGGGCCTCGGACAACGCGTCACAAACCTGCACGATGATGGAGGCGGCCCTGACCGCGTCCATTCTTCTATCCCGCCGAAGAACAGTGCTCAGATCCGTCCCGTGGATATACTCCATGATGAGATAGAGCACACCGTTGAACTCGCCGAAATCGAACACCTGGACCGTGTTGGGATGCGTCAGCCGTGAAACGGCCCTGGCTTCCCGCAGAAAGCGCCGCCGGACTTCCTGGTTGCCCGCCAATGCACTGTGCACCATCTTCAAGGCGGCCACCTTCCCGATGCGCAGGTGTTCCACCTTGTAGACCTGCCCCATCCCACCGCCTCCGATGGCCTCTATGACGCGGTACCGTCCATCGATCACCTGCCCCAACCACTCGTCTTCGAGCGCATGCCCGCAAAACCCGCAAAAGCTGGCTGCAGCCGAGAGCGCCTTTCCGCACTTGGGACAGACATATGGATTGTCATCTGTCATGATGCCCGATGCTACTTGACTCAACGCCTTGCGTCAATCGCGCCCAACACCCCCCGATTCGTTCTTTTTCCCGCAGGAGAGCGCCCCGCTTCCTGTCACCGCCCAGCCATGGTTCCCTCCGCAATCCCCGTCTGCGCACCTCAATCAACGCCAGGGTCAGCAGGATCAACCAGTGTGAGCGTTGTTGCTCCATTCTTCTCAGGCCTTCCATGGCATCCCTGCCTCGTATCGACAAAAATGAACCGGAAACATGCTCGACGACCAATCAATAGGCAGATATGGTTTCCCCCTATGGCCCAACCGGCCACAGCCCGGATGGAGGGGGCTGCACCGACTGCTGCCGAGTCGTCTGCCCGGCGGCATGAATCGGCGCCACATCCAGGCCGACACCAATGCCGTCGTGCCACCGACGCACCCAAACGGGCTCAAGTTCCACGTACTTCGTCCGCCATTGGGGAAGCGCCTTTGCCACGGGTAGCGCCGGGAGGACCATCCTTCCGGCCCGGACCATGGCCAGAACCATGTTCACCATGCTCTGGTATCGGTGCGTCTGCTCCAGACAACTCGACCGCCCCAACTCCCCCTCGCAGCGCAGGGCCACCCTGGGCAACGGATTGTCCATGACAGCCAGTTCCACACCGGCACTGCTCAGCAAGAGACGCAACTCGGCTGCCACAGAAACCACGAAATACCGTTTGGGCTCGCCAAGGGTCCTGACCCAGAGGCCAGCCTCGGGCACCACCAAACGGAGGTATCGTCCCGGCACGAATGCAGGAGGAACCCCCATCTCCATGGATTCCAGGGAAAACCCGAACCGGGACGCGCTCTGCGACGCGATGGGGACGCGACGCAGCGCACCAACCGCCCATAGCCCAGTAAGATAGGCGTTCACGAAATCCGATGAGAGCACCAAAAGGGCGTCTCCGTCTGCTGGAACCTCGGTTGGATGCTTTTCCGCCACGGCCGGGACCAGTCTCTGCAAATCACTTGGAAATGGAACGACTTTCTGACAGGTGCCCTTGGGGTCATACCCCAGGATTTGGACCCGGGTGGTGACCGAGGCTGTCTCCCGGAGAGGATCCTTATCCAATCCCGCCAATGCCGCCGAAAAACAAAGCCGCGTCCCCGCCGCGTCCCAAGCTGCAGGAACCTGTGGAATCATGTCTGTCAGGGCAGAGAGTCGCCGGTCGATGCGGCGCTTGGCCTGGGTCAACGCCTTGGCAAGCCCCCGAGTCGTCTCTGCGGGCCAGGCCAGGACCCGGCCCAACTTCCGGGAAATCATACTTCCTGCAGCGGCTGCCAGGTCCAGTCCAGGCAACCAGGGAGCGTTTCGAATCCCCTCGGTGGTAAACCGGCCCATGTGCAGCACTGGTCCGGCGTTGCGATCAAGCGACAGGCCCACGGTGGCATGGAACGAAACGGGGAGGCAGATGGTGCTGCCGGCACGGACCCGTCCCACCTTCATGCAGGGGCGCTCGATGACGATGTGGAAGTCCAGCCGTCCCGATACCGTCGTCTCCACGCCTTCGACATGGAGTCCCGTGACCCAGACAGGCCCAAGTTGAAAGGGGCCGATGGACAGACTTCCCTTCGTGCTCAAAATCGGCACCAGGTGCCGCCTCAGCAGGTCGTTCAAATCCCCGAGCAGGCCGCCTTTGTCGTCGAGGATGGAAAGCGGGACGGTCAGCGTCACGGCCCGGTCCATGGGCGCGGTCATGGGCGCTGTCCAGCCGGCCAGGCGCCCGAACCGGGCATGGGAGTCCGTACCCCGATCGTTTTTTGCATGGCAATCCAGGACATAGAGACCCGGTCCTTTGGGCCCGGGCAACTCCACCGTGAAACGGCCGTTTTTCGTGACCGCCCTGACACCGTTGCAGAAGACCCGGCCACCGGCACCCCGAACCCGACCAGAGACCAGGACGGCCCGGCCGGGTCGAAGCACCGCGTCCTTCCTGGGTCTCGTGACGTGGATCTCCACCGGCCGGCCTGGGTTGGTGCGACGTTCCAGCCACCAGATGAGCAACGCCAGGAAACCCAATGCTGAAAGCAGGGCCACGAGGCGTTTCCATCGCAGGGACGAACGTTCTTCGTTCCGTTCCGCCGATCCCATCGCCATGGAATCACCCGGCTCCCACGGACAGGAGGAAAGCAAAGATCAACTCGAAGAGCACCACCAGGATGGTCGAAAGAATAATGATGCGCGTCGTGCCCCGGGCCACGTCCTCGGCGTTCCTCTTTGGTGCCATGCCCACCTTGGCGATGATGGTCGAGAGAATGACACCATAGAGGGGTAACTTGACTTCCCCGTAGAGAAGAAACTGCTCGTTGCCGAACGGATGCAAGAAACGCTCGGGCTGTGGGACATGCAAAAAGAAACGGCACAGAGTCCATGCCCCCACCCACATGGCGCCGAAAAAGACCAGGCCCGACAGAAGAAAGGCCAACACCGAGGCCCACCAGACAGGGGACAGGAGGTATTCCTCCGGCCGGATCCCCAGACTCTTCATGGCGTCGATCTGGCGGCTGTGCCCCATGCTCCCCAGCCAGGCACCCAGGGCGCTGCCCGACCTGGCCGCATACATGAAGGCTGCAAGTGGAGGCGTGATGGCCGTCAAGGGGGCTGCCTGGACTTTTTCGAGGGTCACCTGCACAGGCAGCAGCGATGCCGTCACGAGGATCTTGATGAAGGTGGCCCCAAGGATGGCGCCCACCAACGCAAAAAAGGCCACACCGGTCAAGCCGCCCAGAAGAAACGTCCTGCCGAAGATGGAAAGAAAATCCCCAAAATG
>CAZIJS010000059.1:0-20806 GCA_964539505.1 uncultured Myxococcales bacterium
GGTGCAGGCCAACCCCGCGGGGGCCGATGAACGGGCCGATGTGTACTCGGTGGGTGCGCTGACGCAGGAACTACTCACGGGGGTTGCGCCTTCGGAGGCCACAGCGCCCCCGAGTCGCGTTCGACCCGAGTTGCCTGCGCAGGTCGATGCGGTGCTTTCTCGTGCCATGTCGGTGAGCCGGGACGAACGATTTCTGTCGGTGGTCGACTTTAAGGAGAGTCTGCTCGACGTGATCCAACAGGGTGCCAGGATGTCGTCTACGTCCTTGCGGGCGGTCTCTTCTTCGATGGGGGCTGTGACCGGCGGGTCCTCGGCTTCGGCCGCGGGCGATCCTGCGGGAGGCGGGACGGACATGGACATCGATATCGACGTGGACCTGGAGCCTCCCGCCGCCCCAGGCGTGCCCGAGCCGGGGCCTGTCACATCCGGGGAGTTCGACCTGGCTTCGTTGGTGGCCGAGACGTCGGGAGAAGACGAAGAGCGGTACCTGGTCCAAATAGACAAAATGGACTACGGCCCCTTTTCCATGCGGGATGTCAAGGTCCAGATTCGTACCGGGAAGGCTTCGGGAAACGATCTCATCGTGGATATGGAGACTGGTGAGCGAGTCAAGATTGCTGACCATCCCGTGCTTGGACTTTATTACGCTGGAGTCGAGCGCCACAGGGAACTCCAGCGCAGGGCTGAGGCTGCGAGCTCTACGCAGGAATCTGAGAAGAAGAAAAGAGGCATCTTCATCGGTGTGACGATTGGGGCCCTTGCTCTCGTTGGACTCGTGGTCGGGGCGGTCTTTTTGTACAAGGGAGTGACCAAGGGAAAGAAGAAGCCCAGCCGCCGGGCAGGCAAGGAACTCAGTTACGATGTCAGTTGGGACGGCCATGATGGCAAGAGAGGCCGGGGGGGGCGGCATCGCAGACACCGTGGGCGTGGGGGCTGGTCCGGAGGAAAATGGAGCGATCGCCAGGAGTTGGACTTGGGCAGTGGCGGAGGAGGTGGCCAGACCCTGAGCCGCTCCCAGATTTATTCGGTCATGTCGCGCTACAACCAACGGATCGGCCGATGTCTCCTCAAGTACGGATTGAGCAAGGTCACGATTCGACTCCAGATTGCCGGGAGTGGCAGATTGACGGCGGTCCGGACGACGGCTTCCGGGGCGGCTGATTCCTGCGTCAAATCCGCCGTCCGTTCGGCGAAGTTCCCCAGTTTTTCGGCCCCTCGCACCACTGGCAGCTATACACTCCGGGTCCAGTGACTCATCATGAAGTCGGTTGTTGCCTTTTTGTTGGTTTCGTGCCTGCTCATTCCGGTGACAGATGCTGGTCTGCGAGCCAGCCCTGCGTTTCATTGGCCGGGCCGATACAAACTTCTCTTATCCCGGCTCCACTCACGGGATGAAACCGCCCGTATCGCGGCGGTGACCAGCCTGTCTTCCTATCCTTTGAAAAGAATCGAAGGGCCGTTGCTCAAATTGTTGGATGATGCCGACCATCAGGTCCGGTTTCGCGCTGCCCAGGTCCTTGTGGACAAGGGATCCCGTGGGGTGCTGCCGCGTCTGAGAGCCTGGCTGTCCGATCCGGACGGTGAGGCGAGAGGCGCGGCGTTGCTGCTCATGGGGCTGATTGGAGGTGATGAGGCATTGGCGGAGGCGGTCAAAGCCCTGCGCGACATGGATCCCAAAGTCCGTGGGGCGGCCGTGGCGGTCATCGGCAGGCTCGGAGCGAAGAAAGCCGTCCGAAGCCTTTTGGGGGCCCTTTCCGATGATGCCTGGACGGTTCGGGCTGCTGCGGCATCCGCCCTCGGCATGGTCACCGATCCAAGGGCTGTCATCGGTCTCATCGGGGTTCTCAGTGACGATCGTCCCGAGGTTCGCGCTGCTGCGGTGAGTGCGCTTGGTCGGATTGGGGATCCCAGGGCAGCTCAAGCGGTGTTGAGGACATTGTTTGATGCGCAGGAGAAGGTCCGCCTGGCCGCCATCGAGGCCCTGGGAAACCTGGATGCACCTCAAGTCGTCGAAGTGTTGGTGGACAGGGTGCGTCGATCAAGGGATCCCAAGGAGAGAGTCGCCGCAACAAAAGCCCTGGGCCGATTGCGAACGGCACCGGCTGCCAGGGCGCTCGTATCCCTGCTTTCCTTTGTGCGGGATCCGCTCCGTTCGGCGGTGGCTCATGAGCTGGCAGTCGCTGGTTCTGTGGCCACGAGATTCATCCTGGCCAGGCTGGCTGCTTGGGATACCAAGTCTGGAGAGGCCCGGCTGCTCGTGGAGGCTCTGGGGCGCATTCAGGATTCTTCGGCTTCCGGGGCCCTGGTGAAGGAACTGGGGCGGGGGAGGGTGCCGATTTCCGTGGTTCTTGCTGCGCTCGATCGCTGTGCCGATTGGCGGGCTGTGACTGCGCTGGTCGATATCGCCCTGAGCCGCGACGCGGACACAGCCCTGGTTGCGAAGGTGATCTCAGTCGTTTCTCATGCAGCCGACGAGCGGTCCCGGATGGCTGTGATACGCCTGTTTCGATCCTGTCGTCTTTGCAAGGATGCCGACCGCCTCAAGCTGGTGGCACTCCTGGGTAGGATCCGGGCTATGCAGGCGTTTGGAGATGTCTTGAGGCTGGCCCGGAAGGGCCCTGTGGCCCTGCGTAAGGCCGCCCTGGTGGCTTTGGGGTGGTTCGGGGACAGCAGGGCTGCAGACGTTCTGTTGGAAGTGTTGCGAGACGGCCCTTCGTCCCTTCGTCTTGCTGCGGCAGACGCTGCTGTGCGATCCTTGGACCATGACGGCCTCGATGCGCTTCTCCAGTTGGTGCGGGACATGGATGCGGGAATGGAAGCCAGGGCAGTGGCCTTGCGCAGTGCCGGGGTGCTCGTTCATCGCTTGGGTGGGTCCAAAGGAGATGCCCTTGCACTGTTTTCTTCGTTGGCTCGTGGATCGGGGCCGGTGGCACTGGCCGCCCTGGATGCTCTCGGGGCGACGAGAGATTCGAAAGCCTTGGTCGTGCTCACGGGAATTGCGTTCGACCAGGGTCGGTCCAGGGCCGTCCGTTGTCGGGCGGTGGATATGCTGGGTGCCTTTCGAAGACCGTCGCTTCTGCCCAAACTGGCCAAGTTGGTGCAGGCCGGGTCGGATTGTGCGGTGGAAGCCGCTTGGGTGTTGGGCAAGGTGGGACATGGCCCTTCGGATCGCAGGGTCGTCGAGAGGCTGCTTGCATCGGCGAACCCCGGCAGCGCTGTCAGGCGAAACCTCGCAGCGTCTTTTGCCCGGCTGGCTGTCGTGGGTGACCGTCTCTTGCTGCTCAGGCTTTTGAGGGACGAAGATCCCGTGGTGCGCGTCAATGCCTTGGCCGGTCTGGCTCGGTTGGGTCGACGGCATGCCAGGGTTCCGAATGGCTGGATCAAGAAAGCGTTGGGCATGGTCCAGTCGTTTGGTGTTCTGGGCGAAGTGGCTGCTGTTTCCGCTGCAAAGCTGGGCTTCGAGGAGCCACGATCCGCTGCGGGAATCCACCAGGGCAGCGGGCTTGAGCGCCCGGGGCTGGATGACTGGGTTGTTGCCAGGGTCGTGGGTGACGATGGTCGCCCCAGAGCCGGCGCCGACTATTTCTTCGGGAGTCCCGATGGGTTCGTGCGGAGCGGCCGCCTGGGTCCCGACGGGGTTTTCCACGAGGAACGGGTCCAGGAGGGGACCTGCCGATTCCTCGTCCGTCAGTGACTGTCTCGTTCTTGGCGAGTCAGAGGATGCACTGGATAGGCCGTTGGCTTTCCCGCATTCCGTGATTCAGCGGGTTTGTGATGCTCCTTCATCATCTTCTTCTTCCAGCCTTCCCTGTTCCCAGGCCCTGAGCACCTCGGGCAGCTTGGCCAGGATATCACCTGCGGTCAGGCTCGCCTGCCCCATCTCTTCCGCAGCGAGATCACCGGCTTTCCCGTGGGCATAGACCCCGCTTCTGGCAGCGGAGAGTACGTCGATGCCCTGGACCACGAAGCCGGCAAGAATGCCTGTCAGGACATCTCCTGTGCCCCCTGTACCCATTCCAGGATTTCCCGTGGGGTTGATCCAGATCGAGCCTTCTGGAGTGGCAATGACGGTTCGGGCGCCCTTCAGTGCGACCACGGCTCCTGTTCTGGTCGCGAGCGTTCTCGCTGCCTGGACGCGGTCTGCCTGCACCTCGGCTGTCGTGGTGCCCAGCAACCTGGCTGCTTCACCTGGGTGGGGGGTCAGCAGGACCTGACAGGGACAGGCATTGATGATTTCCAGGGAGTCGGCCAGGAGGTTGAGCCCGTCGGCATCCAGGATGAGGCATTTTTTCGCCATTGCAGGAGATGAGACAAGCAGTTTGAGTGTTGCGGCCATCTCGGCACAGGTGGGGATCCCTGGCCCAATGGCCAGGCATTCCTTGCCATCCGCAAGGGCTGCGAGTTCTTCCGCGGCGCGCTCCGGCTGGATGCCATCGGATTTCGGTGCGTAGGAAGCTGTCATGAGTTCGGTCACGGAAGCTTCCAGGACATGCTGGACATCCTGCGGAACCGCCAAGGTCACGAGACCTGCGCCCGCCCTGGCTGCGGCCTTGCCACAGAGTATGGCCGCACCGGTTTTGCCGTGAGATCCGGCGATCATGAGGGCATGGCCGTATGTTCCCTTGTGCCCGCCCATGGTTCTCGGCAAGATGGGAGCCGCAGCAGTGCTTTCGTCGAGGAGAAACGCACTGGGCCGTATCCGGGATCGACATTGGGCGGGAATCCCGATGTCTACCAGGAAGACATCCCCGGCATATTGTGCTCCAGGATAAGAGATGAGCCCGATTTTCGGCATGCCGAATGTGACGGTTGCATCCGCTTTGAACGCAGTGCCCAGGACGGCTCCGCTGTCTGCATGGATTCCCGAGGGGATATCGACGGCAATCTTGATCGCTTCGGCCGCGTTGGCTGCTTCGATGACCTTCGCATAGATGCCGCCGACATCCTGGTTCAGTCCGGTTCCCAACAATGCATCGATGATGCAGTCTGCCTCGGCCAGGGCGCTGTCCAGGACATCGAGTCTCGTTTCCTCTGGGACGAAGAGGATCTCCATGCCGAGGTTTTGCGCAATGTGGAGATTGACTGCCGCGTCTCCACCGATTCGGGTTGCTTCGGCAAAGACGAAAATCTGCACCGAGGCCCCCATGTCAGCCAACCTCCGGGCTGCGACGAATCCATCTCCCCCGTTGTTGCCTCTGCCCGAGAGGACCACCACAGCCGCGCCTGCAGGCACGAGCAGATCCGCGACCACTCCGGCCACTCCCTTGCCGGCTGATTCCATGAGCACGACTCCTGGAATGCCCAAGTCATCGATTGCCGCGCGGTCCAGACTCCGTATTTCTTCTGCAGTCAGAAGTTCCATGGTTCCACCCCTCCTCCCCTCGATGGGGCTTGGAATGTCTCGGTTGGATGAGCAGGCTCTTGGGGCCGATGCATGTCAGACGTGCAGGGCGGACACGACGATGCGGTCGATCATGTCGCGGACCGCCCGGTCCATACCAACCAGAACGGCACGGGCCACGATGGAATGGCCGATGTTGAGTTCCTCGATGCCCGGGATGGCAGCCACGGGGCCTACGTTCGGGTAGTCCAGGCCATGTCCTGCGGCCACGTTCATACCCAGGTTTATGGCAGTCATGGATGCCGTGGCCAGTCGGTCGAGTTCCACATCCCGGCGCGAGGACTCGGCGTTGCAGTAGTACCCCGTATGGAGTTCCACCGTTTGCGCTCCGAGTTCCTTGGCGGCGTTCATCACGTTGCGGTCCGGGTCCAGGAACAGGCTGACGATGATGCCTGCCTTTCTAAGTTCTGCCACTGTTTCGGCCACCGAGGCCTTTTGGTCGTCCGAGAGAATATCGAGTCCACCCTCCGTGGTGCGTTCTTCACGTTTTTCCGGCACCAAGGTGCAGATGTCGGGCTTGATTTCTTTTGCGATGGCCACCATTTCCGGAATGGCCGCCATTTCCAGGTTGAGGATGGTCCGGACCGTCTGGCGAAGCAGTTTGACGTCCCTGTCTTGGATGTGTCTTCGATCCTCCCGCAAATGGACGGTGATCCCGTCAGCCCCTGCCAGTTCGGCCATGGATGCTCCCCAGACAGGATCGGGGTACGTCGCGCCTCGTGCCTGGCGCAGGGTTGCCACGTGGTCGATATTGACGTGCAATCTCACGCGATTCATAAAAGCCTCCCTCCCGCGGATCTGTCAGCGGGAAAACAGGTCGGACAACGGATCGCCCGGGGATTGCGGTTCAGCCAAGAACCCGACGCGGACCTTGTATGCTGTGTCCGACAGGATCAATGATTCTCCAATGAGTTCCCCATCCCTTGAACGAATTTCTTCTCGGGACAGAACCTTTCCCAGCACCCCTGCTGCATCGGGATCTCCACCCTCCACCTCCAGGACTCTCACGGCTTCCTCGATGCGGTATTGTTTTCCATCTTCGATCACTGTGAGCAAAAGTCCGTCGATTTCAACGGTCTCGGATGCAAGTGCCCGGTCGGCCCAATGTTGGGGAATGAAGAGACGGGTCACTGTGTCGACCTCCCAGGTCAGAGAGCCTGTTCGATGAGTTCTTTCAGGGCGGTCTTCGATCCTGCACCAATGCGGTGGCCCGCGATCTGCCCATCTTTGAACATGAGCAGAGTCGGGATGGACCGGATCTGGTACTTCATGGCGACTTTTCGGTTATGGTCCACGTCGAGCTTGCCGATTTTGACTCGGCCTTCGAATTCTTTTCCCAGTTCTTCGAGCAACGGGGCGATGGCAATGCAGGGACCGCACCAGATGGCCCAGAAATCCACGAGTACGGGAATGGGTGAAGAGAGGACTTCCTGCTCGAAGTTTGCATCCGTAAATTCCACGAGGTTGTCGCTCGCCATGTTGGTCACTCCTTGTGGTGTAACGCGGGCCGCTCCGGAGAGGATGCCCGAAAGGTCAGCCTACTGGCCGGTTCAAAATGTTCCACTATACCCTAGTACAAATGGGGTGTTTGTCGAGAAGGCCGGGCCGATATCAGCCAATCCTTTTTCAGGATGCGGTGGTGTGACATACTGCCGAACCCTGGGGAGCGTCGCCATGTAGCGTTTTCTGAGGTGTCGATTGAAGTAGATGGCCCCAACCGGCCCCATGATCATGTCGAAGAGCCAGAAGAACCCGGAGACACCCAAACCGGCATAGAACAGTGTCATGGAACCTCCGGGAGCATTGCGGGTTTGATGATCGTTGTAGAAATACAAAGACAGCATGGCTGAGCCCACCATGTCTCCCACCGTGGAAACGGCCCCGGCCCACCACCATTCCGAGTAGTACGATCCGTACCCAGCGGTCGGGACTGCGGTGAGAAAGGCCAGGGATCGCTTGTCTTCGTTTTTGTCGCAGTATTTCCATGCCACCGCAATGGAGAGAGGTTTCCAAAAGAGGGTGGGGAGCAGGGCGAGTCCGAATGCCTCCCAGGGATTCTTCTTGTTTTCCTGGTAGATCTCGGTCCGGGTATCTTCGAAAAAACGGGCCCTGTCCAGGGATGCCACGATCTTCCTGCCGATGCGCCGGTTTGTCGATTTGCCAAGACCCCGGTGGCCCAGGAGGGCGACCTGACGGACCGGGGACAATGCGGCTGGGGCGGCAGAAAGCGTCGATCGAGCTTGGGGCGCGGAACTGTTCAACAGGAAAACGGCCATCGCCGCAGTGATGAGGGTCATGCGGACTCTTCCTTTCGCTGACGGAGTCTGTGCATCGCGAATCTATCGGGTGTCACGAGGCGCCATGGCCGGCCATGGTGACATCAATCAGCCACGTGGCCCTGTCTGCCGGGGTTTCACCCATCGCATGTTTCGGCATAGAATAGAACTTTGGGCCCTGTGATGTCAATCCTGAGCATTGATTCATTGGATGTGGATGCATGCACTCATCGATGTGTGTGGCATGAGGTTGACCAAGGTTGACCGCGGTCCATTCTCTTTGTTAGCCTGCAGGCTAACTTTTGTGTAGAAAGCATGAAACTGGAATGATTGCGTCGCAACCGGGAGGTGTCACCGTGGTACAGTTCGATTTGAGCGATGAGCAGCAGATTCTTCGAAAGACTGTTCGTGATTTCGCCGAGCAGGAAATTCGGCCGCGGGCCAAAGAACTCGACGACAAGGAGGAGTTTTCCGTCGAACTGACGAAGAAAATGGCGGAACTCGGCCTTTTCGGAATGTTCGTGTCTGAGGAATACGGCGGATCGAATGTCGGGTATTTGTCCTATATCATCGCCGTGGAGGAACTGGCCCGGGTGGACGGATCCCAAGCTGCGACAGTGGCTGCAGGCAATTCCCTGGGTATCGGCCCAATTTACTATTTTGGTTCCGAGGAACAAAAGCAAAAGTATTTGCCCAAGCTTTGTTCCATGGATGGGGATGAATTCGGCCTGGCCGGTTTTGGGCTCACCGAACCGGATGCAGGTTCGGATGCCGGTGGGACCAAGACCAAGGCCCACCGGGAAGGATCGGACTGGGTCATCAATGGTTCGAAGATTTTTATCACAAACAGTGCCAATCCGCTCACCATCGTGAACACGGTACAGGCGGTGACGGGCACCAGGCCTGACGGCAGGAAAGAGTATACCTGCTTTCTCGTCGATCCAGACACCCCGGGCTTCAAGGCGAACGCCATGCACGAAAAGATGATGTGGCGGGCATCCAACACCGGGGAACTCTTTTTCGACGATTGTCGTGTGCCCGATTCTGCAATCCTGGGGAAAAGAGGCGAAGGGTTTCACCAGATGCTCCAGACATTGGACGGGGGCAGACTCTCTATCGCAGCCATGGGGTTGGGTGCCGCCCAAGGTGCTCTGGACCTGGCCTTGAGCTACGCTCGAGAGCGCAAGCAGTTCGGCAAACCCATTTCGAAGTTCCAGGCAGTGGCTTTCAAGTTGGCGGACATGGCGACGGAAGTAGAGGCCGCCAGGTGGCTGCTCTACAGGGCCTGCTGGCTGCGTGACGAGCATCGTCCCTTCGAGAAGGAAGCCGCCATGGCCAAGCTCTATTGTTCCGAGGTGGCTCGCAGGGCCGTCCATTCAGCAGTCCAGATTCATGGTGGGTATGGCCTGATGAAGGAATACGACGTGGAGCGGCTCTACCGTGACCAGAGACTCCTGGAGGTCGGGGAAGGCACTTCAGAGGTGCAGCGTCTCGTCATTTCCCGTCGGATCGGTTGCTGAAGCAGGCCGGCTCGCAGGTCGCAAACATTGCGGTTTCGACCGGGGGGGCCTCTCGGAATTGTGCAGAGTCACTTTGAGGCCTGCGGCAGGAGATGGATCACATACCATGTCCCCTGCCAGGTAATCATGGTGTCGATGGTCACCGAGAGAATGCGTCCCTGACGCCGATAGCGCAGCCTTGCTCGCCTCAGTCGGTGGTATCCGATGTGGTTGTGCTCTCTGCCAGGTGCGACCCAAATCGGACTGGATGTGTTCCAAGACAAAAACTGGGCGTCTTGCCACTGCCTGTTGTGCTTGAGTGCGAGTGCGTCTCGATGAAATCGGCGTCGTAGATAGTGCCAGTAGCCCCCAGGCGAACGGGCCTGTTTTAGGCGAAGGAAGGGCTCTTTGGGAAAAAAAAAGGGATCCAAGAGTGATGGATCGTTGGATGGGCGACGCAGCCAAGCTATCAGTTCACGACCCATGTCGTCGAGGCTTCGTTGGTTGGGAGGAATCCGATTGGTCCAGTCCTGCACATGTCCAGTGCTGGGGGCTTTCGGTTTCAGGCTCACCTCTTGCTTGTCTGGTTTGATTGGATAGGGGCTCTTCGGAGAGTGATGAGACGGTTGGAAGATTCCAGAGTCGGATGGGGGAGAGACTGCCAGCGCCTTGGTCCCTTGATTGGACTGGTTTGGCTCGTGGTTGGGATCGTTACAGGCGGGCGTTGTGACGAGACTACAAAAGATTATGAGCAGGCGCCATGGGCCGGATATTTCATGGCCGGAGTTTCTTGGCCTTCTTTCGATCGCGATTGCTGTGACGCGGTGACGGTCCATGGGTCCTGAGCCTTCTCGATGGGGCGTTTCAGACTGTCGGGTGGACTGTGTCTCGTTTTTCAGTAAGCCATGGTG
The DNA here is from genome assembly GCA_964539505.1 of uncultured Myxococcales bacterium. GTDB lineage: Bacteria > Myxococcota_A > Polyangia > HGW-17 > SLPX01 > CAZIJS01. The sequence goes on from CAZIJS010000059.1 coordinate 10,088, forward strand.
GCTCGGTAGAGTTTCGTGCCACGCTGGATGATCATGGTGAGGCTGGAATTGAGCCGAATGTTGATCGCATGGCGATAGAGGTCGTTGAGGGTCCGGACCGTATGCCCGTTGATCTCCAGGATCACGTCACCGGGCCTGAGTCCAATGCTCCAGGCCGGGCCGTCCCTGCGGACATAGGTGATCACAGCGCCGGTCCTGGTTGCCAGACGCATGGCCTGGGCCTTGACCGATGCGTCGGCAAACCTCAATCCCAGGTCCAGTTGGAAGTTCCGCCATGCGATGTACGGTTTGATGGCTGATACCCGGACCATCACCCTGCCTTTGCGCAGCCGGAAGGGTATTCGTTCTCCTGGAATCATGCGTGAGACCGCGTCTGTGAGATCCTGCTGGCTGAGCAATGCCTTGCCGCGTACGGCAAGCACCACATCACCCACGTGGATACCGGCACGGGCAGCCGGTCCCTTGGGATCCAGGGCGGTGACCAGAAGACCGGGGCCACGGTACGGTTTCAAGGTCATACCCAGGTATGCCTTGCGGACCTTGCCGTAGCGGAGAAGATCGGCGATGGCCTGTTTGATCCGGTCTATGGGGATGGCGAAGCCGATTCCAGAACCTCCTCGGTGGATGGCGCTGTTGATACCGATCACCTCGCCGAGGACGTTGAGCAGCGGACCTCCAGAATTGCCGGGGTTGATGGCCGCATCCGTTTGAATGAAGTCTTCGTAGATACGACCACGAATCTTGAGTCGTCTGTGCAGGGCAGAGATCACTCCCACCGAGACGGTGTGTGACAGACCATACGGATTGCCGATGGCTATGGCCGTCTCACCTGGCATAAGATCGGAGGATGTGCCAAGCCTTGCCGATGGAAGTCTGCTGTTCGTCTCGATCTTGAGAACGGCGATGTCGAATCGGCGGTCTGCACCGACGAGCCTTGCGGGAAAGACGCGATTGTCTGCCAGTTGGACTTTGATATCGATGGCTCGGGACAAGACGTGTTCGTTGGTGACGGCATAGCCGTGCCTGGAGTCGATGATCACGCCGCTGCCCAGGGATGTGACTTTCCTGGTTGTCACGAAGGGCATGTCCGCCCCCGGATCCACGCCGATGCCGAAGGGATTGGAACGGACGATTTTTCTCGTAAAGATATTGAGCACTGCAGGTCCCACCCGCCGGACGGCAAGGACGACTCTGGTGACACGGGCAGATGCGCCTGTCACGGCCGGTGCGGCAGACTGGATACGTGGTCCGGCCATGGCCGGACCAGTGCAACTGAGAACAGTGAAGATGATGGCTGTGCATGCGGTCCTGGACATCGAAAAATTCTCCTTTGTGCTGCCTTGGTTGCCAGGCTGACGTTTGTTGCCATGGAGCATACCATTGCACCGTCTTGGCCGGTACCATAAGAATACGTTGGACAGAAGCGACTTGTTCTACTAGGAAAATGGGGGAAAACGTGATTGCCGGGTCGATTCTGAAAAAGACAGACTCTTCCGTCTGCTTGTTGGCTGCCGCTGGTTCGTCGCTTGCAGCGAGAATTTCTTGGGTGTCTTGTCCAATCGAGCCATCGAGGAGGTGTGAACCATGGACGATGCGTTGATAGAAATCCTAGCCTGCCCCAAGTGTAAGGGAACCTTGGATAAAATCGATGACGAGGCCTTTGTTTGCCACGCCTGCGGGCTGCGATACGAGATTCGGGATGGGATCCCGAATTTTCTCATCGAAGACGCCAAGCCTGTCCAGGACGACGACGAGTCCGGTGTCAAATGATGGGCCGGGGGCGAAGATGATTTCTGGTAAGCGTATTTTGGTGGTTGAAGACGATCAGGTGACGAGGCGCCTCCTCGAAAGGGAACTGTCGAAGCGCGGCTACCAGGTAGACACCGCCGGGGACGGTGTTCGGGGCCTGACCGCCGTGGAGTCCCAGGCTCCGGACCTCATCCTGCTCGACATCGTCCTGCCCGAACTCGACGGCATGAGTTTGTTGCAGGCGCTCAAACGACGATCCGATACCAAGCATATTCCCGTCATCATGCTCACGTCGGTGGCAGAACCTTCCAAGATGATCGAGGCGATCAGCAGCGGCGCACGGTTCTTTGTGGTCAAACCCTTCCAGACCTCGGCGCTGGTCTCCAAGATTGAAAAGGCCCTGTCAGAGACGAAGTGACAGCCCATGACAGGAGTTGGGCTGCTCGGAGGAAGGCCGCTTTCCGGTTCAATCGATGGCGAATCCGAGGTATTCTCGTAGTTGGAAATAGGGTTCGGAAACCGAGAAGACCAGCAGTTCGGTGATTCTGTCTCTGGCCTTGATCCCGGTGACACCATCCGGCTCACCTGCCACGAGCCTGGAAACCAGGGCGAAATCATTACTCAACGTGAAGGCTGCCTGGAGTGATGTCAATTCAGTGGCCTTGAGCCATGCCCGCAGGTCCATGGCGCTGCGTCCCGCCGCAACGAGCTTCTTGGCGATGGGGGTGAGCTGCTCGAAAACGAGCGGTGGCACCACGAGCCTGTAGTGTTCCACGAATCGTCGAATTTCGGGCCGGTCCTTGTCAACAGGGGCTTCCGGGACCATCATGACCAGAGCCGCGGCCAGCGCCGATGCCAAGTCGTTTTGCGAGGGCAGGGCCCGCTTGAGGAAGCGCGCCGGGCGCTGGAACGTGAGGTGACGACTCAATTCGAAGACGATTTCAGCCTCGGACTTTCCCTGGAACTTGTCTGGGTCCACCAGCCAGGACGGCACCAGTGCGTTGCGTTCCCGCGTGTTGGCGAGTTGCACCGGGAGGAGTTGATCCTTGCGGAGGTAAATCTCAGGTTTCAAGGTGATGCTCATCACATCGGCTGCGTAGAGAAACAGTTGGGCCAGGGGACGGTTGTCCTTGGCCGTGTCCATCCGCTCGCGTCTCTTCAGGTTGAATGACTTGTGCGGTTTGGCTGCAAGCAATGCTGCCGGCACGGCGATGCCTGCCAAGATGCCAGAGAGGAGGGCGTTTTCCGAAGAGTGTGCCATGTTCTTTTGCCAGAGCTTGTCACTGAGCTTGCGCGTAGCAGAAAGGAACTTCTTGGGGCGATAGCGGCTGTAGAAGATGCGCTGCTTTTCATCGGCCTGCTTGAGAAAGGTCAGGGCCGAACAGAGGCACCATGTCTTGTCCTTTTGCTGGGTTTGGACGTACAAATCGAAGAGCTGTTTGTACGTTGCGATGTGATAGGGGTTGGCTCGAATCAGTCTCTGGTGGATTTCAATGGCCTTATCTGCCTTGCTGGGGCCGGCTTCGAGGTACAACTTGGCCAGGAGATTGTTGCGTTCTTCGTTGGAGGGATCGATCTGCGCTGCTGTTTCGAAGGCGGCCATCGCTGTTTCGGTGTCCCCGAGTTTGTCCAGGTAAATCTCACCGGTCTTCTGAAGCAACGCGACCCTGGTCTCACGGTCCGCTCGTTCGGCGATTCTTTTGAAATGACGTCGGTAGGCACGTGCCAGGTCCTTCCATCGTTGCTCGCCCGACAGGAGCCGTTCCACGGCATCGAAAGCCTGCTTGTTGTCAGGATCCAACTCGAGACAGTTTTCGAAGTGCTCCAGAGCCAAATCCATGTCGGCGAGTTCGTCTCGGTAGATGACTCCTGCGGCGTAGTGATACTTTGCCTTGACGCGCGTGTCGTCTTCGATGGCTTCGAGACGCAAGATGGTCTGCGCAACGTGGTCCCATCGTTCGTCCGCCGTGTGGAGTTCCATCAACTTGTGCAAGGTGACATGATCGTCGGCCCGCAGATCGAGTGCTTTTTCGTAGTACTCGACCGCCATGTCCGGGTCATTGAGTCGTTCGTTGTACAGGTCTCCTATGTCGACGAGGAGACGATGCTTTTCCACCGGGTCCTTGGTTTTACGGAGCAGGGCTTCCTTGGCGGATACGACTTTGTCGTAGTCTTCCGCCTCGGAACGGAGATGAATCACCGCTTGGGCGGACGGTTCGTACTCTGGATCGAGGTCGAGGGCCTTTTCGAAGAGGCTCAAGGCCTTTTCCTTGTCGTCGGTGTTGAGCTTGATGGTGCCAAGTCGGTGGTACAACTCGACGAGCTGCTGTTTCGACAGGTCCTGGCGGTGCCCGACCAGGATGGCCTGGTACAGGTTGGCCGAGGCCTGCCATTCTTCGGTTTTGTAGCGCAGGTCCGCAAGGGCTTCGAGGACTTCCAGGTCGGCGGGGTCCAATTCCCTGGCCGTCTCCAGGTGCTCGATGGCCTTGTCGACCTTCTTGAGTTCCTTGGCAACCAGGCCGAGTCGCTTGGCATGGAGGAACTCCTTTTTCCGGTCCTTGGTTTCATGACGCGCCAGGATGTCGAGCACCGGCTCGGCCTGTTCCCAGTCCTCGGCTTCGTAGTAATAGTCCGCCAGCCGCGAGGCCGATCCGAGGTGCTCAGGGTCTACGGACAATGCTCTGTGATAGTACTGGATGGACTTTTCCTGGTCCTTGAGTTGCTCACGGTGGATCTCGCCTATTTCGTAAAGCAGGTCGGCACGCTGGATCGGGTTGACTGTGAGTTCGGCAGCTTTTTCAGCCATGTTGGCGGCCCGAAGCCAGTGAGATTGGTTCTTGTAGAACTCGAAGAGGGTGGTGATGGCACCCAGGTTTTCCGGACCCAATTCCAGGGCCTTGAGCAGTCGCTCTTCAGCTGTGGTTGGATCTCCGAGTTTGGTGGCGGCAATCTCACCGATTTCTTTGTGGAGTTCGGACCTGGCCGCGTCGTCATCGGCCAGATCGATGCGGTGCGTGAGCACATCCACCAGTTCCATCCATTTTTCACTTCGGCGCAGTACCCTGCTCAATGCCGCCAGTATTTCCGGGTCCGAGGCATCCACTTCCAGTGCTTTGCGGATGGTGCTCTCGGCAGCTTCGAGGTCATCGAGTTGTTCTTCCTGGAGGGCGCTGAGCAACTTGTAGATTTCGACCTTCGTGGCGATACTCTGCGCATTTTGGGCATGGCGTTCATATGTGGCCGCAAGTTCCTGCCAGGATTCTTCTTCGATGTAGCGTTTTTCCAGGCTGCGATAGATCGTCTCTTCGTGCGGGTCCAGTTCGGCGAGGCGTTCCAGGTACTCCACCGTTTCACTTCTCGTTTCTGGATTGACTTCCAGTTCCAGTACGATACGGCGCAAGAGCTTTTTTTTCTCATCGTCGTCTTCAGTCAAATCCGCCAGTTTACGCGCCGTCCGCAGGTAGGCCTCTGTGTCGTCCTTTTCTTCGTAGAGGGCCAGGAGCCGACGGAGGGCGTCCTGGTTGTGTGGTTCAGCCTGGAGCAGCGCATCGAGGTCTTTGATTGCAGCATCTGGATCCTCGAGATGGTCTGCCAGCAGGGCGGCCATTTCCAGGCGAATTGCGGTCTTTCGACTGGGAGAATCCGTGATGTCCAGTTTGCGTTTCAAAACTCTGAGGAGGGGTTCCCAGAGTTCGAGACTCCGGCAGATGCCTTCCAATGAATTGATGGCGTCCTGGTTCGTGGGGTCGAGTTCCAGGATACGCTCATAGCGCAGCCGGGCTTCAACCAGGTCGCCGATCCGGCTTTCATAGATATCGGCGAGTTCTTGGAGGTAGAAGACTTGCTGGTCCTTGGCTGGTTCGACTTCGAGGCGTCTTTCCAGGACGGAAGCCAGTTCAGTCCATTGGGAGTTCGACTTATACAAGGTGGCCAACTCATCCCACAACGCCGGATTCTTGGGATCCTTTTCGATGCCCTGACCCAGTGCCGTTGCCGCATAGTCCACGCGTCCCAGTCGTTCATTATAGACCTGGGCGGCCAGCAGCCAGAGATTCGCCGCACCCTTGGGGTCTTCGACGTCTGTGATGACCTTGTTGAGGTGTTCCAGCAATTCCGCCCATTGCTCCGTGGCTTCCGCCAACCGGAGCAGGTTGTCGATGGCTTCCTGGTCCGTGGGTTTGAGTGCGTGGGTCATCTGGGCGGCCACGAACGCTTTGGCCAGGTCTCCAACCTCCTGTTCGCAGATGCGCTGCATTTCCTGGAGTTGGGCCAATCTTTCCTCTTCTTCGTCCTCGACCTCGATTTTCGTCATGAGGATCGTCAAAACCATGTCCCAGTCTTCGGCCACGCGGTACTTGGTTTCGAGGCGTTGGATGTTGTCCACCGCATCCTCGTCTTTGGGATTTTCCAGGTAATAGGTCAACCAACCTTCCGTGTCCTCGGGACTGTCCGGCTTGACTGCCGGTTGCTCCGCAGTCCGGACATCCGCAGATTCATCCTGGGATTCTCTTCCCGCCGTTGAGCCATAATCTTCGAGATAGACAGCAGCCTGTTCCAAGGCTTCCACGAGGGTCTCGAGGCGTTTGCGTCCCTCCTCGTCCGACTCGTAGACGTCGATCTTGTCTTTGAGAAATGCCGCCTGTTCTTTGAGGTTTTCAGCAATCTTGGTATGGTCCTGGACTGTCTCCATGTGTCTACTCCGGGCCGTGGCTCTCTATGGGGGTTTTTCATGGTCGTTTTGGCGGCAAAAACCGGTCCACCAAATCGAGTGTCCCATTTATAATGCATGCCATTTTAAAATTCAAACGCGCCGGCAAGGGTTTTTTGAGACATTGTCGGGTGTTGACTCAGCTTGGGGGGCGTTAGCGATTTGGCGGTCTGAGATGTTTTCCCAGGGAGTGGGCTCGCCGAAGGGTCGCTTCGTCGGGCCAACCCTGGATTGCCATGCCATTGACAAAATAGGTGGGTGTTCCGTCGACGTGGCGTCTGTTTCCCTCCTCGATGTCTGCGCGGATCGCCCCGCGTATTTTCCGGGATGACATGCATTGAGAAAATGATGTCATGTCGAGTCCGAGACGGTGGGCCAGCACGGAGACGTCGGGGCCGCCGGACCTGGGCTGCCTGTCGAAGAGCATATCGGCCATGTGCCAGTATCGGTGTTGGAGACCGGCACACCTTGCTGCTCTCGCGAGTTCACAGGCTCTCAGATGATAGGGTTCGTCGACCTCGGGATTGCAGTGATGGTCGAGGGGATAATCCCTGTGGATGAGGCGCACCTGGTCGGCATGGCGTTCCAGGAGGCCGCGAACCTTATCGTGCGCCCTGCGACAAAACGGACATTGGAAATCCGTGAATTCTTCGATGACGATACGTGGATGTTTGGCTCCAATCCAGGGGTGCCCTTCCTTTGTAAAACCGTGGGCGAGGTTCCCAGGACCTCCCCTGGGGGGAATCCTCCAGTATTTGGGATACCAGAGGATGCCAGCGATTGCGGCCATCGCCAGGATTCCCATGGAGGCCATGATGCCTTTGTGTTTTCCGAGGGTCCTGATGTCTCCTAAGATAGCTTCAGTGAATCCTGTCAACACTGATGATTTTCGTTGGCGCAGTTGCCACAGGGAGATGACAGCCATGCCCAGGTTCACCAGCCCCAGGCCTGCACAGAGAATGCAGAGGCTGTGGAGAATGAATCCCGAGATGGCTGCGATGACCATCGAGACGACGAGGGCCAGCCATGTACCTGCCGTCAACAGCCCCAGGCCGTAGCGGCGGTTTTTCCGAAGAAATGGCCAGATGAGGGCTGCCAAGGCCAGTTGTCCCAGGATGGACCAGACTGCCATGGGCATGCCGGCGAAGACGGAGAATCGGCTCTCTGCCACATTGAGACAGGAGACTGCATGGGCCAAGGAACAGAAGCTCTTGATGCCGGGATGAAGGTGGACCTGGATGTGGATTTTCGTAAGCTCGACAGAGAGACCCAGGGCCGTCAGGTTCAGCAAGAACAAGAGGAGAGGAGTCATGAGACGACGCCTCGATGTTTCTAGGAGACGTCGCGAATCTGGTTCGTTTCCGATGCGTTTCGAGTCGTGGGAGTTCATGCCCTGGTCTGATTGCCGTGCTTCGTCTGGCAAGAGCAGCTCCTTGGTCACCTGGCCCCTAGGGACGGCGATTCGCCGTGGAATGACCTCGCCGCCCGAAGAGACGGAGGATTTTCGGAGAGTCTTCGACGGGGTCCAACGGTACCTTGGGGTCCAATGCCAGTGCCTTGGCGGCCATGGTCCGAGCCAACGAGAACCATTCCATGGCAACGAATGCATAGGCAAGGTCCTTATAGACGAGCGCTCCTCGACGGGGAGCCAGGTGGGCCCAGGGCAATGTCTTGAGGCAGACCAATGCAGCCTGCTCGTATCGTCCGTCGTCCAGCAGTGCTCTTGCCGTTGCGTGGGCTCGTTTGAGCAGGCGTGCCGTTTTTTGGTCGGGGATGGGTAAGTCGTTGGCCACCAAACCCTGCCTGGCCTCCAGGCTGAACAGGGGAATGAGGATGGTTCTGTTTCGGCGGAGTCGTTTGTTCGACAGCCCGTTGAATGCCACGATGCGTTCGGCCAGGACCCGTTTTTCCGCGTCTGAGACAGCCGGGGACAGCCATCGGACCAGACGCCGCAGGCGAACCGTTCGGCGGGGTTTGAACCAGAGAGTCGCCGGGATACGAATCACGTGGCCGGCAGGGGGCGACTTTGTCGCGTCTTTTCCGTTGATGAGGGCCAGCAGACGACCTCGAAATCCCGCGGACAGATAGTCCCTTCCAATGTGACGCCAGGTGTCTTTGGGCCTGATGCGATAGCTCCAGGCGATGGGGAGTTTGAGTAGGGTGCCAGGGCTCAGTCGCTTTGTCGATTGCGGTGACATGCCGGCCGCTGCTTTCACGACGGGTGCAGCCTTTTCTGTTCCGTAGTAATAGAGCGCGATGTTCTTTGCGGTTTCCCCGCGATGGACTCGTTTGGTGAGAAATCGTCCCGAGGCATTCGCTTTTTGGGGAGCAACGGACACCGCGAGGTGCAGTGCCAGCCACACCTCCAGAATTGCTTGTTTTCTCCGCCGTCCTGCAATGTCTTGCCATGGATGGCGCATGCAACGAAAAGGCCGGGGAGCACTCATCGTGCAGCTCGCTGCGTCGGGCCTGGACTGCATTGGAGGGTTTCCTTTATCTTGACGGTTTGACCTTCTACGATGGTGACCGACAGAGATTTTGTCTTACAGTACGGGTTTTTGAGGATCACTCGATGCTTCCCTGGCTGGAGGCGGATGGATCCGGCGATTGGCGTCGTGCCCACCCTGCGGCCATCGACAAAGATCTCGGCCCAGGGTTTGACCAGGATCTCGATACCGCCCTGGTACCGTTTCGGGGGCAATGCAGACGATTGGTGACCTTCGCGGACCGTTGTCCGGGCTCCTGGACGAGCTTTCCCCGCAAGCTGTCGGGAGGAGAGCGGTGCGAGCCACCAACCGGCGGCGAAAGCCAGTGCAGCCACCAAGATCAAGCCACCTGCGACCAGCGCAGGTCTTCGAACCGGTCCCTTGTGGGCATGTCGGATCGGTTTGGTGGCACGGTATCCACTCCTGCGGGCCAGGGTCAGCTGCTGTTCAGCGACTTCCGGAGTGATGATTCCCTTGTCGGCCAGGAACCGGACGATGGTGACGTTTTCGCTCTGCACGCCCGAGGCTGCGAGGAATCGTTCCAGTGCCCTGACGAGTTCCCTGGTCGGCCAATAACGATCACTGGATTTGCGTTGGTGGCATCGTCCGATGATCCGGTCCAGGTCTCTGGGCAGGTCCGGACGGACGTGGCGAGCCCTGGGGGCGCGCTCACTGCGTATTTTCTGAAGCACGGTTTCCTGGTCGTCTTCTACGAAAGGCCTGCGTCCAGTGACCATTTGAAACATGACCGTGCCCAGACTAAAGATGTCGGTCCGGCCGTCGAGCTTGTCACCCAAGACCTGCTCCGGCGACATGTAGGAAGGGGTGCCCAGCCCCATGCCGTGTTGTGTCAGGTCCTGGTCTGCATCCACCCGGGCGATGCCGAAATCCATGAGTTTCGTGGCACCCGAGTAGGAGACCATGATGTTGGCCGGTTTGATGTCTCGGTGCACGATTCCGCGATAATGGATATGCTCCAAGGCACGCGCCACGTGGAGTGCGATGATGGCAGCGACTTCGGGCGGCAAGGGGCCACATTCGTCCATGAGGTCGAAGAGATCGATGCCTTCCACATATTCCATGACCATGTACTGCAGGCCGTCATCCTGTCGGTGGTCATAAATCTGGACGATGTTTTCGTGCTGGAGTTCAGCCAGGGTCTGCGCCTCCATCTCGAAGCGCATGGCGAACTGTTCCTCATTGGCCACTGCGGGCTTGAGCACCTTGAGGGCCACGGTCCGACGCAGGCTGATCTGTTTCGACTTGTAGATGTTGGCCATTCCGCCGGCCCCCAGGGCCTCGATGAGAGGATAGTCTCCCATTTTGGCCACCCGAGCTGCGGGGGGGACAGAGACCATGGTTCTGACCGAGGAGTTGGCTCTTCGTCCGAAGCGTTCGTCGGATTCGGAGGCCTGTTCCGGCTTGTTCTTGGTTCCCGGAATGGTGGGAGGTGCATCCGAGAGCACCACTGCCTGGAGTTCAGCGGTGTTCAGCGGAATCTCACCGCTGAACGTGGCGCCTTCGTGCGAAGGAGGCAGGGGCGAGACATCTTGCGCTGTCACTGCGTCGTTTGGCACTTCCTGTTCAGCGTCCGCCGCAATTTCCTGGCTGTCGCTCGGTTCCCGGACCATGGTCGGGGCATCGTCGTCCCAGGTTGGGTCCGTTTTCGAAGCCTCGTCTGGACGTCCCTCGTCGTTGGTGCTGTGGTCCTTCGCCATTGCGCCTCGTTTCCCACCGGACGACTGAGTCCTGGCTGGGGAGTCTTTGGAGACAGAA